>JAJKJM010000145.1 GCA_021153985.1 Polaromonas sp.
GCGGATTTGTCTATGCGCTGACCGTGGCCGACGCCATGATCAAGACTGGTTCGGCCAATAAGGCGCTGGTGATCGGTGCGGAAGTGTTCTCGCGCATCCTGCGATGCCCAGCTTGTTCTGCATGATGCACGCGGCCGACGGGAAGACCATGTCGGGCGTCGAGGTCGCCACGATGATGAGGTCGATGTCCGAAGCCTGCAAGCCCGCGGCCTGCAAGGCGTTTTTGGCCGCCTCGACACCCAGGTCGCTGCTGGTCACATCGGGGGCCGCAAAGTGACGGGCCCGGATGCCAGTACGCTCCACAATCCATTCGTCGGAGGTTTCAACACCTCGGGTGGCCAGTTCAGCGGCCAGATCGGCGTTGGTCAATCGGCGCGGCGGCAAATAGCTGCCAGTACCGGTGATGCGTGAATAACGGGTCATTAATTAGTGTGCCGGTGTTGAAACTGTTGAGTCAACTGGCGTTGAGAAGTCCTCGGCTGGCATCTCGGCCGAAAATGCCGCCTGCGCCGCAACCAGCAAAGGAGCCGCATGGGCAATACGTTCGCGGACTCTCTCAAGCAAATTGTTCCGAGCCGCATCATAAGCCCGATTGAGTGCCGTCTCAAAAGCAAAGGCGTCAGCTGAGCCGTGGCTCTTGAATACCAGCCCTTGCAGGCCCAACAGGGCTGCGCCGTTGTAACGCCTGTGGTCAACCCGATTTTTAAACGCAGTTAACACCGGATAGGCAATGATGGCGGCAACTTTTGTCAAAATATTGCGGGAGAACTCGGCCTTGATAAAGCCGCCAATCATGCTGGCCAGACCTTCGCTGGCCTTGAGCGCCACATTGCCCACAAAGCCGTCGCACACAACGATGTCGGTTGTTCCCTTGAAAATGTCGTTCCCCTCGACATTTCCGTAAAAATTCAGATCGCCGGATTTGGATGCAGATCGCAGCAATTCACCGGCTTTTTTGATGATTTCACTGCCTTTGATGGCCTCTTCACCAATATTGAGCAAACCGACACTGGGCGTGGGATTGCTTGTAATGGCCGCTACCAAGGCAGACCCCATTACGGCAAACTGCAGCAGATGGTCTTCGGTGCAATCGACGTTGGCACCCAGATCCAGCACGGTGGTGGCGCCCCCCAAGGCATTGGGTAATTGGGTGGCTATGGCCGGACGGTCTATACCCTCCAGGGTCTTGAGCACATAGCGGGCAATGGCCATCAAGGCGCCGGTATTGCCGGCCGAAACAGCCGCCTGAGCCACGCCGTCCTTGACTTGGTTCATGGCCACCCGCATGGAGGAGTTCTTTTTTCGCCGCAGGGCAATCTCAATGGGATCGTCCATGGTGACGATCTCGCTGGCCGCAACGATCCGGCAACGGTCGTGCGACTGCAGACGGGCATACAGAGGGTGAGCCGCCAGGACGTCAGGCTGGCCAACCAGCACCACGGACGCATCCGGGTGGCCGTCCAGAAAAGCCAGGCTGGCCGGAACGGTGACGGCGGGACCAATATCCCCGCCCATGGCGTCGACAGCGATCCTGATCATGGGGCGACCGGTGCAGTCAAGATTTGAAATTCAGGCAAAAGAAAGGCCCGCAGGATGAGTGCGGGCCAGTGCTTAAAGCGTGGAATTACGCTTCAGATTTGGTTTTCAGCACCTTGCGGCCACGGTAAAAACCGGTCGGGCTGATGTGGTGACGCAGGTGGGTTTCGCCGGTGGTGGATTCCACTGCGATGCCTGGCACGGTGAGTGCGTTGTGCGAACGGTGCATACCGCGCTTCGAAGGTGACTTTTTGTTCTGCTGGACGGCCATGATCCGCTCCTGATGGGGTGTAAGGTTGGTAAATTACGCACCAAATTCTTGAGTTCAGATAGCTGGACCTGGATATCGGGCCATAGCAATCCTATAAGCCGTATCACCGCATTGGTACGCGAAGCCTTTGATTATAGCTCGATGCGGGCTCATTTTCACTCCCCCAGCTCCAGGGGGCCAAATGTCGGCAAATCCAGACGTTTTATCACGGGAAAAGTAGTTCTAAATTACTACTTTTTAACCTTGAGTTGCGCAAGCACGGCAAACGGGTTCGGCTTTTTGCCGGAATCTGGCTCAGCCGCCATATCGGCCTCCCCCACCTGAAGTTTCGGCGTCACCGGGCATTGCTCATGCATGGGCACCAGCGGCAACGCCATCAGCAGCTCGTCTTCCAGCACCGCCAGCAAATCGAATTGCGGCTCCATCACCAGCAAATCCTCCTCAGACTGATCGTCCTCGGCCATGGCGATGTCTTCGGTGGCCACAAAGCGGTACCACTGGTCGACCTCTACGGGCGTTTCAACAACCCCCATGCAGCGCTGGCAAGTCAAGGGCACTGTGGCTTCGGCAGCTAGGTGCAGCCACACGTCGTCGTCAACCCCGGCACGTGGACGCAGCTCTGCTCTGGCTTGCCATTTCACAGCCGAATCGGGCTGTAGCCCTTGTGTTTCTTGGGCCAAGCGCTCCAGATTTTGTAGCGGAGTGCTTTCGTTGAGCGCCACGCCTTCCTGGGCGAACGCTTGCATATTGAGCCGGTGGGCTTGATGGGATCTGGACATGAATGCAGTGTAAGAGAATCGGGGCATGACCCTTGCCTTCGATTCCGCAACAAGCCGCCCTCTCGTGTTGGGCTCGACCTCGCGCTACCGCCGTGAACTGCTGCAACGGCTGCGCATTCCTTTCGAGGTAGCCGCGCCCGACCTCGACGAAACTCCACGGCCCGGTGAACTGCCCCAAGCGCTTGCCGAACGCCTCGCGCTGGCGAAGGCCAAAGCCGTTGCCGCGGCCTTCCCAAGCGCCGTCGTCATCGGCTCCGACCAGGTCGCCGACCTTGGCGGCCTCCCGCTCGGAAAGCCAGGCACCCATGAAAAGGCCGTCGCCCAGCTGCGCCAGATGCGCGGGCACACAGTCATCTTCCAGACCGCCGTGGCTGTGGTGTGCCTGGAAACGGGATTTGAAGCGCAAAGCCTGGCCGCCGTGAAGGTGAAATTTCGCGACCTGTCGGACGATGAGATCGAGCATTACCTGCGCGCCGAACAGCCTTATGACTGCGCAGGAAGCGCCAAAAGCGAAGGCCTGGGCATCGCGCTGCTGGAGTCGATTGACAACGACGACCCAACGGCCCTGGTCGGCCTGCCGCTGATTCGCACCTGCCGGTTAATCCAGGCAGCGGGCGTGAAGTTGTTGTCGGGCCTCCCCGCCGGAGACCGGGCATGACCGCCGCCGCAAGGGGCAAACTCTATCTGGTGCCTGCGCCGCTGGATTTCGGCTGCGACATCCAGGCGCCGCTGCAGGATGTCATTCCCTTGCACACGCTGCAAATCGCGTCGCAGCTGTCTTGCTGGATTTGCGAAAACGCCAAAAGCACGCGCGCCTACCTGAAACGGATCGACGCGCTGCACCCATTGAGCGCCCCCTTGCAGTCGCAGCACATCCAGGAGTTGCCGCGCGAGGTTCACAAAAAGGGCGACCACACAGGCAACTTTGACGCGCGGCCATTGCTGAAGGCGGCCATGGAAGGCGGCGACATGGGCCTGGTCAGTGAGGCAGGCATGCCCGCCATTGCGGATCCGGGATCGTCTGTCGTGCGCGCGGCCCATGACCTGGGGCTGGAAGTCGTCCCATTGACGGGACCGATGTCGCTGATGCTGGCGTTGGCCACCAGTGGCCTCAACGGGCAGAGCTTCGCCTTTGCCGGCTATCTGCCCCAAGCGCCGGCCGAGCGGGTTCAGCGCATTCGCGAGCTGGAGTCGCTGGCGCTCAAATCCGGCCAGACCCAGCTCTTTATTGAAACGCCCTACCGCAACGCCGCCCTCTTCCAGTCGCTGCTGCAAACGCTGCAGGGCAATACCCGGCTGGCCCTGAGCTGCGGCCTGACTATGGGCACAGGCTGGTCGCGCAGCGCGCAGGTCAGCACCTGGAAGCGCGACAAGCTCCAGGCATCACTGGATTTGCCGACCGTTTTTTGCATAGGCCGCTAAAGAAAAAGCCCGCAAACTGCGGGCTTTTTTCTGGGCGTGGCCAATTAATTCGCAGGCGCGAAACCTGTCCTTCTAGCGAAGCGCGGGAATTGCCTTGAAAGCCTTCATGGCGCCCTCACCCATGGCCGCGCCAAACTTCTTGGCCAGGCGTTCGGCCACGTTGTCGCGGCGCGTGTAATCGATGATTTCATCGGTCTTCACGACTTCACGCGCGACGTAGTCGAGGTTGCCGAGCTGGTCGGCCAGGCCGAGCTCCACCGCCTGCTGGCCGCTCCAGAACAGGCCGCTGAACATTTCAGGCGTTTCTTTCAGGCGCTTGCCGCGGCCGGCTTTCACCACCGCGATGAACTGCTGGTGAATCTGGTCGAGCATGGCCTGTGCGAACACGCGCTGCTTTTCGCTTTGCGGGCTGAACGGATCCAGGAAGCCCTTGTTTTCACCGGCTGTCAGCAGACGGCGCTCTACACCCAGTTTGTCCATCAGGCCGGTAAAGCCAAAGCCGTCCATCAGCACGCCGATGCTGCCCACAATGCTGGCCTTGTCGACATAAATCTTGTCGGCCGAGACGGCGATGTAATACGCCGCCGACGCGCAGGTTTCTTCGACCACCGCGTACACCGGCTTCTTGTGCTTGGCCTTCAGGCGCAGGATTTCGTCGTTCATCATGCCGGCCTGCACAGGGCTGCCGCCAGGAGAATTGATCAGCAGCACCACCGCCTTGGCGCCGTCGTCTTCAAAGGCCGCACGCAGCGCCGCATTGACGAACTCGGCGCTGGCATCAGCCCCTGCGGCGATCTCGCCCTTGATTTCGACCACGGCCGTGTGCGGCACCGTCGCATCACTGGCGGGCGTGCCGCGGTGCAGCGCCATCCAGACCAGAGCGACAAAAAATGCCAGCCAGGCCAGGCGCACAAAAGTCTTCCAGCGGCGCGTGGCTTTCTGTTCGTTCAGCGATGCAAATGCCAGTTTTTCGAGCGTGGCGCGCTCCCATCCGGGGGCGCCGGTCGGGTCTGCTGCGGATTTTGTCGAGGATGTACGGGGAGGAAGGGATTCGGGGTGATTGGGCCGAAAGTCCGACTCGCGCAACAAATCAGGGTCCATCGGGGGGTCGGGGCGGTGAGGATCGTTCATGTTCACTAGTTTAGAGAGGTATTAGAACTGTAGCGGTTTAAGGTTGTAAGCAGAATGCCAATAAACAACCCCCTCCGCCTCCGAAAGTTGAATTTTCACCAGCCCGCCCTGACACGGGCCGCCGGCGCATTGGCCGGTATCGGGCCGGTAGGCCGCGCCATGGCTGGCGCATAGCAACCACTGCCCCTGGTCGTCAAATACCCGGTTGGGCTGCCAGTCCAGTTCCATCGCAACATGGGTGCAGCGATTGAGATAGGCGTGAACGGTGCCTTCGTAACGGACGGCAAAGGCCCGGCAGGTCTGTCCGGCATAAACGACATCAAACGGAACCGCCAGCCCGCCTTCGAGCAGGTCGCGGGTATTGCATAGGGCTTGCCGTTCATCCATGGGGTCTACCGGCAGAACCACTTGAAATTAACCATTGGCCAGCAGCCAGTCGTGCAGGTCCTGCACCGAGTGAGCGATATGGCGCGGCGCCAGAACCGCAAACGCATCGGGCTCATGCGCGCCGTAACTCACGCCCACACTGGCACAACCGGCATTGACCGCCATCTGCAGATCATGGGTTGTGTCGCCGACCATCAGCACGCGGGCGGCCGGAACATCAAGCTCCGCCATCAATTCGTGCAGCATGAGCGGATCCGGTTTTCCGGCGGTTTCATCCGCCGTGCGGGATCCGTCAAACACGCCTTTGAGCTGGGAGGTATGCAGCACGCCATCAAGGCCCCGGCGCGACTTGCCGGTGGCCACCGCCAGCAGGTGGCCGCGTGCCTTCAAGGCATCGAGCAGAGGCAGCACGCCGTCAAACAGGCTGAGGTCATCGAAGTGCGCGGCGTAGTGGTGACGATAACGTTCACCCAGTTGCGGATATTTTTCAGGCGGCACGTCGGGCGCGGCGTGGGCCAGGGCCTGCATGAGCCCCAAGCCGATCACATAGCCAGCCTCTTTGTCAGTCGGCATAGTGCCGCCCACATCACGCACCGCGGCCTGGATGCAACGCACGATGATCTGGGTCGAATCAAACAGCGTGCCGTCCCAGTCAAAAGCGATCAGGTCGAAATTTCGGGTTTGCATGGGGATATTGTCTTAGGGAAGGCCCGTATCTGCGCGCACATGGGCAAAAGCTCAAACGCTGGCCTCAGTGGTGCAGGTTTTTCCGCAAGCACCACGACGAGATTCCGTCAATCGCACCGAGCAAGGCGCTTGCCAGGCTGAGCAAGGTCAAGTGAAAGAGCGGCCCATAGCTCTCAAGAAATCCCCAGCCCGAGTCATCGTACGGCGACCGGATACGGGGATTGTAAAAATACAGCGCCTCCCATCCTTGCGTCACTGTCGCCGGATTCAAGGCCACAAAAGCGCACACACACACCACCACACAGGCCGCCGATCTGGACAACACGAAACGGTAGGGCGACATGGCATTCAAAGAGGGCATCACCTTCTTGTTCAATAGCCAGAAGGCCACGGCGGCCACAACGGTTGGGAGTGGAAACAAAAGCATTGTTTCAAGGCCTCCGACCGACACCCAGAACAGGAACTCCATCAGAAGCGGCCAAAACACCAGCGAAGGCGCCTCACTCCACCGGAATTCACCGCGCCCCAACTCGCCCGCCACCAGGTAATACGCCACACCATAGAGCGCAGGACCGGCAAAGACGAACATCAGCACCGTTCCGCCCAGCCCGCTGAGCTTCCCGCGGATCGGCCCGGCCGCGCTTGTTGAATCAAGCACTGCAGAAGCGTCGCGACTCATACAGAAACCGGCGCCGGCAAAAACTGCTGCAACTCCGGCGGCAAGGGCGCCTGCAGGTGCACCACCTTGCGCAGCTTGGGATGGTTGAACTTCAGGCTCCAGGCATGCAGGAACATGCGCTTGAGCGGCATCGTCCCGGCCGACGATTTCTGCAACGCCCGGTTCAGCTCGAAGTCGCCATATTTGTCGTCACCGGCAATCGGATGACCCTCATTGGACAGGTGGACGCGAATCTGGTGGGTGCGGCCGGTCTTGATGGTCACTTCCAGCAGGGTGAAGGGTGTGGAGGGGGCCAGCGGGCTGGCCGGAATCGCCGCCTTGACCTTGACCAAGGTTACCGAGCGCATGCCGTCCGGGTGCTCGTTGGGCACCACCTTCACGCGCCGCTCGCCGTCTGGCAGCAAATACTTGTGCAGCGCCTTGTCGATCACCCGGTGATTGGCGGGCCAGTCGCCGCTAACCAGCGCCAGGTAGACCTTGTCGGTTTCGCGTTCCCGGAACTGCTCCTGCAGCAGCTTGAGCGCCATGCGCCGCTTGGCGATCAGCAGGATGCCGCTGGTTTCGCGGTCCAGCCGGTGCACCAGCTCCAGGAAGTCCGCTTCGGGCCGCGCCATGCGCAATTGCTCGATCACACCAAAACTCACACCGCTGCCGCCGTGCACCGCCACACCGGCCGGTTTGTCGATGGCCAGCACAAAGTCGTCTTCAAACAGAATCGGGAATTCGCGGGATGGCGCATAGCCGCCCGTGGTGGAACTGGCGCCGTGCCGGGCGATTTCCTGGGCCATGGCTTCGGCCTTTTGCCCGGCCCGCTCGGACGTCCGCACCGGCGGCAGGCGCACGATGTCGCCTGCCTCCACCCGCGTATCGGCCTGCGCCCGGCCTTTGTTAATCCTCACTTCGCCGCTGCGGATGATGCGGTAGACATGGGTTTTGGGCACGCCCTTGAGCTGGCGGATCAAAAAATTGTCCAGCCGCTGGCCGGCGTAGTCCTCATCCACCGTCACCAGCGTGGCCTGGGGCGCCGGCGGGGGCGCCATGGGCTGGACGGGCGCTGGGCGCACGGGTTCCGACCTGGGCCCGGGTACTTTCACAGCGGCTGCGGGCGGCCGTACCGGTGTTTTCCCGGGTTTCCTTGCCAAGCCTCTTGCTGACCCTATAATGTGTTTCACTAGCGATGCGCTGTAAGTGGTTGATTTGTCTGGAGTTTAGTCCACGCAAGTCCCCCGCCCTCAAAAGGCAAGCAAACAGCCTCGCTGGAAGGTCGATGCCCACGCCGGCAATTGCCCGCAAGCGATGAGTGCCAGGCACCTCGCGGCGAGCCTCTTTGCACGGTAGACGAGTCGACGTTTTGCGAACACAACTACGGAATACCATGTGTGCAGCCCCCGTCACGAGAATCGTGCACAAAGGGCTGCATGCGGATCCAGCCGAGATCAAGTCCTTAACGGGAAGCCCTCTGATGACAACACTGGTCAGTCTGATTTATATGTGCCTGCAGCGCCTCACGACATTCGTGAGCCCTGCTTTCGGCACAAATCAGCCGCCAGCCCTTGTACAGTGGGCGCAAGCAGCTATATTTTTTGTAGCACCCACCCGTTTGACCCCTGCTCGCTCCATCCACGCGCCTACGCCCAGACCACGTCGCTGACCGATTCATTTCGGTCGGCCGCGCGCTGTCAAAAGCTCTCCGGCAATTCCTCCACGTTCGCACTGCGTCCCTCCGGCGTCGTTAGCCCATTTTGGGCATGTTGATTGATGTTTTGAGACAAACATCAAAAACGAAGAACGATAAGGAAGGCTACCCATGAAACGGATGCTGGTAAACGCCACACAGGCGGAAGAACGCCGCTTGGCGATCGTCGATGGACAAAAACTCCTCGACTACGAAATTGAAATCGAAGGGCGCGAGCAGCGCAAAGGCAATATCTACAAGGCCGTCGTCACGCGCGTCGAGCCATCGCTGGAAGCCTGCTTCGTCGACTACGGCGAAGACCGCCACGGCTTTCTGCCGTTCAAGGAAATCTCCCGGCAATACTTTGCCCAGGGCGTGCCGGTCAATCAGGCGCGCATCAACGACGTCATCAAAGAAGGCCAGGAACTGCTGGTCCAGGTCGAAAAAGAAGAACGCGGCAACAAGGGCGCAGCCCTCACCACCTTCGTCTCCCTGGCAGGCCGCTATGTGGTCCTGATGCCCAACAACCCGCGCGGCGGTGGCGTCAGCCGCCGTATCGAAGGTGAAGACCGGGCCGAACTCAAAGAAAACATGGACCAGCTGGAGTACCCCAACGGGATGTCCATCATCGCGCGCACCGCCGGTATCGGCCGCAGCGCGCCTGAGCTGCAGTGGGACCTGAACTACCTGCTCAAGCTCTGGACCGCCATTGACGGCGCCGGCAAAGGCGGCAAGGGCGCCTACCTGATTTACCAGGAATCCAGCCTCGTGATCCGCGCGATCCGCGACTACTTCAACAGCGACATCGGCGACATCCTGTTCGACACCGACGACGTCTACGAGCAGGCCAAGCAGTTCATGGCCCACGTGATGCCCGAGCA
>JAJKJM010000146.1 GCA_021153985.1 Polaromonas sp.
AGCGTCGCCAAGATGATCAACGACCAGGAATGGAACGCCAACGTGTTCCTGCCCACCGTCGGCAAGCGCGGCGCCGCCATCATTGAAGCGCGCGGCCTGTCCTCGGCCGCTTCGGCCGCCAACGCCGCCATCGACCACATGCGCGACTGGGCCCTGGGCACCAACGGCAAATGGGTCACCATGGGCATCCCGTCCGACGGCCAGTACGGCATTCCGAAAGACATCATGTTCGGCTTCCCCGTGACCTGCGAAAACGGCGAATACAAACTGGTTGAAGGCCTGGAGATCGACGCGTTCAGCCAGGAACGCATCACCAAGACCCTGGACGAGCTCAAGGGTGAGCAAGACGGCGTCAAGCACCTCCTCTAAGCCAGTACGAGGCCGCCCAGCACTTTGCCCGCACACCACCGCCGTCCCTCATGAGCGACTGGAACCCCGCCCTCTACAGCCGCTATGAGGACGAGCGCACGCGCCCGGCCCAGGAGCTGCTGGCGCGGGTTCCGCTGGTAAAGGCGGCCAAGGTGTTCGACCTGGGTTGCGGCCCCGGCAATTCGACTGAATTGCTGGCCCGCCGTTTTCCTGGTGCGGCGGTCACGGGCACCGACAACTCCGAAGCCATGCTGGCCAGTGCGCGCAAGCGCCTGCCGGCGGCCGCATTCGAACTCAGCGACATCGCCACCTGGCAACCCGGCACAGGCGATGCCGCTCCCCAGCTGATTTATGCGAACGCCGCCCTGCAATGGGTGCCCAATCACGCGGCCCTGATCCCGCGGCTTTTTGCCGCGCTGGCTCCGGGTGGCGTGCTGGCCATCCAGATGCCGGACAACCGCGACGAACCAACGCATCGCCTGATGCGCGAGCTCGCCGCCGAGGCCCCGTGGAAAGACGCCATCGGCGATTACTCCAAACTTCGCACCGAGCTTTTCTCTATCGATCAGTACTACGACCTGCTCGCCGACAAGGCCGCGCACGTGGATGTATGGCGTACGGCCTATCAGCACCCGATGGCTTCGGCCGCGGCGATTGTCGAGTGGGTGCGGGCGACGGGCCTCAAGCCTTTCGTCGACCGCCTTCCGCCGGAATTGCAAGCGAGTTACCTCGCCGAGTACGAGCGGCGCGTCGCCAAGGCCTATCCGGCGCGCACCGACGGAAAACTGCTGCTCGCCTTCCCGCGCATGTTCATCGTCGCCCAACGCAAGCCATGAGCACCACCGCCGTTCATCCCGCGCAAGTGCTGCTAGGCGCCCAGGCCGGCGCCATGCTGCTGCCCGTCTGCGACCACTACAGCGGCGTCGAAGCGCGCATGCGCAAAAGCCTGCAACTGCAGGCCGAGATGATCGAAGAGTTCGGCGCCTGCGTGTTTGACGTGACGCTGGACTGCGAAGACGGCGCACCCGTAGGCGGCGAAGCCGACCACGCCGCCATGGTGGTGGCGCTGGCGGCTTTGGCCAGCGACAAGGCCCGTGTCGCTGTGCGTGTGCATGCGGTCGACCACCCCGCGTTTGATGCCGACATGGCCGTGATCGCCGGCAAGTTGGCGCGCCACCTGTCGCACATCATGGTGCCCAAGGTCGAATCGGTGGCTGACGTCATTCGCGCCGAGAAGGCGCTGCTGGCCGCGTCTGCCGGCGATGTGCCGCTGCATGTACTGATCGAATCGCCGCTGGCAGTGCGCAATGCCTTTGAGATTGCCGCGCACCCGCGCGTGCAGTCGCTGAGCTTTGGCCTCATGGATTTTGTCTCGGCCCACGCAGGGGCCATCCCTGCCGACGGCATGAGCAGCCGCGGCCAGTTTACGCACCCGCTGGTGGTGCGCGCCAAGCTTGAAATCGCCTCCGCTTGCCACGCCTACGGCAAAGTGCCTTCGCATTGTGTTGTCACAGAGTTCAATGACACTGCGGCCATGACCACCGCTGCACGCCAAGCCGCCCGCGAACTGGGCTACACCCGCATGTGGAGCATTCACCCCAACCAGATCCGCCCCATCCTGCAAGCCTTTGCGCCCAGTGGGGAGGAGATCGAAGATGCTACAAAAATAATAGCGGCCGCCCAAGGCGCAGCCTGGGCTCCCATCAGTTTTGATGGGAAACTCCATGACCGCGCAAGCTACCGTTACTTCTGGCAGGTCCTGGAGCGCGCGCACCAGACCGGCCGGGCCCTCCCGCTCGAGGCGCAGACCTGGTTCCAGGCCGCGTTGCTTCACTGAGCGATCAACCCCTCTACCAACCCCGTCGAATCTTTACCGCATCACTGAACGAAAGCCCCATGAAAAACACCCGCTTCCCTTTTGCTGCCGCCCTGGGCGCCTTCACATTGCTGGCCACCAGCCTTGCCACAGCGCAAACCCCCCCGGCCAAGCCGGCTGCCAAACCCGCAGCGGCAGCCGCCAAACCTGCGGCGAAACCCGCCGCCAAGAAGCGGCCTGCCGTCAATCCGGCCCACCGCAGCAACCTCAAGAGTGCGGCCAAGAACGTCGCGGCCGGTATCGAGGCTGCCGAAGCCGCTTTGTCGCCGGCCGAGATGGCCATCGCCGAGCGCGTGCATGTGGGCAACCTGCCTTGTGAACTCGGCGCTTCGGTCAACCTGACCGCCGATACCAAGAACCCTGGCTACTTCGACGTCCAGGGCAAGACCTTCAAGTACCGCATGTTCCCCGTCGCCACCACCACCGGTGCGATCCGCCTGGAAGACCAGAAGGCCGGCGCTGTCTGGCTGCAACTGGGCAACAAGTCCATGCTGATGAACCAGAAACTGGGCACTCGCCTGGCCGACGAATGCGTGAGCCCCGCGCAGCAGGCATTTGCTGAAGCGATGAAGCTGAACCCGCCTGTCAGCGTGCTTGATAAGCCCGCCGTGGCGGCTCCGGCTGCCCAGGCGCCTGCTGCCGCCGCGCCAGTCGCTGCTGTGCCCGCTGCAGCCGCATCCGCCGCGAAGTAATCACCCCGCAATTGTTAGCCCCACGATTTTTGAATACAGGAGAAACCAGCATGTCATCCGAGTTCTTGCAAACCTACCGCAACCACGTCGCCGAGCGCGCTGTCATTGGCATCCCGCCGCTGCCGCTGTCGGCCAAGCAGACCGGTGAAGTCATCGAGCTGCTGAAGAACCCGCCCAAGGGCGAAGAAGCCTTTCTGGTCGATCTCATCACCCACCGCGTTCCCGCCGGTGTGGATGACGCCGCCAAGGTCAAGGCCAGCTACCTGGCCGCCGTGGCCCATGGCACTGAAAAGTGTTCGCTGATCTCGCGCGAAAAAGCGGTGCAACTGCTGGGCACCATGCTGGGCGGCTACAACATCAGCCCCATGGTCGAACTGCTCGACGACGCTGAAGACAGCGTCGCCACGCAGGCGGCCAATGGGCTGAAGCACACGCTGCTGATGTTCGACCAGTTCCATGACGTCCAGGAAAAGGCCGGCAAGGGCAACAAATACGCCAAGGCCGTGCTGCAAAGCTGGGCTGACGCCGAGTGGTTTACCAGCCGCCCTGAAGTGCCTGAGTCCATCATGCTCACGATCTTTAAAGTCGCAGGCGAAATCAACACCGACGACCTCTCGCCCGCGCCCGACGCCTGGAGCCGCCCCGACATTCCACTGCACGCCATCGCGATGCACAAGAACGCACGTCCCGGCGTCACGCCTGAAGAAGACGGCAAGCGCGGCCCGGTCAAGTTCATTGAAGAACTCAAGGCCAAGGGCAACCTCGTGGCCTATGTGGGCGACGTGGTCGGCACCGGCTCCTCACGCAAGTCGGCCACCAACTCCGTGCTCTGGTGGACAGGCCAGGACATTCCTTATGTACCCAACAAGCGCTTCGGCGGCGTCTGCCTGGGCGGCAAGATCGCCCCGATCTTTTACAACACCATGGAAGACTCCGGCGCGCTGCCGATCGAACTCGACGTGGGCCAGATGGCCATGGGCGACGTGATCGAGCTGCGCCCTTACGACGGCAAGGCCCTCAAAGACGGCAAGGTCATCGCCGAGTTCAAGCTCAAAAGCGACGTGCTGTTTGACGAAGTGCGCGCCGGCGGCCGTATTCCCCTGATCGTCGGCCGCGGCCTCACCGCCAAAGCCCGCTTCGCGCTGGGCCTGCCTTTGTCCACCCAGTTCCGCCTGCCTGTCAGCCCTGAAGACAACGGCCGCGGTTTCACGCTGGCGCAAAAAATGGTCGGCCGCGCGGTCGGTTTGCCTGAAGGGCAGGGCGTGCGCCCCGGCACCTACTGCGAACCCAAGATGACCTCGGTCGGCTCGCAAGACACCACGGGCCCGATGACGCGCGACGAGCTGAAAGACCTGGCCTGCCTGGGTTTCAGCTCCGACCTGGTCATGCAGTCCTTCTGCCACACGGCGGCTTACCCCAAGCCCGTCGACGTGAAGATGCACCACGAACTGCCGGACTTCATCAGCACGCGCGGCGGCATCTCGCTGCGCCCCGGCGACGGCATCATTCACAGCTGGCTCAACCGCATGCTGCTGCCCGACACCGTCGGCACCGGCGGTGACAGCCACACCCGTTTCCCGATCGGCATCAGCTTCCCCGCAGGCTCCGGCCTCGTGGCTTTCGGCGCTGCCACCGGCGTCATGCCGCTGGACATGCCTGAGTCCGTACTCGTCCGTTTCAAGGGCGAAATGCAGCCCGGTATCACGCTGCGTGACCTGGTTAACGCGATTCCGCTGTACGCCATCAAGGCTGGTTTGCTCACAGTCGCCAAGCAAGGCAAGAAGAACATCTTCTCGGGCCGCATCCTGGAGATCGAAGGCTTGCCAGACCTGAAGGTCGAGCAGGCGTTTGAGCTCTCCGACGCGTCCGCAGAGCGCTCTGCCGGCGGCTGCACGGTGCACCTGAACAAAGAACCCATCATCGAGTACATCAACAGCAACATCACGATGCTGAAGTGGATGATCGCCACGGGTTACTCGGATGTGCGCACCATCAAGCGCCGTATCGCCGCCATGGAAGCCTGGCTGGCCGACCCCCAACTGCTCAAGGGCGATGCAGACGCCGAATACGCCGCCGTCATCGAGATCGACCTGGCCGACATCCACGAGCCCATCGTGGCCTGCCCGAACGACCCTGATGATGTGAAGACCCTCAGCGAAGTCGCCGGCAGCAAGATCGACGAAGTGTTCATCGGCAGCTGCATGACCAACATCGGCCATTTCCGCGCCGCTTCCAAGCTGCTCGAAAACAAGCGCGATATCCCTGTCAAGCTGTGGATGGCGCCGCCCACCAAGATGGATGCCAAGCAACTGACCGAAGAAGGCCACTACGGCGTGCTCGGCTCGGCCGGCGCCCGCATGGAAATGCCAGGCTGCAGCCTGTGCATGGGCAACCAGGCGCAGGTGAAAGAGGGCGCGACGGTGTTCTCCACCTCCACCCGCAACTTCCCCAACCGCCTGGGCAAGAACTCCAACGTCTACCTTGGTTCCGCCGAGCTGGCCGCGATCTGCTCCAAGCTGGGCCGCATCCCCACCAAGGCCGAATACATGGCCGACATGGGCGTGCTCACAGCTGCCAGCGCGCAGGTCTACCAGTACCTCAACTTCGACCAGGTCAAGGACTACACCGACATGGCCGACACCGTGAAGGACAGCGTGCCCGCCTAAGTGGACACCCTGCCTGCGGCTTGACAGCCGCAGGATGAAATGGAAGGATGAAGTGATGAAGAAACCGTCACTTCTTTCCTTCCTTTTTTTTGCCCTTTTTTCGGCAATTGGCACGAGTGCAGGCGCCCAGGAGGCACGCACCAATGCCTTCAACGATCCCTTTGTTCAGGTCACGTCAGCCATCGCCGGCTGCCCCGTGCCTGAAGGGCCGCTCTATACCGAACAAGAGGTGCGCGACGTGGCCCATGTGCGCGCGCAGCACGGCGGCAGTTGCTACCGCGTAGGGCGTTGCCGTTTGGCCAACTCCTATTTGTACGATGCTGAAATCATTCCGCGGGTGTCGCAATACATCAAGCTCGACGGCCGCTTCGACGACACCAGCGTGTGGGTGCAGGGCGAGCGGCGACTGGTTTTCCTCAAAGGCTGCGTCAAGACACGCGAGCAGTCCGAGGCGCTTGAAAAAGCCGTCTGGCTAGTGGACGACGTGATGGGCGTGGTGAACTACCTGCGGGTGGGTGATGAGCCTGTGCGTTATGTGCCGGCGCAGGCAGAAAAGAAGTGAGCCGGGCAGTGCGCAAGGAAGCGCGCGCCATCCGTCGCGCATAAAAAAGCCCCGCAGTTTTTTGCGGGGCTTTTTATTGGGCGGCATTACAGCCCCGAAGGCAACGGGTCCACCACCCGCAACTCTGAGCCATCAACAAATTTCAAATACCAGAACTCCGGCGCCAGGGGCAGGTTGGGGCGCATGTGGCTGATATTGGCCGGCAGCACATAAACCGTGCTGGCGCCATCGTCAGGCGGGGGCGCCAGGTAGTGGCGTTTGACGGCCACCAGCCCGCCTATGGCGGAGACTACCGTGCCTATCGACTCGGTGACGGCATTGACAGTGGTGCCCTGGCCGAGCATGTGGATGGTGGTGTGGCCCACCAGGTCGGGGCGCGAGGCCTCTACGTACAGCACCGCGGCGGTGTTGATGCGCAGGTCGTCAGGGGCGGTGGGCTCGGTGGCTTTGTTAAACGAGATAAAAGGCATGGTGCGGGCCGGTTTGTGTTTTTAACAAGATGCCTGGAAGGATTTTCGGAAGAGATTTGAAGAGGCATTTGAAAAGGCATCGAGGAGGCATTCAGGGAATGTTCAGCTCTTTGTGCTCACCCAGCTTGCGCGGCAACTCGCCCAGGATGGCCGCTTTGGCCATCTTGGCCAGCTGCACCATCTTGCTTTCCTTCACATCCCAGTATTCAGCGTGGTGAATGCGCACTTCCAGCAGCGCCAAGTCGGCGTCGTTGACACCCGCAGGAAACCAGGCGCGGGCCAGCGGTGACCAGAGTGCTTCTTTTTTGGCCTGGTCGTCGGTGACCACCGCATGGCCCGACAAGGACACATAGCTGTCATCGCCGGGGTCGGCATACGACACATTGACATTGCCGTCCTGTTGCAGGCGCTGGGCCAGCTCGCTTTTGTGCGAAATGAAGAAGTACAGGTGCGCCTCTGCGTCCAGCGACTGGTTCTGGGTGGTGAGCGGGTGCGCGTGAAGCATGCCGTTGGTGTGGCGGTGCGTCAGCATGCCGAACTTGATGCCCTTGATCAGCTCCCAAAGGGTGTCGTGCTCCGATTTCGCTGCGCTCATGAAAACTCCGATGGGTGGTGGGCAATCAGTCAATGCTAGGCACCGGGCCGCTGGCCGCTCATCGGCGGGCGGCGCGGCTGGCTGTCAGCAAGTACCGATAGCCCCGGCTTGCGCGTGCCGCCTGTGTAAACCATCGCCCCCGGCGGGGAACTAATGGCGCGAGCGGTTACCATATGGATGCAAGTAATTCGTATTTGTATTACAGCTTGCTTACAGGCGCGCCGCAGGCTTTCAGGCCTTCGCCGCGCCCGGCCCGGTTCGGGCGAACCGCGCCGTTTTCATCTCTAAAGGTGTTTCATGAAACTGTCGTTCCCATCCCTTGCCGGCGCCGCGCTGGCCGCCACCCTGCTGGCCGCGCCCCTGGCCTCCACCGCCCAGGCCGTCGCGCCCAGTGCCGAAGGCATCGTGGTTTACAACGCCCAGCACGCCAGCCTCACCAAGGCCTGGGCCGATGCCTTCAGCAAGGAAACCGGTATCAAGGTCACCCTGCGCAACGGCAGCGACACCGAACTGGGCAACCAGATCGTGCAGGAAGGCAAGGCCTCGCCCGCCGATGTGTTCCTGACCGAGAACTCGCCGGCCATGGCGCTGGTCGACACGGCAGGGCTGTTCGCGCCGCTGGATGCCGCCACGTTGTCCGAAGTGCCCGCCAACTTCCGCCCTGTGCACGGCCGCTGGACGGGTATCGCCGCGCGCAGCACGGTGTTTGTCTATAACAAAGCCAAGCTCACGCCCGACCAGTTGCCCAAGTCCATGCTGGACCTGGCTACCCCTGCCTGGAAGGGCCGCTGGGCCGCGTCGCCCTCCGGCGCCGACTTCCAGGCCATCGTGAGCGCGCTGCTCGAGCTCAAAGGCGAGGCCGCCACCGCCGCCTGGCTCAAGGCCATGAAAGAAAACGCCGTGCCTTACAAAGGCAGCGGCACCGTGCTCAAGGCCGTCAACGGCGGCCAGATTGAGGGCGGCGTCATCTACCACTATTACTACTATGGCGACCAGGCCAAGACTGGCGAAAACAGCAACAACGCCCAGCTGCATTACTTCCGCAACCAGGACCCTGGCGCTTTTGTGAGCATCTCCGGCGGCGGCGTGCTGGCTTCCAGCAAGCACCAGCCCGAAGCCCAGGCTTTTGTGAAATGGATCGCCGGCAAAGGCGGCCAGGACATCCTGAAAACCGGCGACGCGTATGAATACGCCGTCGGCACCGGCGCGGCCTCCAACCCCAAGCTGGTGCCTTTGGCCGAGTTGCAGGCGCCCAAGGTCGAGCCTTCCAAGCTCAACAGCAAAAAAGTCACCGACCTGATGACCCAGGCCGGCCTGCTGTAAGCCGTTCACCGTTTCAGACCCGCGGACCACCTCCTTGACTGCCTTGCCTTTGAATGCCGACGCCGCCGTGAACCCGGCGGCGTCGGTGTTGTTGCCGCCGCATGGGGCGGTGCGCGGCGGCTGGCGCCTGTCCTGGGTGGGCGGCGCGGCCCTGGTGGTCTCACTGCTGGCCTTGCTGCCGCTGGGTTTTGTCCTCTGGGTCGGCGTGCAGACCGGCTGGGACACGGCCTCCGCCCTGATCTTCCGGCCGCGCGTCGGGGAATTACTGATCAACACCGCGCTGCTGGTGGCTCTGACGGTGCCGCTGTGCGCGGTGCTGGCCGTGGCGCTTGCCTGGCTCACCGAGCGCAGCGACCTGCCCGGTGCACGCACCTGGGCCTGGCTGCTGGTCGCGCCGCTGGCGGTGCCCGCTTTTGTGCACAGTTATGCCTGGATGACGGTCGCGCCCGGCCTGCACGGCTTGCCTGCGGGCGTGATGGTCTCGGTGATCGCCTACTTTCCGTTTTTGTATTTGCCGGTGGCCGCGGCCCTGCGGCGGCTGGACCCGGGCATGGAAGACAGCGCCGCCTCACTGGGCCTTGGCCCCTGGGCGGTGTTCTTTCGCGTCGTGCTGCCGCAGTTGCGGCTGGCGGTGTGCGGGGGCTCGCTGCTGGTGGGGCTTCACTTGTTGGCTGAGTACGGCCTCTACGTGATGATCCGTTTCGACACCTTCACCACCGCCATCGTCGACCAGTTTCAGTCCACCTACAACGGGCCTGCGGCCAACATGCTGTCGGGCGTGCTGGTGGTGTGCTGTTTTGCGTTGCTGGGGCTTGAAGCGGCCGGGCGCGGCAAGGAGCGTTATGCGCGTGTCGGCTCCGGCGCGGCGCGCATGCCTTTCAAGCGCAAGCTGGGCGGGCTCAGCGGGCTGTGCTTCTTGTTGCCCGCGCTGCTCAGCGTGCTGGCGCTGGGCGTGCCGCTGGTCACGCTGGCGCGCTGGCTGGTGGCCGGCGGTGCGGCGGTCTGGCGCATGGATGAAATCAGCCCGGCGATTGTTCAAACTCTGGGGCTGGCGGTAGGCGGCGCCTTGCTGACCACCGTGGCTGCCGTTCCCATGGCCTGGTTGTCGATTCGCTCGCCAGGCCGCTTGCAGCGCGTGCTCGAAGCCTGCAACTACATGGTCGGCTCGCTGCCCGGCGTGGTGGTGGTGCTGGCATTGGTCACGGTCACGGTGCGTATGCCGATTTACCAGACGGCGCTCACGGTGCTGCTGGCGTATTTGCTGATGTTTTTGCCGCGCGCGCTCATCAGCCTGCGCGCCGGCATTGCGCAGGCGCCGGTGGAGCTGGAGCAGGCCGCGCGCAGCCTGGGCCGCACGCCCGCGCAGGCGCTGTGGGCCATCACGATGCGGCTGGCCGCGCCCAGTGCGGCGGCCGGCGCGGCGCTGGTGGGCCTGGGCATCACCAACGAACTCACCGCCACGCTGATGCTCGCGCCCAATGGCACGCGCACATTGGCGACTTCTTTCTGGGCCTACAGCAGCGAGATCGACTACGCCGCCGCCGCGCCCTATGCGCTCATCATGGTGCTGCTGTCTCTACCCATGACATGGCTGCTTTACCAACAATCCAAACGCACGGCGGGACGATGACGCCGTATGAAAGCCTTGTCGACTTATGACGACTTCTCTTGAACTGCTGGCCATCCGCAAACACTACGGCGCGGTAGCTGCGCTGGACGGCGTGAACCTGAGCGTCGCGCCCGGCAGCCGCACCGCCATCGTCGGGCCTTCAGGCTCGGGCAAAACCACGCTGCTGCGCATCATTGCCGGCTTTGAGGCGCCTGACGCCGGCCGTGTCACCCTGGGCGGGCGGCAACTGGCCGACGGCCCCGACGCCATACCCGCACACGAACGCGGCATCGGCTATGTGCCGCAAGACGGCGCGCTTTTCCCTCACCTCACGATTGAAGGCAATGTCGGCTTCGGCTTGCCGCGGGGCACGCCCCGGCGTGCGGAGCGCATCGCCGAGCTGATGGACATGGTTGCGCTGGACACCGCCATGCTGGCCCGCCGCCCGCATGAGCTCTCAGGCGGCCAGCAGCAGCGCGTGGCGCTGGCGCGTGCGCTGGCCCAGCGGCCCAGACTGATGCTGCTGGACGAGCCCTTTTCCGCACTCGATACCGGCCTGCGTGCCAGCACCCGCAAAGCGGTCGCGCAGTTGCTGGGCGCCGCAGGCATCACCACCATCCTCGTCACGCACGACCAGGCCGAAGCCTTGTCATTCGCCGACCAGGTGGCCGTGATGCGCGGCGGGCTGCTGGTGCAAGCCGGCCGTCCGCTGGACTTGTACTTTCGCCCGCGTGACGCCGCGGTGGCCGGCTTTCTGGGCGACAGCATCGTGCTGCCCGCGCAACTCGCCGGCGGCTGGGCCGACTGCGCGCTGGGGCGTATCGCCGTCAATGACAGTGCACGCCAAGGCGCCGCGCAGATCATGCTGCGGCCCGAACAGCTGCAAGTGGCTGAAGTGCCCGCTGAAACGGCGGCGCGCGATTCACAGGCAGGCGCCTGTTATGGGGCGGTCACCGACACCGACTTCGGCGGCTCGGTCTGCGTGTTGTCGGTGCGCCTGCTGCGCGGTGCGGGGCAGGCGCCTTCAGCCGCAGGGGATGAGCCGCTGCTGGTGCACAGCACGGGCATGCACGCGCCGGCGCCGGGCGCCATGGTGCGCATCACCGTGGCCGGCCAGGCGCACGTGCTGGGCGCCTGAGGTCCGCGCGCCGCATCCGGATTTCTTAAGAAAAAAGTGCCTGTAGCCCAGGAAGTGCCTTGGCCTTGTGCTCCTGAAAAGATAGCAATCCTGCATCACGCCACTGCACGGGTTTCTGCCGGCGGTCCGCCTCGGCGGCCTTGTCAGAGCGCCCCAGACCTAGCCCGAACAAGCTTTGTTACTTCTTTCCAGGCGCCGTGGCTGTTCTTTCTTCAAGATGTTGTGTACGCTGTACACAAGCTGCCAGAGACCTCAACCAGAGACCTCAAACAGAGAGCTCAAAAATAACCAGCAGGCAGCCTGCTTCGCAATCCGGGATGGTTGCGGACAACCCGTCCGCCAGCCTTTATCCGGGGTTTTGATTGATTCGCTCAAGTAAGGAGATTTCCCCATGGCTCGTTATGTAGATGGATTCATCGTCGCCGTCCCCGCCGCGAAGGTGGACGCCTACCGCAAGCTGTCCACCAAGGCCGGCAAGATCTGGAAGGAGTACGGGGCGCTCGAATACACCGAATGCATCGCCGACGACGTCAAGCCCGGCAAGCTCACGTCCTTTCCGCAAAGCGTCAAGCTCAAGGCCGACGAGGTGGTGGTGTTTTCCTGGATCACCTACAAGTCGCGCAAGCAACGCGACAGCGTCAACAAAAAGGTCATGTCCGACCCGCGCCTGGAGGCCATGATGGACCCGAAGAATCTTCCTTTCGACGGCAAGCGGATGATCTTTGGCGGCTTCAAAACCATCGTGGAGCTTTAAGCCATTTCTCGCGACAAACCCCGGAGCAAATAGATGGCGAGATTCGTTCTGGTGCCCGGTGGATGGCACGGTGGATGGGCCTTTGACGCTGTCAGCCACGCGTTGAAAATTGAAGGCCACGAAGTCCAGGCGCTCACGCTCTCAGGGCTGGGTGACGGGCCTGCCAGCGGCGCCAATCTCGAAAGCCATATCGGCGAGGTGGCGCAGGCGATTCGCAGTCGCGATACGCCCGCCATCCTGGTGGGCCATTCGTATGGCGGAATGGCCATCACGGGCGCGGCAGACAAAGCGCCGTCGCGCGTCAAAGCGGTCATTTACGTGGATGCCTATGTACCGGACAACGGCGCATCGGTGTGGTCGCTCACCACGTCCAGCTACCGGGAGCGCTTCATTGCGGGCGCGGCTGCGGACGGTTTGAATTGCGCGCCGGCGGCCCATCTCGACAAGCGGTGCCGTCCCCATCCCATCGCCACTTTCCTGCAGGCGATCAGGCTGAGCGGCGAGTGGCGCAAGGTTCGCCGCAAAGCCTTTGTCGCCGCGAGCGGCTGGGATGGAAGCCCATTCGTTGAACTTTACGAACGTCTGCGCCTGGACCCTGAATGGGACACCCATAGCCTGGCCTGCGCACACGATGTTCCCCGGCTGGCTCCCGACGCGCTCACAAAGATTCTCCTGGCCTACGTTTAGGCGCCGGGCTGCGCCGCCAGTGCCTGCAGCGCCTGGCGCGTGAAGTCATCCGCCGGGAAAAACGTCTCCATTGCCAGCTCCTGCAGCGTCACATCCACCGGCGTGCCGAAGATGGTGGTGGTGCTGATGAAGCTCAGCACGCCGGCGGGTGTCTTGAACAAAAAAGGCATGACAACGCCCAGGTGCTCGCCGCCGAGGTGCTCGTTTTGCGCTTCCTCAGGCACGGGGTAGGCCTTGAGTTCTTCCAGCAACGCCGCGAGCACCGCATCTGCCGTGGCCGCGACCTGCTGGCGCAGGCGCTCAAATATATGGGCGCGCCACTGCAGCTGGTTGGCGATGCGCGGCGCCAGGCCCAAAGGATGCAGGCTCAGGCGCAGCACATTGACCGGCCCCTGCAGCAGCGACGCATCGGCGCCTTCCATCAGATGCGGCACCATGCGATTGGCGGCCACCAGGTTCCAGTGCCGATCCACCGCCAGTGCCGGGTAGGGCTCATGGCTTTTCAGCAGCAACTCCACCGCGTCGCGTGCCGAAGCCAGGGCAGGGTCGTTCAGCGGCCGCTCGCGGTACATGGGCGCGTAGCCGGCGGCCACCAGCAGCGCATTGCGCTCGCGCAGCGGAATGTCCAGCCGCTCCGACAGCCGCAGCACCATCTCGCGGCTGGGCACCGAGCGGCCCGTCTCCACAAAACTCAAATGGCGCGTCGAGATGTCGGCCTCTTGCGCGAGGTCCAGCTGGCTCAGGCGCCGGTGCTGGCGCCAGTGGCGCAGGTGGTCGCCAAAGGGCTGGGCCGCGCGTGGCGCGGGGCGGCTGGGGTGGTGAATGCTGCCGGTCATGCTCACATCGTAAGGCGATACCAGCAGTTTTCCATTACCTGCCAGGTTATCGACGGGCCGCCGCTGCGCAGGAATGATGACCTCCATGCGCGCCGACCCGGCGGCCCGGCGCGCTGATCAACCCAACACCACCGGCTGCCACTTTCAGGAGTTTTGCCATGTCTTCCAGTTCCATCCTTTCTTCGCCCCACTTCCTGCGCAATGTGCTGCGTGTGGATGCGCTGTCGTGCATCGCCTGCGGCGCATTGCAAGTCGCCTTTCCGGCTGCGATGGCCCGCCTGCTCAACCTGCCCGAGGGCCTGGTCGCCTACACCGGTGAGTTCCTGCTGGTCTATGCCGCAGCCGTTGCTTTTGTTTCAACGCGTAATCCCTTGCCGCGCGGCGTCATCTGGGCGCTGGTGGCGGGCAACCTCGGCTGGGCCCTGGCTTGCGTGCTGCTGCTTGTCAGCGGGCGGCTTGCGCCCTCCATGCTGGGCGTGGCCTACGTAGTGATGCAGGCACTGACCGTGGCAGTGCTGGCAGAACTGCAGTACTTCGGCCTGCGCCGCGCGGCGCCCCAGCCGGCCTGGTGAGAATGCACCAGACTGGGCACAAGACTCGGTAGAAGGGCAGGGTATGCGGCGCCGGACTCCCGCAGCGCCGCACTGCCTGCCAGAATGGGGGCTGCCGTCAATAAAAAGGAGTCCGCCATGGCCAAACCGCCTCCCCACGCTTTTTCGTCCACGCTCAAAAGCTTCAAGACCGCCTCCGGCAAAGCCGGCAAGTTCTACTCCTTGCCCGAGCTCGCCAAACAATTCCCCAAAATCTCTCGCCTGCCGGTGTCCATGCGCATCGTGCTGGAGTCGGTGCTGCGCAACTGCGACGGCAAAAAAGTCACGGCAGAACATGTGGCGCAACTGGCCAACTGGTTGCCCCAGGCAGAGCGCAGCGAAGAAATCCCGTTTGTCGTTTCGCGCGTGGTGCTGCAGGACTTCACCGGCGTGCCGCTGCTGGCCGACCTGGCCGCCATGCGCAGCGTGGCGCTCAAACTCGGCAAGAACCCCAAGGCCATCGAGCCGCTGGTGCCGGTCGACCTGGTGGTCGACCACTCCATCATGGTCGACTACTACGGCAAGAAAAATTCGCTCGACCTCAACATGAAGCTGGAGTTCCAGCGCAACCGCGAGCGCTACGAGTTCATGAAGTGGGGCATGCAGGCCTTTGACACCTTTGGCGTGGTGCCCCCGGGCTTTGGCATCGTGCACCAGGTCAACCTTGAATACCTCTCGCGCGGCGTGCACAAGACCAAAGACAACGTGTACTACCCCGACTCGCTGGTCGGCACCGACAGCCACACCACCATGATCAACGGCATCGGCGTGGTCGCCTGGGGCTGCGGCGGCATCGAGGCCGAAGCCGCCATGCTGGGCCAGCCGGTGTACTTCCTCACGCCTGACGTGGTCGGCTTTGAGCTGACCGGCCGTCTGCGCGAAGGCGTCACCGCCACCGACCTGGTGCTGCGCGTGACCGAGCAATTGCGCAAGGAAAAAGTCGTCGGCAAGTTCGTCGAGTTCTTCGGCGAAGGCACACGCACGCTGGCCCTGCCGGACCGCGCCACCATCGGCAATATGGCGCCCGAATACGGCGCCACCATGGGCTTCTTCCCGGTCGACGAAAAAACCATCGACTACTTCAAGGGCACGGGCCGCACCAAGGAAGAGATCGAAGCCTTTGAGGCCTACTTCAAGGCGCAGGGCCTCTTCGGCGTGGCCAAGGCCGGCGAGATTGATTACTCGCATGTGGTCAAGCTCGACCTGGGCGACGTCACCCCCAGCCTGGCCGGCCCCAAGCGCCCGCAAGACCGCATCGAGCTCGGCAACGTCGCAGGCCAGTTCAAGTCGCTCTTCAGCAAGCCGATTGCCGAAAACGGCTTTAACCAGCCCGCCGGCATGCTCAACACCCGCCACCTGGTGCGCCGCACCGACGAAGGCCGGGTAGACACCTTGCCGTCGGCGCCGCCCACACCGGCGGGCGCCGCGCGCCCCGTGATGGAAATGGAGGGCAACCGGCCCACGCTGGCCCATGCACGGTCTACCGGTGAGACGCACCTGGCCACAGCGGCATCGGCGCCGGCAAGCCTGGACACCGGCATCACCGTGGGCAACGGCGACGTGCTGATCGCCGCCATCACCAGCTGCACCAACACTTCCAACCCCAGCGTGCTGCTGGCCGCAGGCCTGCTGGCCAAGAAGGCAGTAGAGGCGGGCCTGAAGGTGCAGCCACACATCAAGACCTCGCTGGCGCCCGGTTCGCGCATCGTGACCGAGTACCTCACCGAAACCGGCCTCTTGCCCTATCTGGAAAAGCTCGGCTTCGCGCTCGCGGGCTACGGCTGCACCACCTGCATCGGCAATGCCGGCGACCTGACGCCTGAGCTGAACGAAGCCATCAGCAAGAGCGACTTGGTCTGCGCGGCGGTGCTCTCGGGCAACCGCAACTTCGAGGCGCGCATCCATCCCAACCTCAAGGCCAATTTTCTGGCCAGCCCGCCGCTGGTGGTGGCCTACGCCATTGCCGGCACGGTGATGCGCGACCTGATGACTGAGCCCGTCGGCAAAGGCAAGGGCGGTAAAGATGTCTACCTCGGCGACATCTGGCCGACGAGTGATGAGATCTACAAGCTCATGAAGTACGCGATGAACGGCAAGGCCTTTCGTGCCAACTACGCCAAGGTCAAAACCGAGCCCGGCAAGCTGTGGGAAAACATCAAAGGCGTCAAAGGCACGGTCTACACCTGGCCTGCCAGCACTTACATCGCCGAGCCGCCGTTCTTTGAGGGCTTCACGATGGCACTCGATTCGCCCGAGCGCAAGGCGGCCAGCGAAGCGGGCGCCAATTCAGTCAAGGGCGCGCGCATCATGGCGCTGTTCGGCGACTCCATCACCACCGACCACATCTCGCCGGCCGGCTCCATCAAGGCCAGCTCGCCTGCGGGCCTGTGGCTGCAGGAAAACGGCGTGCAGAAGGCCGACTTCAACAGCTATGGCGCACGCCGCGGCAACCACGACGTGATGATGCGCGGCACCTTCGCCAATGTGCGCATCAAGAATTTGATGATTCCGCCCGATGCGGACGGCTCGCGCGAAGAGGGCGGCGTGACGCTGTTCCAGCCCGGCAACGAAAAAATGTTCATCTACGACGCCGCGATGAAGTACATGGACCAAGGCACGCCCACCGTGATCTTTGCCGGCGAGGAGTACGGCACCGGTTCCTCGCGCGACTGGGCCGCCAAGGGCACGCAACTCCTCGGCATCAAGGCCGTGGTGGCCCGCAGCTTCGAGCGCATCCACCGCAGCAACCTGGTCGGCATGGGTGTGCTGCCCCTGCAGTTCAAGCCGGGCGACTCGTGGCAGACCTTGAAGCTCACCGGCACTGAAGTCATCGATGTGATTCCGCACCCCGAACTCAAGCCGCAAAGCGAAGCCAAACTGGTGATTACGCGCGCCGATGGTTCGCGTGAGGAGGTCACGGTCATCCTGCGCGTGGATACGCCTATCGAGGTCGACTACTACCGCAATGGCGGGATCTTGCCGTTCGTGTTGCGCCAGTTGCTCGCCTAAATGCTTCGGCAAGCTCTGATAGCCGGTGGTGGGATCGGCGGGCTCGCTGCTGCGTTGGCAACGTCACGCGCCGGCTGGGACGTTCGTCTGTTTGAGCGCGCGAACGCATTCAGCGAAGTCGGCGCCGGCATCCAGCTGGGTCCCAACGTCGTCAAGGTGCTTCAAGGCTGGGGACTGTCCGGTGCCTTGCAGATCGTGGCCGCGTTTCCGGAGCGCCTGCAGGTGCGCAGCGCCATCTCGGGCCAGGTGCTGGGCGAGTTGCCGCTGGGTGCCACCATCGCCCAGCGATATGGTGCGCCCTATGCCACCTTGCACCGCGCCGATTTGCATCGCCTGCTGCTCGAAGCCGTGCAGCAAAACGCCGACGTCAAGCTGCACCTGAGCCGCCCGCTGCAGTCCTTCAGCCAGACCGCGCAAGCCGTCATGGTGCAGGCCGAAGACGGCCCCGCCATTGAAGGCGATGCGCTCATAGGCGCCGACGGCGTGTGGAGCACCGTGCGCCAGCAATTGTTGGGCGATGGCCTGCCGCGCCGCACCGGCCACCTGGCCTATCGCGCCCTGGTGCGGCAGTCGGATCTCCCCGAATTGCTCAGGAGCCAGCAGGTCACCGCCTGGCTGGGCCCGCGCATGCACGTGGTGCAGTACCCGGTGCGCGGCGGTGAATGGCTCAACGTCGTGGCCATCGTGCAAGGCGAAGCCGCGCCGGAGGCCGACCTGTGGGACCACAGTGCCAACGCAGCCGACCTGGCCGCGGCGACGGCCAGTTGCTCCGCGGCGTTGCGCGAGGTACTCGAAGCGGTCGAAGGCTGGCGCCTGTGGGTGCTGCATGACCGCCCGCCCATGCAAGGCGCCCACCAGCACGCCGTAGGCCGCGTAGCGCTGCTGGGCGATGCCGCGCATCCGATGCGGCCCTACCTCGCACAGGGCGCCGGCATGGCGATCGAAGACGCCGCCGAGCTAGGCCATGCTTTGGCCCAGGCGCTGGACCCGGCCTTTGATGTGCCGACCATGCTGCAGCGCTATGCACTCAACCGCTGGCAACGCAATGCGCGGGTGCAGGCGCGGGCTTTGCGCAATGGGCAGATATTCCATGCCGATGGGGTGCTGCGGTGGGGGCGCGATGCGTCCATGAAGCTGTTGGGCGAGAAGCTGCTGGACATGCCCTGGCTGTATGGCGCAACGCCAAAAGCACCCTGACGTGGTCCTCGACATAACTGCTTTGCTATCAAAATAGTAGCTGTAAGCCCATGATCTATATGGGCTGTGGCTACTATTTTCATAAATTGTTTATAAATCCGTCCGCAGTTCCGTATCTCCGAAAACAACACGACGTTCAGCATCTCACGTCGAAATTCGCAAGAGCATTGGATTCCGTTGCAGTTGCCGACGCTTAACCTTGGAAGGTGCTTGACCTCGGGAAAGGCAGATGCAGCCGCCATTTGGCCTGCACCGCAGTTTCTGCGGCATGTAAAGCCGCTACAAGATCTTCATTGCTCCAATAGGGGATGATCAGGCGCCAATTCATATCCAGGCCATGCCCACCCGGCAGCTGGTCCACCATGATGACGGGTTCAGATTTGGGCCAAAGACCTGTCATGCGTTCATCGCGGCGTGCCTGCTGCAGGATTCTCAGAGCGATTTCGTCTCTGGTACGGGTTTCAAGGGTAAAAGGCATATAAGTTCCTTCAGGCGCAATAGCGCCAAACCGAATGATGGCGTCGCGACGGCCTTTTGTGGCCCGGGCGGTTAGTGGCATTTTGCCCGCGCATGTCACGTCGAATCATCCGAATTCGCGCCAGGTCATTTCCTTTCACCTGGGTTCACGGGAAATATTTCCCCAATGTTGCGCGAACCTCACACCCTCTGATATGCCGGCGCAAACAACCTAGCTTGGCGCTTGTGGCTCGGCAGCTAATAGATGCCTCGGGGGCTCTATTTCAAAATAATTAGCCAGGGCCACGCTGTTTAAGTCTCGGATGTAAAGCAGGTAGGACATCAGACCAATCAAAGCCGCCATGAACTCCACCCACACCATGTTTGCACCAGGGCCTGTCTGGTTCCAAACTCGAAGTCGCCTTTCCTTTTCGATATTGCTGTGTGCAAGGCCGCCATAAACAACCACGTCCATGAGAACTCCGACGTTTTCAGGTCGTTCGCCAAAATCAAACTGGACATGCTGAGAGAGGTAGCTTGCAATTCCTTCCCTGGCCTCAGCTAGACGCGCCTGTCCCTCGGGCTCCATCCATTCGTTCGCGTAGAGCCGCGCCAAATTTTGGATGCTATAGCGGTCATTGTTCTGAGTGAGCAGCCGGTAAGTCAGGACAAATGCTTCGATTGCATCTTGATCAAAGTCTTCGACCCAGGCTTCGACATATCCGAAAAGAGAAAACCCGACACTGCCATCCGGTTTCGCCGGCTCCACTTCCACATGATCAAGGTGATTGAATTTCAGAATGATATTTGGGGGTTCGTCTTTGTAACGCTGGAAGAATTTCGTAGCCTCTAGTCGAGTCACTTTTTCATTGAAGCCGATCAACAGATCCCTGGCTTCATTAGCCGGACAAGGATTTTGAGATGAGGGTTTTGATGACATAAAGACCCTTCAGTGGCTGGGACCGATGAGATACGCTTGGATTATCTCTGCCGTGTGGCCGAGAGCCACCATTTTGGGAGTCGACATGGCGAGAACAATTTACGACAAACCCACCCGGGCACTGCTTAAAGACATGCTCAAGGAATGGGGACTTAAGCCAGGCCAAGTATTCACAATCGCCCGGGCCGTCGAATGGTTTGCCAAAAATTATCCCCAAGCTGAAGCCAGGCAGTATCCGTGCGCACTTGGTCCAGGCGGCAACGAATGACCGCAGCCGGCTTCACCATCCGGCTACAAACGAAACCGATGACATTTTGTTCAAGGTGGACTCGGGCCAGTACCGCCTGTATGAGCCTGGGAAGGATCCCGCGCCTATTCACGAAATGGTTGCCGGCGACGTCGCGCGCCAGGAAGAGACCGGCGCTGTCGATGAAGACCAGGAAGACGGGGAGGCAATGCCTGGTTCGTCGGAATTTCTTCTTGAGAGGGACTTGCAGCGCTACCTCGCTGAGAATCTGGAGTGCATCGAGCCTGGGCTGAGGCTCTACGAGGACGAAGACATTCGCGGAATTGAGTACGAGGTTGGCGGCGGCCGCCGCATTGACATCCTGGCGCTGGACAAGACTAATGCATTTGTTGTCCTCGAGCTGAAAGTCTCCCGCGGTTACGACCGCGTTGTTGGCCAGCTGCTGAGGTACATGAATTGGATCCGCAAGGAGCTTGCCGATCCCAGCCAGCGAGTGCGGGGCATCATCGTTTGCCGCAGCATTTCCGAGGACCTGCGCCTAGCTTGCGCCAGCATCAGGGATGTTGAACTCTGTGAGTACAAACTATCCGTCACCGTTTCTAAAGTGCCGCAGCTCACGCTACCCGGAGGCTCTCCTTGGAGAAATTAATGCACTGCGCGCTGTGCTTAAAAGAAAAGGTACTCAGGAATAGTCATATCTACCCTGAATGGATTTACAAGCCGCTATACGACGCAAAGCGGCGGCTTGAGATTTTGTCTGTCGTTCCCGAGGGCAAGACGAACTTAAGCAAAAGGGGATGCGCGAATATCTCCTTTGTGACGACTGCGAGCAAAAACTCAGTGTCTGGGAGGGCTACGCCAGGACGATATTCGTTCAACCCCTCACTCCGCTGGAAATCCGCCGAGAAAACTCAATGCTCCACGTCGCTGGCTTGGATTACGCAAAACTCAAGTTATTTGAATTGTCGATCCTATGGCGCGCCGGAGTCTCCCGCCTGCCCTTTTTTGCGAAATGCCAGTTGGGTCCGCACGCGGAGACTCTTCGTCGCCAACTTGATGCGTCGGATCCTGGCGATTCCGATCGATATGGGGCCTTGATGTATGGCTTGAAGGTAGGAGAGCTGTCGGAAACCCTTCAAGTCATCACTGAGCCAAGGCCGGTTCGCGGCTTTGGAATCAAGGCTTACAACCTGACCTTTGGCGGTTTTCTCTGGATGTATTTCGTCTCGAATAGCGATCCGCCGCTACTTGCTCGGCAGGCTTTCTTGCGGGAGGATGGCTCAAGATTTATCTGCGTCAAAAACGCGCTTGAGATGAGTAATCTCCAGCAATTTGCGAACGAGCTCGGTAGGTTGGGCAGGCTGCCCAGACGTTGACATTCAGCGGTAGCAGGGCAACCCGGTCACCACTCTCAGCCAAGATCTTAAGCTGGAGCAAAACCTGGCTCTACAAATCCGTGCGCAGCTTCCAGATCTCCGGAAACAGCACCACGTCCAGCATCTTGCGCAGGTAGCTGACGCCGCCGGTGCCGCCGGTGCCGCGCTTGAACCCAATCACGCGCTCAACGGTCGTCACATGCCGGAAGCGCCAGAGCCGGAAGGCGTCTTCCAGGTCGGTGAGCTCTTCACCCAGCTGGTAGAGGTCCCAATACCTTTTTGGGTCGCGGTACACCACCAGCCAGGCTTGCTCAACCGCGTCGCTTTCTTCATAGCCTTGCGTCCAGTCACGTGCCGTGTGGCTGGCCGGTACCGCCAGGCCGCGGCGGGCCAGCAGGCGCAGGGCTTCGTCGTAGAGTGACGGCGCTTCGTACGCGGCCTGCACCTGCGCGAGCAGGTCGGGCCGGTGCGCGTGGGGCTTGAGCATGGCGGCGTTCTTGTTGCCGAGCGCGAATTCGATGCAGCGGTATTGCGCGCTTTGAAAGCCGCTGGAGTTGGCAAGGTAAGGGCGGATGGCGCTGTATTCGGGTGGCGTCATGGTGGCCAGCACGTCCCAGGCATGGACCAGCTGCTCCATGATGCGGCTGACGCGGGCCAGCATCTTGAACGCGGTGCCGAGTTCGTCTTTTGCCACGTTGGCAATCGCGCCGCGCAGCTCGTGCAGCATCAGCTTCATCCAGAGTTCGCTGGTCTGGTGCTGGATGATGAACAGCATCTCATTGTGGTCGGGCGAGAGCGGTTTTTGAGCGCTGAGGATGGCGTCGAGTTGCAGGTAGTCGCCATAGCTCATGGACTTGCTGAAGTCGAGCTGGGCCTTTTCGTCGCGCACGATGTCTGCGGGCGCTTGGGGTTTGCTGCTGTCGTTATGGTTGTTCATTAGGTCACCGCGTGCTTCTGGTTGAATTCGGCTTTTTGCCATTCGGCGGTTTCCAGCACTTGCTTCAAATGCTCTATGGCATTCCACACGTCTTCAAAGCCGATGTAGAGCGGGGTGAAGCCGAAGCGCAGGATGTCCAGGTGCTTGCCCGCGCCGCCTCCCGCGCGGAAATCGCCGATCACGCCGCGTGCAATCAACGCCTGCACGATGGCGTAAGCGCCCTCGGTTCTGGTGAGGCAGACTTGCGAGCCTCGCTGTTCATGGTTACGCGGTGTGGCCAGGCCGAGGCCATGGCCTGCGCAACGCTCCTCTACGAGTTGGATAAACAGGTCGGTCAGTGCCAGTGATTTTTTGCGCAAGGCTTGCATGCCGCCCAGCGGCGCGGCGGCCAGCACCGTGTCCAGCCCGCACTCCAGCGCCGTCATGCTCAGGATGGGTTGTGTGCCGCAGAGGTAGCGTGAGATACCAGCCGCCGGCTTGTAGTCGGGCGTGAAGGCAAACGGCGCGGCATGGCCCCACCAGCCGGCCAGCGGTTGCCAGAAGCGGTCGGCATGTTTGGGGTTGACCCAGACAAAGGCCGGCGCGCCGGGGCCGCCGTTGAGGTATTTGTAGCCGCAGCCGATGGAAAAATCCGCCTTGGCAGCGTTCAGCGCCACCGGTACGGCGCCCGCGCTGTGCGCCAGGTCCCAGACGGTAAGCACGCCGGCCGCGTGCGCTGAGGTGGTGACGGCAGCCATGTCATGCATGGCGCCGGTGCGGTAGTTCACGTGGGTCAGCATCAGCACGGCGACATCCGCCGTCAGCGCGGCGGTGATCTCTTCAGGCTCGACGAGCTGCAGGCGAAAGCCGCGCTCGCGGCACAGGGCTTCGGCGATGTAGAGATCGGTGGGGAAGTTGCTGCGCTCGCTGACGATCACCTTGCGCGTGGGCGCGTCTTGCGCGGCGATGTGCAGTGCGGCGCTCAGCACCTTGTAGAGGTTGATGGAGGTGCTGTCGGTAGCGACGACTTCGCCGGGCGCCGCACCAATCAGCTGCGCGATCTTGTTGCCCAGGCGTTGCGGCAGTTCAAACCAGCCGGCGCTGTTCCAGGAGCGGATCAGGCCCTGGCCCCATTCGGCTGTTACCGCTTCGGCGACGCGGGCGGCGGCCGTTTTGGGCAGCACGCCGAGGGAGTTTCCGTCGAGGTAGATCACGCCTTCGGGCAGTATGAATTGCTGGCGCAGCGCGCGCAGCGGGTCTTGCGCATCAAGGGCGCGGCAGTCTTGCAGAGTGGTCATGGCGTGGTTTTCAGTTCAGGGAAGTTCGCGCAAGACTGCGCGAACGGGTGAGGCGTCGGCCCGGGTGAGCTTGAGCGGCAAGGCGATGAGTTCGTAGTCGCCTTCGGGCACGTCATCGAGCACGAGGTTTTCGAGCACGCGCAGCCCGTGCGTCAGCAACTGGTGGTGGCTGGGCAGATCCTGGCTGGTGGCCGGGTCGACACTGGGGGTGTCTATGCCGATCAGCAGAAAGGGGTTTGCTATGTTTTTAGTAGCTAGAAGCTCAAGCGTCTCTTGGGCTACAGCCGTAAATGACTCCCAACTTTGGCTGGCGACGCGAGACGTTCGCAGCAGCACGCGCGGCGGCAAGTTGTCCATGGCGTGGGCGATGTGCCCGGGTAACACCAGGGGGCCGCAGTCCATGCAATGGATCACGCGGCAAGGCCCGAGATAAGGGGAGAGATCCACCTCGCCGATGGTGGCTTCGCCATTGGCATAGTGCAGTGGTGCATCGGCATGCGCGCCAGTGTGCGGCGACAGCGTGATGCTGTTGACGTTGACGGGGCAGCCCGGCTCCAGCGAGAAATGCAGCTGTTGTGAGTAGGCGGTGTCGCCGGGAAACACGGCGGCGTTTTCATCCACCGGTGGAGAGATGTCCCAGAGTTTGCGCGGCGCTGATGGTGTTGATGCAGGCATGGACCCAAAGGTAGCACCGCCAAAAAAGCCGTGGTGTCGGTTATTTCCAACAATCTCAAAAATAGTTGAAACCTAAAGTACTTGATGAGAAACGAGGTGAACAGGCGCCGGCAGCACCCCTGTGCAGTTCGCCTGCCTCGGGCACAATCCGGCCTTGTGGCGCTGATCGCTGCATCGATTTACCAACCCTTCTGTAACCTTCAAGAGACAAAGGCACACCATGAACTCCGAGAACAAGTCCAACGGCAAAGTCGCACTCGTCACCGGCGCGGGCACCGGTATCGGCAAGGCTGTCGCCCTGGCCCTGCTGCGTGAAGGCTACAGCGTGGCGCTGGTGGGCCGCCGCGCCGAGCCGCTCAATGAAGTCGCCAAAGAATCCGGCACTGACCGCGCACTGGCTGTGCCGACCGACGTGAGCCAGCCCGGCTCCGTGGCGGCGGCGTTTGCCAAGGTCAAGGAAAAATTCGGCCGTCTAGACTTGCTGTTCAACAACGCCGGTGTGGGCGCACCGCCCGTCAACCTGGAAGACATCACCTTTGAGCAGTGGACCAATGTGGTGAACATCAACCTGACCGGCTCCTTCCTGTGCGCGCAAGCGGCCATCAGGCTGATGAAAGACCAGTTGCCCCAGGGCGGCCGCATCATCAACAACGGGTCGATCTCTGCCCACGCGCCGCGGCCCAATTCCGCGCCTTACACCTCGACCAAGCACGCCATCACGGGATTGACGAAGTCGATCTCGCTGGACGGGCGCAAGTACAACATCGCCTGCGGCCAGATCGACATCGGCAACGCCATGACAGAGCTTGCCGCGCGCATGGCCAAGGGCGTGCCCCAGGCCAACGGCGAGATCGCCATTGAGCCGATGATGGACGCGAAAGAAGTGGCCGAAGCAGTGGTGCACATGGCGTCGCTACCGCTGTCGACCAATGTGCAGTTCATGACCATCATGGCCACGAAGATGCCGTTTGTGGGCCGCGGATAAGTGATCCGGGCCTGTGCGCGCGGGCGCTTGCTTCAGCCTGCCTGCACTGCCCCGACTTTGCGCGGCACCATCATGGCCAGCGCGTAATACACCCCGCCGCCGATCGCGACACCAAAGAACCAGCCGTAAATGCCCCACCAGGAGGGCAACAGGCTGGTGAAGTTGGGCAGGATGCTGGAGAACAGCGCGCCTGCGGCGGTGGCGATCAGTGCGTTCACGTTCCAGCCGCCCTGGTAGCGGTATTCGCTGTCCTCGTGGTAGAGCGCCGCGACGTTCACCTCGCCTTTGGCGATCAGGTAGTAGTCGACCAGGATGATGCCCAGCAGCGGCCCCATGGTCGCGCCTATGGCGCCTACAAAGGTGGCCGCGTTGCCCTCCCACGGTGCGAAGGGATAAAGCACCAGGGCGATGCCCGCCGCGATGTAGCCGCCGGTCTTGAAGCTGACCTTGCGCGGGAACACATTGGCGAAATCAAACGCGGGCGAGACAAAGTTGGCCACGACGTTGATGCCCAGTGTGGCGATGGCGAACGTGAGCGCCGCCAGCAAAGCCAGGAACCAGCTGTCGAACTTGGCGGAGATCTGCTCGGGGTGCAGCAGCACTTCGCCGTACACCTTGAAGGCGGCGATGGTGGTGACGCCAGCCACCAGCGAGAACAGCACCAGGTTGATGGGCAGGCCCCAGAGGTTGCCTTTTTTGACGGCGGATTTGTCTTTGGCGTAGCGCGAGAAGTCGCAGAAGTTGAGGTAGAGCGCTGCGAAGTAGGTGATCCAGGTTGCGCCCACTGCCATCAATGCCCAGAACGAGCCAGGCTCGCCAGGCACGCCCGCGTCCTTGGTCTTGGCCAGCAGGACGTCTTGCGGAATGCCGTGGTCAAACGAAAAGCCGCCGGCCTTCACGCACAGGCCCACGGCCAGCACCAGCATGGCGATCCAGACGGCGGGGCCCGCCCAGTCCTGGAATTTGCGCACCGTTTCCATGCCGTTCTGGATGATGAGCAATTGCAGCGCCCACACGACCACAAAGCAGATCAGCTCCAGGCCCGAGTGGCCCAGCAGGTGCGTCGATTTGTGAAAGGCCATGATGGCGTCGGAGCGTGTAAGCAGCGCCACGATGGCGCCTGAAGCGGCTGCGGTTTGTGCGCCGTACCAGAAGCAGGCCACCACCGCGCGCACCAGCGCGGGCAGGTTGGCGCCCCAGATGCCGAAAGAGGCGCGCGCCAGTACGGGGTAGGGCACACCGGTTTTCACGCCGGCGTAGCCGACCAGGTTCATCAGGAAAAAAATCACCAGTGAACTCAGCCCGATGGCGATGAGGAAGTTGGTGAAGCTGCCGCACAACAGGAACAGGCTGGCAGCGAGGTAGTAGCCCCAGAGGCTGTGCACGTCGGAAGTCCAGACGTTGAAGATGCTGAAGGTGCCCCAGTTGCGCTCTTTGGCGGGCGCCAGGTCTTCGTTGTACAGATCGGGCGACGGGTTGCGAATATCCACGTGTGATCTCCGGTTGGTGGGCGGTTGCCCCTGGCCAGGGCTCCCCCAGTGGTGTCTGACAGACATTTCCGGGAGAGTGTTCAGTTTTGTATACAGGACTGTACTCACCACCACAGACTTCGATTTGCGGGTTTACCCTTGATGGGCTGCCTGGGCTTTGAATCCTGCTGCGTGAGTACCGCCGTGTGGATTGCAGGTTTCGTGCCATTCATCGGGAATGAGGCCGCTGTGGCCGCGGGCTCAATAAAGCTGGTTGCGCGATAGTGCGGTCAGCGCGGCCTGAAGGTTGCTCCGGGCGCGAGCCTCGTAGCGCTCAAAAAACCAGGGTGTGCTGTAAATGCGGGGACGGTCCAGGAATGACTGCAGCACCGCGCTGCGCCCTTTGACGTAGCGCGGCCAGCGCACCCAGCGGTACTCGCTGCGGACATCGCGTTCAAACTGCCGGTAGACCGCTTCGCCTTGGCCCAGGATGGCCAGGTCGATATCGACCACCCACTGCGCGTCGCCAGGCGAGGGAACAGCTTGGTGACGGGTGTCGAGAATGTGGCTGCTGATAGTGGCGATCAGCGAAGGGTTCAGGCCCGCCGTGCGCAGGAAGCTTTCGGCCCAGAGCGCGCTCTTTTCTTCATTGAGCGGCCGCCAGGGCCAGTAAATGGCGTCGTGAAACCAGAGCGCGAGCTCGACGGCGATGGCATCGTCCAGCTGGCCGCGCACATCATCGACGTGGCGCAGGCAGGCTCGCAGGTGCGGTGTGTTGTGATAGCGGCGCGGCCAGCGCGCCCAGCTGCGGATCAGGCGCTTGCCTTCGCGGCTCCACGCGCTGCCGCTTTGATGAAGATGCGCGCCGAGGGTCTCCCAGCGCGCGAGCAGTTCGTCGTAGTGGGCCGGGGCGAACCACATCGGCGCAAGTCAGGCGGGCAGTTGGCCCAGCAACAAAAACTCCATGAGCGCCTTCTGCGCATGCATCCGGTTTTGGTTCCGGCCCGCGACCTTCGGCCGCTTCACGTGCGCTTCGCGCACATGAGCCTGCACCGAAACAGCATGCCGGCGCTGCGCGCCGTCAGCTCGCATGCTATGCGAGCTGCCCGAGCAAAAGGAACTCCATGAGTGCCTTTTGCGCGTGCATCCTGTTTTCCGCCTCATCCCAGACCACCGATTGCGGGCCGTCGATCACCTCGGCTTCGACTTCTTCGCCGCGGTGAGCCGGCAGGCAGTGCATGAAGAGCGCGTCGGGCTTGGCGGCGCGCATCATTTCGGTGTCCACGCACCAGTCGGCAAAGGCCTTCTTGCGTGCTTCGTTTTCGGCTTCGTAGCCCATGCTGGTCCATACGTCGGTGGTGACGAGGTCGGCGCCGGCGCAGGCCTGCATCGGGTCTTTGAAGACCTTGTAGCTTTCAGCGGAGCGGATACCCGCGATGGACTGGTCGACCTCATAGCCGCCCGGCGTACTCACATGCACCTTGAAGCCGAGGATTTCGGCGGCCTGAAGCCAGGTGTTGGCCATGTTGTTGCCGTCGCCCACCCAGGCTACCGTCTTGCCCTTGATGGAGCCGCGGTGCTCGATATAAGTGAAGATATCGGCCAGGATCTGGCAGGGGTGGAACTCGTTGGTCAGGCCGTTGATGACGGGCACGCGCGAGTGCTCGGCGAAGCGGTCGATCTTGGTCTGTTCAAAGGTGCGGATCATCACCAGGTCGACCATGCGGCTGATGACTTTGGCGCTGTCTTCAATCGGCTCAGCGCGGCCCAGCTGGCTGTCACCGGTGGTCAGGTGCACCACGCTGCCGCCCAGCTGGTACATGCCGGCTTCAAAGCTCACGCGCGTGCGCGTCGAGGCTTTTTCGAAAATCATCGCCAGCGTGCGGTCGACCAGTGGCTGGTGTTTTTCGTAGGTTTTGAATTTCTTCTTGATGATGGCGGCGCGTTCAAACAGGTAAGCGTATTCGGCCGCGTTCAGGTCGCTGAACTGCAGGTAGTGCCGAACCGCGGCAGGAGTGGAGGGGATCGCAGTGGTCACGCGTTTTTCTCTTTCAACAGCTGTTTGATCAGCGGCACCAGGATGGCCACCGCTTCGTCGGCCTCGGCCGTGGTCATGATGAGTGACGGCACCATGCGGATGACGGTGTCGGCGGTCACGCTCAGCAGCAGGCCGTTTTCGGCGGCGCGGCCCAGCAACTCGCCGCAGGGCACGGTCAGCTCAATGCCCAGCATCAGGCCGCGGCCGCGGATTTCTTTCAGGCCTTTTTCGCCGGCCAGTTCGCGCGCCAGCGCCGCGCGCAGGTGGTCGCCCACCTTCACGGCATTGGCCAGCAGGCCTTCTTCTTCCATGATGCGCAGGGTTTCGACACCGGCGCGCATGGCCAGGGGGTTGCCGCCAAAGGTGGTGCCATGGTTGCCGGGGCCAAAGATGTGAGCGGCCTTGGGCCCGGCCACCACGGCGCCGATCGGCACACCCGAGCCCAGGCCCTTGGCCAGCGGCATCACGTCGGGTTTGATGCCGGCCCACTGATGGGCAAACCACTTGCCGGTGCGGCCCATGCCGCATTGCACTTCGTCGATCATCAGCAGCCAGTCGCGTTCGTCGCACAACGCCCGCACATCGCGCAGGTAGTCGTCCTTCATGCTGTTGATGCCGCCTTCACCCTGGATGGCTTCAAAGAACACGGCGACCACATTGGGGTTGTTGGCCGTAGCGGCCTTCAGCGCGTCGATGTTGTTGAGCGGCACGCGGATAAAGCCTTCGACCAGCGGGCCGAATCCGGCTTGCACCTTGGGGTTGCCGGTGGCGCTCAGGGTGGCAATGCTGCGGCCGTGGAAGGCTTTTTCATACACCACGATTTCGGGGCGCTCAATGCCCTTGTCGTGACCAAACTTGCGCGCCAGCTTGAGCGCGGCTTCGTTGGCCTCCAGGCCGGTGGAGCAGAAAAACACGTTTTCCAGGCCCGACAGTTCCACCAGTTTGGCAGCCAGCGTTTCCTGCAGCGGCACATGGTAGTAATTGGAGCTGTGGATCAGCTTGGCGATCTGGTCCTGCAGAGCCGGCACCAGCTTGGGGTGGTTGTGGCCCAGCGTGTTGACGGCAATGCCGCCCAGCGCGTCGAGGTAAGCCTTGCCGTTGACGTCCCAGACGCGGCAGCCCTGGCCGTGGTCCAGCGCGATGGGCAGGCGGCCGTAGGTGTTCATCACGTGAGGGGAGGCGGCTTCGATGTGCTTGGGCAGGGCTGCGGTCATGGAGAACTCCGGGACAAGGGCTGTAACAGGGCGGAAAATCGGAGGCCCGCAGCGAATAGATGCGGGCCTGGGCTGATTTTAGGCCTAGAGTTTGCGGGCTTTTGTGACGATCCTGCATCACTGCAATGCAGGTTTCCGGGCGCTTCTCTGGGGCCCTCATCATTGAAAATTACTCGCCAAGTCTTATATAAGAGTCACAAATACGATAGAATTGTTGTGCGGTGCAGCATGGGGTGAATACGATCCCTTTCCCACGTCAGGCGCCGCAAAAACCCTCCATCCGATGGTCTCCAACACCGCCAAAGAAGTCTTCATACAGGGTATTACCCGCGACGGCAAAACCTTCCGGCCCAGCGATTGGGCCGACAGGCTGTGCGGTGTGATGAGCCATTTCCGCCCGGGCGGCCCGCAGCCCGGCAGCCACCTCACCTATTCCCCCTGGTGCGTGCCCACCGTCATCAACGGCGTGAAATGTGTGGTCGTGAATTCGGAACTGCGTGAGGCCGAGCCCATGGCCTGGGATTTCGCCATCAACTTCGCCAAAGACAATGATCTGCAGATGGCTGAGGCCTGCCTGATCCCCGACGCGCCGCACAAAGACTGAGGTTTTTGAAGCGCCAACAAAAAAGCCGTCTTTCGACGGCTTTTTTGCTTTGCTGCAGCGCACCCTACAAAACGGCGGACGGTATGTTCGTGAGAAGCATGCCGTCCGGGCGATTTGCCTAATTGCTTAGGCGGCCTTTGCGGGGGCCAGTGCCAGGGCTTTCACCTTGGCGGACAGGCGGCTCTTGTCGCGCGCTGCCTTGTTCTTGTGGAAGATGCCCTTGTCGGC
>JAJKJM010000147.1 GCA_021153985.1 Polaromonas sp.
TCCAAGCGCTTCGGCGGTTTGCAGGCCCTGAGCGATGTCGGCATCCACATCGAACGCGGCCAGGTCTACGGCCTGATCGGCCCCAACGGCGCCGGCAAAACCACCTTCTTCAATGTGCTGACAGGCCTCTACACGCCCGACAGCGGCACCTTCGAGCTGGCCGGCAAAGCCTACAAACCCACTGCGGTGCACGAAGTGGCCAAGGCAGGCATCGCCCGCACCTTCCAGAACATCCGCCTCTTTGCCGACATGACGGCGCTGGAGAACGTGATGGTCGGGCGGCACATCCGCACAGCCTCGGGTTTGATAGGCGCCGTGCTGCGCACGCCCGGCTTCAAGCAGGAAGAAGCTGCCATTGCCAAGCGTTCGCAAGAGCTGCTCGACTACGTGGGCATCGGCAAATACGCTGACTTCAAGGCGCGTACGCTGAGCTACGGCGACCAGCGTCGCCTGGAAATTGCCCGGGCTCTCGCCACCGACCCGCAACTGATCGCGCTCGACGAACCGGCCGCCGGCATGAACGCGACCGAAAAAGTGCAGCTGCGCGAGCTGATCGACCGCATCCGCAAAGACAACCGCACCATCTTGCTGATCGAACACGACGTGAAGCTGGTCATGGGCCTGTGCGACCGCGTGACGGTGCTCGACTACGGCAAGCAGATCGCCGAAGGCGCGCCTGCAGATGTACAAAAAGACGAAAAAGTGATCACGGCCTATCTGGGCACCGGTCATTGAAGGAAAGCAAGAACATGGCAGCAAACACACTCCTGAAGGTGACCGGCCTGAAGGTCGCCTACGGCGGCATCCAGGCGGTCAAGGGCGTCGACTTCGAAGTCAACGACGGCGAACTGGTCACGCTCATCGGCTCTAACGGCGCCGGTAAAACGACCACCATGAAAGCCATCACCGGCACCTTGCCGATGCTGGACGGCGACATCGAGTACCTCGGCAAGAGCATCAAGGGCCGCGGCGCCTGGGACCTGGTCAAAGAAGGCCTGGCCATGGTGCCGGAAGGCCGCGGCGTCTTCACCCGCATGACGATTACCGAAAACCTGCAGATGGGCGCGTACATCCGCAGTGACAAGGCCGGCGTTGCCGAAGACATCGAGAAAATGTTCGTGCTGTTTCCGCGCCTGCGTGAACGCAAAGACCAGCTGGCCGGCACCATGTCGGGCGGCGAACAGCAGATGCTGGCCATGGGCCGTGCGCTGATGAGCCGTCCCAAGGTGCTGCTGCTCGATGAGCCGTCCATGGGCCTGTCGCCCATCATGGTCGACAAGATCTTTGAGGTCGTGAAAGACGTGTCCGCCCGCGGCGTGACGGTGCTGCTGGTCGAGCAAAACGCCAGCCGCGCGCTTGGCATTGCCAATCGCGGCTATGTCATGGAGTCGGGCAACGTCACCATGAATGGCGACGCGAAAGAGCTGCTCAACGACCCGCGCGTGCGGGCCGCCTACCTGGGCGAATAGGCCGCAAAGCCAGCCGATGGGGCAGGGCGGCGGGATGCCGCCCATCGCCCCGTGCATTACAGACGTAACTTGCGCGGGGCATCAAGACCCTTGCGGCGCCAAATCTTTGCGCATAAAGTTTGGGGCAAGAGGTGTGCAGCCTGCGCACCCATCTCAAATACCTCTCAGCAAAGGGAGTTGCCCGTGAACCCGAACCTTATTCGCACCGCCGCCGTGATTTTTGCCTTCCTGGCTTCATCCTTGTTCACCAGCGCCTCTGCCCAGTCGCTGCGCTGCAAGGGCGACCTGGCGCAGATCGGCAATTCCAAAGGCACCATCCTGCAAAAGTGCGGCGAGCCCGTCATGAAAGACTCGTTCTGCAAACCCACGCAGGGCACGGCCTCGACGACCTCACCTGTGGTGACGCCAGCCACACCCGTGACCACGACAGGCAACTCCGCCAGCGTCACCACCAACGTCACAGTCAACAGCTGCCAGCAGGTCGAGGAATGGACTTACAACCCCGGCTACGGGCAGTTCATGACCATGCTGCTGTTTGAAGGCGGCTCGCTGGCGAGCATCCGCTATGGGGATCGCGTCACTACTCGTTGACCCCTGCATCTTGTCTTCAATCTGCGTAAATCTGCGTAATCTGTGGATATAAGTTTTTATCCGCAGATTACGCAGATTTACGCAGATGAAAGACCCTCGTGACGCAAGCCGTTTATTCAGCTACCGGGACTTGAAGTAAGGCTGCGGCGGGGCCAAGGCCCGGTAGTTTCTGAATGATTTGCTATAAATTCAGTAGCTGATTGCCAACGTCGTGATTGGGCTGCAGCCCTAAAACGTTCATAAAACCAGATTGACAATGCAGCCGACCTGGCCCGCGTCAGTCCACTTTCGCGCCAGAGGCCTTCACCACTTTCTCATACTTCGCCAGCTCGCTCTTCATGAAGGCGCCGAACTGCTCAGGCGTGCTGCCCACGGGCTCGGCCATCAGCGTGGCGAAACGGGTTTTGGCTTCGGGTGAATTCAGCGCGGCGACAAAGGCCTGATTGAGTTTGGCCACCACATCTTTGGGCGTGCCCGCCGGTGCCACCAGCCCCCACCAAGTGTCGATCTCGAAGCCCTTGAGCGTCTCAGCGACCGTCGGCACGTCGGGCAGCATGGCGCTGCGCTGGGCCGTGGTGACCGCCAGGGCCTTGAGCTTGCCGGCCTTGATGTTGCCCGAGGCGGTGGCGAGGTTGTCGAAGTTGTAGTCCACCTGGCCGCTGAGCAGCGCCAGCTGCGCGGGGTTTCCGCCGTTGTAGGGAATGTGCAGCGCGAAGATGCCGGCACGTGCCTTGAACATCTCGCCGGCCAGGTGGCCCGCGCTGCCATTGCCGCCGCTGGCGTAATTGAGCTTGGCTGGGTTGGCCTTGGCGTATTTGATCAGGTCGGCCAGCGTGTTGATATTGAGCCGCCGGGCAGAGTCGGCGTTGATCACCAGCACATTCGGCACACGCACCATCTGCGTGATGGGCGCGAAGTCGGTGGCCGCGTTGTATGGCATCTTGCTGTAAAGCCAGGGGTTGATGGCATGTGTGGCCACGGCCGAAATGCCGACCGTGAGCCCGTCGGGCGCGGCCTTGGCAATGGCGTCAACGCCGATGTTGCCGCCGCCGCCGGGTTTGTTTTCAATGATGACGGTGCCCAGCGAATCTTTCACGCGTTCGGCCATCAGGCGGGCGGTTGCGTCAATCGGGCCGCCGGCCGCATAGGGCACGATGATGCGCATGACTTTGGCCTGGGCCAGTACCGGGGCGGGCGACAGGGCTGCGCCGGCCATAAAAAATACCGCCAGGCTCTTGGCCAGCGGGGAGGGGAGGGTCAGGGATCGAATGTTCATACCCTATTGTTGCAAAAATTGGCCCGGCCATAGCTGCCCGGCCTGAGTCTGCCGTTACAACATCTTTACCTGCCAGATATGGTCGCCCGGCCGTCGGCGAGCGTTGAAGTTTCATGAGGCGCCCGCTTCATGTTTTTCAACTCAAGCCTAAGGAAACGCCATGAAGATCCATACCCTTGTCGCAGCTTTCGCCTTGGTTGTCGGTGGCACGGCCTTTGCCCAGGCCCCCGCCGCACCTGTGGCACCAAAAGACCCGCTGGCAACGCCGCGCATTGATCAGCGCCAGGCCAACCAGGAAAAGCGTATCGACCAGGGTGTCAGTTCCGGCGCGCTGACCCCCAAGGAAACGGCCAAGCTCGACAAACGCGAAACCAAAATTGAATCCGACAAGCTGGCTGCCAAATCCGACGGCAAGGTCACAAAAGCCGAGCGCCGCAAACTCAAACACGAAGAAAACCGCGCCAGCGCTGCCATCCGCCGCCAGAAGCATGACCGGCAGGTGGCGCCCGCCAAGGCCGGCTGAGCCTTTACCCCAGCGGTTCATCCGACTGGACCAGGTGCAAAAAAACGCCGCGGCTGACGAATCAGCCGCGGCGTTTCCTGTTCTTCTTTGACGCTTTTTGTCTGTCGGGAATGGGCCCGGTTCAGCCCTCGGGCATCAGCCTTCAGCGGGCACGGAAGCCTGGGCCTTTTCCTTCTCTGTCACGAAGGAGTCGGCATAGAACTCGTCCTCCGGCAACCCTGCCGCCGTGTATGCGGCCTTGGCCGAATCGACCACAATCGGCGCGCCGCAGGCATACACCTGGTGGCCCGACAAGTCGGCAAAGTCTTCCAGCACCGCCTGGTGGACAAAGCCGGTGCGGCCCGTCCAGTTGTCTTCGGGCAGCGCGTTAGAGATCACCGGCACATAAGTCAGGCCTGGCATTTCAGCGGCCCGGGCCTTGACCCACTCGTCCATGTACAAATCGGCCGGGCGGCGCCCGCCCCAGTACAGCACGGCCGGGCGCGTGATGCCCTTGAACTGCAGGTGTTCGATCAGTGCCTTGATGGGCGCAAAGCCCGTGCCCGAGGCCAGCAGCACCATGGGCTTGTCGCTGTCTTCGCGCAGGTAAAAGCTGCCGAAGGGGCCTTCGATGCGCAGGATTTCCTTTTCCTTCATGGGGCCGAACACATGCTCGGTGAACTTGCCGCCCGGCATGTGGCGGATGTGCAGCTCCACGCCCGGGTTCTCTGCCTGGGTGTGCGGTGCATTGCCCATTGAATACGCGCGGCGGTCGCCGTCGCGCAGCAAAAATTCCACGTACTGGCCGGCGTGGTACTTGAAGACATCGCTGGCCGGCAGCTGCAGGCGAACCACCATCACGTCGTGTGAGGCCTTGGCCAGGCTGTTGACGCGCACCGGCATCTTCTTGATGGGGAAGGCGCTTTCGTCGGTCACGTGGCGCGACTCGAGCACGATATCGCTCGTCGCTTTGGCGCTGCAGGTCAGGATGAAGCCGGCGGCTTCTTCTTCAGGCGACAGGGCCTTGACCTGGTGCGTGCCATGGATCACGGTGCCTTCGAGCTTTTTGGACTTGCAGGAGCCGCAGGCGCCGTCCTTGCAGCCGTAGGGCAGGCCTATGCCCTGGCGGATGGCAGCTGCCAGCAGGGCTTCGTCCACCTGGGCAATGAAAGTCCGGCCGCTGGGTTGCACGGTCACGTTAAAGCTCATATTCGGTATCCTTGCGGTATCTGTTCTCGACTCGGCCGGTTTTACCCGGCAACCCCCAATTTTGCCCTCAAACCTGAACCCTAGAGCCTGCGCATGATTTATTTGGGCGCGCTGCCTTTTCGCTTCCGCCGCGAGCGGATATTGATCGTCGGCTGCGGCGACGTGGGCCTGCGTGCAGCCCGGCAACTGCCGCGCAATGCCCGGCTCATGGCCCTCACGTCTTCGCCCGCGCGCGTGCCCGCCCTGCGGGCCGAACGCATCACGCCGTTGCAGGGCAACCTGGACGACGGCGCCAGCCTGCGCCGCCTGGCCGGGCTGGCCACCCGGGTGGTGCACCTGGCGCCGCCGCCCAACGACAAACCCGACTGGCGTACCGACCCGCGCACCCTGGCGCTGCTGCGCGCCTTGCGTCTGCGCAGCCTGCCGCGGTCGCTGGTGTATGGCTCCACCAGCGGGGTATATGGCGATTGCGCCAGTGAATGGGTGAGTGAGACGCGGCCGTTGAAACCCCACACGCCCCGCGCCCAGCGCCGCGTGCATGCCGAGGCGCACCTGCGCCTCTTTGGCCGCGCCACCGGCACGCATGTGCACATCCTGCGCATCCCGGGAATTTACGCGCCTGACCGCGAAGGCGGCACGCCGCGCGGGCGGCTGCTCAAGGGCACGCCCGTATTGCGCGCTCAGGACGACGTCTACACCAACCACATCCACGCCGACGACCTGGCCCGTGCCTGCCTGGCGGCGCTGTGGCGCGGCAAGCCGCAGCGCACCAGCAACGCCAGCGACGACACGCAGATGAAGATGGGTGACTACTTCGACCTGGCGGCCGACCTGTATGGCCTGCCGCGCCCGCCGCGACTGGCGCGTGACGCTGCCCAGGACGAGCTGCCGCTGGTGCTGCTGAGCTTTATGAGCGAATCGCGGCGGCTGGACAATACGCGCCTGAAGCGCGAGCTGCGCGTGCAACTGCGCTACCCCACGGTGGCCGAGGGGCTGGCGGCACGTCCGGCGCGGTAGGCGCGACAGATGCGACAGATGCGGTAAGCCGGCGCAGCGCGTGTGCTATTAAAAACGTAGCTACTAGCCTATGTCCTGCTTGGGCTAGAGCTCGATTTTATCAATAACTTCAGATGCCCGGCGGTTTTTTGAGCGTCAGCATGCGGTCCTGCGCCTTCAGCACAATGGTCTTGATGTCGGCGCCCTGCAGCACGGTCAGCCGGATTTCCGCATCCGGCGCGGAATGGTCCCAGAGCTTTTTGTAAAACGCCTCCAGCGTGGCGACTTTCGCGTCGTCCACCGCCAGCACCACGTCGCCTGCGCCCAGCCCGGCCTGCTCGGCAGGGCTGTCTTTGCTCACGCGCATGATCTGTATGCGCCCGCCCTGGTCGTTCGAGGTGAGGCCCAGCCAGGGCCGCCGGCTCTTCACGCTGGAGCCCGAGCGCTGCAGCTCCGCGAGGATGGGGCGCAGCAAATCCACCGGCACAAACATATTGCCCGGCAGGCGCCGGTTTTCACCGGTCGCGTCCGACACAAAGAGCGAACCTATGCCCATCAGCTCGCCCTTCTGGTTAAAGAGCGGCGCACCGCTGTGGTTGCCGCCGCTGGCCAACACCGGTGGGCTGGTGAACAGCGCCGATTCGATGTGGTATTCCCAGCTGCCGGAAAACGCACGCCGGCTGATCAGCCGCGTCATACTCACGTCGCCGTCGTCATCGGCCTGCGGGCCGGTCATGGCCATCAGCGGCTCGCCGGGCTGCAGGTCGCGGCTGCTGCCCAGCGGGGCCACGCCCACGCCGCGCAACGGCAGCAAAGGCCGCAGCAGCCCGAAGCCTGTGGCCAGGTCATAGGCGACGGCGCGGGCCGGCAGCGTGCGGTTGTCCTGGGTGACGACCTCGATCTGCTCGGCTTCGAGCATCAGGTAGCCAATGGTGAGGATGAGCCCGTCCGGGGCGATCTGCACGCCGGAGCCGGCACGCGTGAGCCCCAAGGTCTCTGCAGAGCGCGCACCCTCCATCGCGGTGACTTTGACGCCGACGACGGCCGTCGTGGCTTTTGCCAACGCATCCATCATGGCCTGCGCCGCCGGCGGCTGCGCGGTGGCTGCGTACCCGGCGGTGCCGAGCAGCAGCGAACTTGAAACCAGAAGGCAGAGCCAATGACGCAAGGTGGACATGACGGACTCCAGACGCGGCCGCAAGCAACCTGCACAACCCACACAACCCAACCCGGGAAGAACCCTTAGCCGCGAATCAAGAATGCGCCGAATTAAATGGCGTTGCAAGGAGCAGGGTCAAAGCCAGGTGGCCGGGATTTTGGATGCCGCAATGAAGTCTTTTGTGTGACATTTAGAAACTAGAAAAATGAAGACGCGGCTTTTAGATTTAATCGCTGCTTTTTTGCGACGGCACTCCCCTATTTGGAGGAGGCTTTTCAAGGTAACTCCCGGGCAATATTCGTAAAAATCCCAAAGGCCTCTAAGTAAATTTCCTCTCCACAAATCGGCTTGGAAATTAAGCCAGATTTCCATTTTTCTGAAAGGTAAATTGCGATACAGTTTGGAACAAATTCAGAGGGGTCACGCCTTGCACGCTAGGCGTTTTTTCGGATGAAAAACAACATCAACAATTCGGGAGGTTTTGGGCACGGCGCGCGCGCAGCCGCCTGCCGGCCATTGGCATCGCCATTGATGCCGGCCCCGATTGACCAGCAAGGCCGGGGCTCCAATTGACAGTTGCCGGCGCGGTACCCCAGGACGTTGCTCCCCAGCTGGCCGCACCCGCGCCGGGCGGTGAGCCGCCTGCTTCCCACAGCCATGCCTTGGCGGCCCTGTGCCTGGTGGCACGTTTTCACCAGGTCGCGGCAGACCCTCAAACACTTGCCCATCAACTGGGCGTGTCGCCCAGCGACACCGTTGACGCAAGCGTCTTGCTTCGCGCGGCCAAGCACCTCGGGCTCAAAGCCAAACTGTCCAAGTCCAAGCCGGACCGCCTGAAGCTGGTTCCGCTGCCGGCCCTGGCTTTTCTGAAGCCTGCCGACGACGCGGCAAACAGTGATGGCCGTGATGGTGCCGGCGGCCAGGCCCGCACCGTCATCCTCGCCCAGTGCGATGGCCAGCGTGTGCTGTTCCAGGATCCGGCCACGCCCGTCAACCGGCCCACGATTGAATCGGTCGAGGTGTTTGCCGGCCAGTGGACGGGCGAGCTGATCCTCATCACCAGCCATGCGGCGCTGGCGGGCGAGCTCGCCAAGTTCGACTTCTCGTGGTTTGTGCCTGCCCTCGTCAAATACCGAAAGCTGCTGGGCGAGGTGCTGCTGATTTCCTTCATGCTGCAGCTCTTTGCGCTGGTCAGCCCGCTGTTCTTCCAGGTGGTGATGGACAAAGTGCTGGTGCACAAGGGCCTCACTACGCTCGATGTCCTGGTCATCGGCCTGGTCGTGGTGGTGGTGTTTGAAAGTGTGCTCAACGGCTTGCGCGCCTATGTGTTCAGCCACACCACCAGCCGCATCGACGTGGAACTCGGTGCACGCCTTTTCCGCCACCTGGTGCAGTTGCCGCTGGCGTACTTTCAGGCGCGCCGCGTGGGGGACTCGGTGGCCCGCGTGCGCGAGCTGGAGAACATCCGCAGCTTCCTCACCGGCAATGCACTCACGGTGGTGCTCGACGTGCTGTTCTCGGTCATTTTCATCGCGGTGATGCTGTTCTACAGCGTGCCGCTCACGCTGATCGTCATGGTCAGCCTGCCGCTGTACTTTGGCCTCAGCCTGGCCGTCGTTCCGATCTTGCGCCAGCGGCTGGATGTGAAGTTTGCGCGCGGCGCCGAGAACCAGTCCATGCTGGTGGAAACCATTACCGGCATCCAAACCGTCAAGGCCAGCGCGCTGGAGCCCAGCTTCGGCAAGCGCTGGGACAACCAGCTCGCCGCCTATGTCAGCGCCAGCTTCAAAACGCAAAACCTCGCCACCTGGGCGCACGAAGGCATCAACCTCATCGGCAAGCTGGTGAACGCCGCCACGCTGTGGTACGGCGCGCACTTGGTGATGAACAACGAGCTTAGCGTCGGCCAGTTCGTCGCCTTCAACATGTTTGCCCAGCGCGTGGCCCAGCCCATCATGCGCATGGCCCAGTTGTGGACGGACTTCCAGCAAACCGGCATTTCCGTTGCGCGCCTGGGCGACATCCTCAACACCCGCACCGAAGTGCCGCCCACCAGCGCCGCGCAGCTGCCGCCCGTCAAAGGCCGCATCACGCTCGATAGCGTGGTCTTCCGCTACCGGCCCGAGGCGCCGCCCGTGCTGCACGGCATCAGCCTGGATGTGAAGCCCGGCGAGATCATCGGCATCGTCGGCCGCTCGGGCTCCGGCAAAAGCACGCTGACCAAGCTGGTGCAACGCCTGTATTCCCCCGAAGGTGGCCGCCTGCTGGTTGATGGCATCGACATCAGCCTGATTGACGCCGCGCAACTGCGCCGGCAGGTCGGCGTGGTGCTGCAAGAGAACCTGCTTTTTAACCGCAGCGTGCGAGAGAACATCGCCATCACCGACCCGGCCGCGCCGATTGAAGCCGTGGTGCGCGTGGCGCAACTGGCCGGCGCGCATGAGTTCATCAGCGAGTTGCCCGAGGGCTACGACACGCATGTGGGCGAGCAGGGCAGTTCCTTGAGTGGCGGGCAACGCCAGCGCATCGCCATTGCCCGTGCGCTGTTTACCAACCCGCGCATCCTTATTTTTGACGAAGCCACCAGCGCGCTGGACTACGAAAGCGAAGCCATCATCCAGCGCAACATGGCCCACATCTGCAAAGGCCGCACCGTGCTCATCATTGCCCACCGCCTGAGCGCCGTGCGCCACGCGCACCGCATCATCGTGATGGACAAAGGCAAGATCGTGGAAGCCGGCCCGCACGATGCATTGATCCAGAAACCGCAAGGCCTGTATGCGCACCTGTGGCAGATGCAAGACGGCAAGCAACCGATGGAAGGAGCGTCGGCATGAGCAACCGCCCTGAAGACGGCAAGCCCCGGGCTGAGCCTGTCGAAGCCTCTACCACGGCCGGCCAGAGCACTCACCGGATGGAACAAGCCGCCGCCAAGGTAGACGACGTCACCGCCAAAGGCGAAGCGCCGGCTGCGCCTCCTGCCGTGCCTGAGAAACCCGTGCACCCCGTCATCGCGTTGCTGGCCCGCTACCGCGCCATCTTCGCTGCCGCCTGGGCGCACCGCGACGAGCTGGCAGGCCCCCGCCGCCTGAGCGACGAGGCGGCATTTCTGCCCGCCGCGCTCAGCCTGCAAGACACGCCGGTGCATCCCGCACCGCGCCGCCTGGCCTACACCATCATGGCGCTGTTTGTGATTGCACTGGTCTGGTCCATCGTCGGCCAGATCGACATCGTGGCCGTGGCCCCCGGGCGCGTGGTGGTGAGCGAGCGCACCAAACTCATCCAGCCGCTGGAGCGCAGTGTCGTCAAGGCCGTGCTCGTCAAAGACGGCGACCATGTGGTAGCCGGCCAACCTTTGGTGGAGCTAGACCCTACCGCCGCCAGCGCCGACAAAACTACCGCGCACGACCAGCAGCAATCAGCGCTGTCGGAGGTGCTGCGCGCCCGCGCCATCCAGCAGGCGCTACAAAATCTGCAGCAGCATACCCAGGCAGCGTCTGGGCTGCAGGCCAAATTTTCCGCCGGGCCGCCCCAAGGAAAATTAGCCCCCTCGGGGGGCAACGCAGTACGCGAAGCGACAAGTGTGGGGGCCTTGCTTTTCCCTGAATTTCCCAAAGAATGGTCCGCCGCCGAGACAGCCGCCGCGCAGGCACAGCTGCAAGGCGAGTGGGGCGACGTAACCGCCAAGCTCGCCAAACTGTCAGCAGAAATCAGCCGCCGCCAAGCCGAGATCGTCACCGCCCAAGCCGTCGTCGCCAAACTCGAAACCACCGTGCCCATGGCCCAGGCCCGTGAGACAGACTTTAAAAAGCTGGTAGACCAGGGCTACATCTCCGGCCACGCCACCCAAGACAAAACCCGCGAACGCGTAGAGCTCGAGCGCGACCTCGCCACCCAGCGCGCCAACCTGCTGCAAACCCAAGCCACCCTGCGCGAAAGCGAAAACAGCCGCGCCTCCTACCTGGCCGAAGTGCGCCGCACGCTGTATGAGCGCGAAGCCCAGGCCGACCTCAAACGCCAGCAAGCCACACAAGAACAAGCCAAAGCCACCCAACGCGAAAACCTCACCACGCTGAAAGCCCCCGTCGCCGGCGTAGTGCAGCAACTCGCCATCCACACCACAGGCGGCGTCGTCACCGAAGCGCAAGCCCTGATGATCATCGTGCCCGAAGGCGCACAGGTCACGGCCGAAGTCACGCTGGAAAACAAAGACATCGGCTTCGTAAACGCCGGTCAGGACGTCGCCGTCAAGCTCGAGACATTCCCCTTTACCCGCTATGGCACGGTACCCGCCACGGTGAAGCTGGTGACGGCAGATGCAGTCAACGACGAAAAGCGCGGCGCAATCTTTCCCGTCACGCTGGCCCTAAAGACCAAGCAGATCGACATAGACGGAAAGATGATCCAGCTCGTCCCCGGCATGAACCTGACCGCAGAGATCAAGACCGGGCAGCGGCGGGTGATTGAGTATTTGCTGAGCCCGATTCAGCGGGCGGGTAGTGAGAGTTTGAGGGAGCGGTAAGACTATGCCCGCGACATTCCTGGCCCCCCTCACTGACACAGTCCCGGTGCAGCAAGCACCGGAGTGGGATTTATTGCGCCGCCAGATTGTCGATCAAGCAATTCACTTCACGGATCAACTTGTTTTTGACTTCCGCCGGATGCTCACGCAAGGCCGCAACGTCGAAATGGCGGGCCGATTGATGTGGCGATTGATCAAGCCCCTGGCACCCCAGGTGCTTATAGGCCCGGGTTTTGGTGCTTCGCCCTTGCTGTTTTCCACGGCGCTTGGTGCATTGGCCGATGGCGTGGAACTGCAGGTCCTGATGGTGCGAGACAAACGAAAAGAGCACAACCAGAAGAAGTGGGTAGAGGGCAATCGCGTGGCCGCTGAGGGGAAGCGGGCCGTGATGCTCGACGATTTCATGAAAGCCGGTTCGGCATTGCCTTTGGTGCGTGAGGCGCTTAAAGCGGATGCGGTGAAACTCGAACTGGTCGCTTTGGCGCTGTTTTTCGACATGTGGGAACCGTTGGGGTCACGGCAAATCACGACGTCACAACTGCCGGTGCTCAGCCTGTTCAGCCGGCACGACATCGGACTCAGCCGGGACTGCCATGACGCCGTTCCTCCCCTGATGAAGGGAAGTGCGCCCGACTTCGTGAAAGAGTCGCCACGGTGGTGGCGTATGGGGCTGAACAGGGCCATGGTCCACCCAACCAAATGCGCTCCCGTTATTGCGGCGGGTGCTGTCTTTGTGGCGGATGAAAACAGCACACTTTGGAAACATGACTTGAGTACGGGCGATATCGAATGGTCCGTGCCCAGCCTGGAGGTGCCTCAGAAGGGAATTGTCCAGAAGCTGCAGTATTCTCGCGGAAGCCTGATTTACGGCTGCTACGACGGAAGCCTCACCCGCCTGGATGCCGAAACCGGTGAGATTCAGTGGCGCCGGAAGATCGACTCCAGCATTCACGCCACACCGGCCATCGACGAAGCGGGCGGCCGGGTCTTTATCAATACGGAGCAATGGAACGGCGGTAAGCCTTCCGGTCATGTTCAATGCCTGGAGCTGGTCACGGGGAAATTGCTGTGGAAACACCGGCATGACTGGTGGCCCCCGGGAACTACGATTTATTGCTCCGCGACTGGCCTCGTGGCCGCTCCCTGCAATGACGAAAGCTTGCTTGCTCTTGATGCTCTTACCGGGGAGGTGAAATGGCGGCAAAAAACGGAAGGCCTGGTTCGAGGCCAGCCGCTTGTAAAAATCGTTGATGGTGAAAGCCGTCTCTACGCCGCCACCGAACGCGGACGGCTGCATTGCTTTGACATGGCGACCGGAAAATTGATCTGGACCCGGCGCTACGGCCAGGGGCTCTGGCACCAGTTTCTGGTGGCGGATGAGCAATCCGTGTTTGTCATGGACGGGAAATGGCATTTCACGGCCTTTGATCTCGAATCGGGATCCATACGCTGGCTCAGCAGGCTGCGCAGCCCGGGCTGCTGGCAGCCTGTGTGGTGTGGCGGCTATCTGGTGGTGCTGTCCCGTCAAGGCCATCTGGCGGTGCTGGACCCTGTGAAAGAACTCAAGGTGTGGGAGGGCCAGATCCCGGGCACGTACCACCAGCCGCCGGTGATCGCCGTTCAGAGCCCGGAAAGCGCTGTACTCGTGGCAGCCAGTTCTTCATCGGGGCTTTTGGCCTTTGACATTCATGCGCACTATGCCGGCGGCGCAGCCCGCGCCCATTCTTCACGCAGCTCTCTCCAGCGTCCCGCAGAAATCACTTTTGTATGACCTCACATCTCCAACTTGTTGACGAAGCGCAAGCAACGGCAGCGCGGCCTTCTGCAAAAACCTGGTTTGTTGTGAGCCAGGTCAAATCGCACCGCGTGGTCTACTTCACCGACGATCCTGACTACACCCCGCCCTCGGAAGGCGACTGGTATTACGTCAGCCCCTACCAAGGTGATTTACCCAAGGCCATGAGCCTGCGCAACTGCTGGGGATGGCGTTTTAACGGCATGGAGTTTGTCGACGCGCGGGAAAAAAAGAAACCCGACACGGGTCAGACTCTGCTGGCCAGCAACAAGGAAGCGCTGCACAAACTGCTGCGCGACAAGATCGACACGTTACGCAAACCCCTTGCGCCGGCGTCGGTCATGGGCGGCACGCTGCGCGCGCTCAGGCTGGAGGAAGCCAGGTCGATCCTGGGCGGGATGGCCGGCGATGTCCAGAACTGCAAGCTCCTGCCCGCAAGTGCGGCGGCACGAGGCATCAGCTTGCGGGAAATGGCCCAGCGCACAGTCGATGCACACGAAAGCGAAATGCGCCTGCTGCTGGACAGCGAGTTGCTCAGGGACGAAATCGCCGTCGCCATCAATGCTGCTGTCGACCAGCAACAGCTGCTGCACATACGCCAGCGGCTGATGAATGAGATCGTGCCGCAGTCGAATGAGAAATTCAAACCCAAGCCCGAGCACACCACGCCGCGCCAACTGCTTGCGGCGCCGACGCCGGACCAGCTTCAGCAGGAAAAACTCCGGCTTAGCGTCCAGTTGCGCTTGAAAGTAAACACCATGCGCCGCAGCCATGTCTCGGAGTATTTGCTCGACGACATGGTGCTCAAGCATAAGGGCCGCATTGCGCAGGAAGTACTGGCTCAGGGCGGGCAGATGCCGAAGAACGTCGATGCAACCGTGCTGATCAGCCACGCCGCGGGACGCGGCCAGACATTGATGCAGGCTGCCAAGGACGTGCTGACAGAGATGGACGAGACTGCCGCAATGCTGTTGAGCACCGAGCAATTGAAGGACGCGATTCTTTCCAAAATCGCGACGGTGAGCACCTTCAAAGAGATAGAGGCCCTTGGCAAGGCTATTCATGGCTTGTCCATCCAATTACCACCGAAAACTGAGCCGCCTGCCCCAGCAGCCTCTACCACCTCGCCGGCGGTGGACGCTCAGGCGGCGACCGGAAGTCCGCACGGCGGCGCCAAGGCCATGGCCCTGGTTCGCGAACGTGTGATCAAGGCCTCTCGCCTTGCTCCGGAAATTTCCGCTGTACCCAAAGTGGATGTGCTTGATTCAGCCTCGTTCCGGTCGTTGGCCAAAACCGGCACGCCTTTTATTGTGCGAGGCGTCGTCAATCGGTGGCCCTTGGCAGCGCTGACGCCGCAAACCCTGCAAGAGCGCTTTGCCGCGTTGCCGGTACGCGCTCGCGTGGCGGACTATGCCAAAAAAGCCTTTACCCCGCAGCGGCAACAACAAGAGATGTCTCTGGCAGAGTACTTTGAACTGATCGCCCAAAACACGGAGGGCTTGCCACCCTACCTGGGTAACCAGGTATTACCTCAGCTGACCGCGTTGTGCGAATGGCCCGACTACTTTCAAAGTTGGGCCGTGCCCAAA
>JAJKJM010000148.1 GCA_021153985.1 Polaromonas sp.
AACCAGCTTCGGCGTGCTTTTTTGCTGGCCTTTTAGAGAGGCCAGACAAGGCGGGGCTTTCCGAACCGGACCTTAGCGCACCTCAGGTGCGGACCGGCTCATGCCCAGGCGCTCCAGCAGTTTCACATCGGCTTCCGTGTCAGGGTTGCCGGTGGTCAGCAGCTTGTCGCCGTAGAAAATTGAATTGGCGCCGGCGAGGAAGCACAGCGCCTGCACGCCGTCGCCCATTTGCTGGCGGCCGGCAGACAGGCGCACGCGCGCCGTTGGCATGGTGATGCGGGCCACGGCGATCGTGCGCACGAATTCAAACGGGTCCAGGTCGGCCTGGTTGGCCAGCGGCGTGCCCTCAACTTTCACCAGGTTGTTGATGGGCACCGATTCAGGGTAGGGGGTGAGGTTGGCCAGCTCGGCCACCAGGCCGGCGCGCTGGCGGCGTGTCTCGCCCATGCCGACGATGCCGCCGCAGCAGACCTTGACGCCGGCGCTGCGCACGCGCGCCAGCGTGTCCAGTCGGTCCTGGTAGTCGCGCGTGGTGATGATGTCGCCGTAAAAATCGGGCGCGCTGTCCAGGTTGTGGTTGTAGTAGTCCAGGCCCGCGCTTTGCAGCGTTTGCGCATGGCCGTCTTCCAGCATACCCAGCGTGGCGCAGGTCTCCAGGCCCAGTGCCTTCACCGTGCGCACCAGATCGGCGACTTTTTCAATGTCTCGGTCTTTCGGCGAGCGCCACGCAGCGCCCATGCAAAACCGTGTGGCGCCCGCGGCTTGTGCGCGCTGGGCGGCGGCCAGCACTTCGGCCGGCTCCATCAGCTTGCTGGCTTCTACGCCGGTGTCGTAGCGCGCGGCCTGCGGGCAGTAGCCGCAGTCTTCGGCGCAACCGCCGGTTTTGACGGACAGCAGCGTGGCGAACTCGACGCGGGTCGGGTCAAAATTTTCGCGGTGCACGGTTTGTGCGCGGTGCATCAGCTCCGGAAAGGGCAGGTTGAACAAAGCCTCAATGGCGTCCACACTCCAGCGCTGCTCACCCGCTTGTGCCGCCTGTTCGGTTTGCGAAGCCTGGGGGCGTGGGCGGTGGAGCGTGATGGTTTGTTCTGCTACGTGGGACATGGTCTCTTTCCTTTCGGGGACTGGGTTTTTGAGTCTAGCTGAAGCGTTCTCGTGAAGCGCTCAGTACGTGGGTTCTGTTTGCCGCTGTGCTTGTGTGTGCTTCGCTAAAGCCGTCAGGGCCTCGACCAATAGATCGATATCGGCTTCCGTGTGCGCGGCCGACAGCGCGATACGCAGCCGCGCCGTACCTTCAGCCACGGTGGGCGGGCGAATCGCCGGCACCCAGATGCCGCGCGCGCGCAGGGCTTCCATCACAGCCAGGGCCTCGTCGTTGCGGCCGATCAGCAGTGGCTGGATGGCGGTTTGCGAAGGCGGCAACTGCCAGTGGCTGTCTTTGAGGCCCGCAGTGAGGCCGCTGCGCAGACGCGCGATGAGTTTTTGCAAATGCGTGCGGCGCCATTCGTCCTGCTCGATCAATTCAAGGCTGGCGCGCAGCGCGCTGGCCAGCAGCGCCGGCGCGGCGGTGGCAAAAATATAGCTGCGGGTTTTTTGCAGAAGCCATTCAATCAATGCTTCGTCGCCAGCCACAAAAGCTCCGGCCACACCGGCAGCCTTGCCCAGCGTGGCCATGTACAGCACACGGCGCGAAGCCTTGGCGCCATGCAGCCCGGCCGCGGCCAGCGTGCCACGCCCTTGCGGGCCCAGCACGCCAAAACCGTGCGCGTCGTCCAGCAGCAATAGTGCGTCATGGCGCTCGCACACCGCGACAAGGGATGAGATATCGGCAATATCGCCGTCCATGCTGAACACCGCGTCGCTGATGACAAGCTTGCGTGGTGCATCGCTCTGCGCCAGTTCGCGCTCCAATGCGTCCAGGTCGGCGTGGGCGTAGCGGTGAATTTTTGCGCGCGACAGGCGCGCGCCGTCAATCAGGCAGGCATGGTTGAGTGCATCCGAAAAAATCGCGTCGCCCGTGCCCACCAGCGCCGGCACGATGCCGATGTTGGTGGTGTAGCCCGCATAAAAATACAGCGCGCGCGGCAGGCCGACAAACGCCGCCAGTTCGCGCTCCAGCGCTTCGTTGGCGGCGCTGTGGCCGCTGACAAGTGGTGATGCACCGGCCCCGACACCATAGGCCTGTGCACCCGCGCAGGCTGCCTGCACCAGCGCGGGGTGCGCCGCCAGGCCCAGGTAGTCGTTGCTGCAAAAGGCCAGCATGCTGTGCCCGTCGATCGAAAGCCGCGCGCCGCTTTCAGGCACGACCACGCGGCGCTGGCGGCGCAGGTGGGCGCGGTCCAGTTCGGCCACCCGGGCCGGAAATTCGTCAAGCCAGGAAGAAGTGATGTTTATTGCCATTCAGCGGGAAGGTTGAAGGTGATGGGGCCTGCGTCAATGCGGGGCTGCCAGGGAATGCTGGCCAGCAGCGGCGCTTGCAATTGCTTTTGTAGAAAGGCGATGTTGTCCTCCTGCGCCAGCATGTCAGGGTCGACATGATTGGCCACCCAGCCGGCCAGCGTGAGGCCGTGTGCGCGAATCGCTTCAGCCGTAAGCAGTGCGTGGTTCAGGCAACCTAGCCGCAAGCCCACCACCAACACCACGGGCAAGGCCAGCGCCTGGGCCAGGTCGGCGCCGGTTTCAGTCGGCGAGAGCGGCACATGAAAGCCGCCCGCGCCCTCCACCACCACGGCATCGGCCAGCAACAGAAGCTGGCGGTGGCAGGCGACGATGTGGGCGATATCAATGCGCACACCGGCGCGGGCCGCCGCGATGTGCGGCGACACCGGGTCGGGCAACAGCACGGGGTTGTCGAGTTCTGGCGGCACGCGGCAGGTAGAGGCGGCGCGCAGCGCGAGCACGTCTTCATTGGCATCGACGCCATCAACTTCCTCAGTGCCTGCGGCGACCGGCTTCATACCCACCACACGCAGGTGCCGCCGGGCCAGCGCGTGCAGCAATGCGGCGCTGGCCAGCGTCTTGCCCACGCCGGTATCGGTGCCGGTGACGAACAGCGAAACCGTTTTGTGTGCCGCCTCAGCCATTCACGCTGCCTTCTTCGGCCAGCGTGGCCTTGAGCGCCGCCAGCGCGCCGCGTGCAAGATGGTTTACCGCCTCCTCATCCATCGCATACGGCGGCATGGCGTAAATCGTCTGGCCTATCGGCCGCAGCAGCACGCCGTTGGCCATCGCGTGCTGCGTATAGCGGCGGGCGAAATAGGGAGCGGTGCCGGGCTCAATATCCCAGGCCCAGATCATGCCCAGCCTGCGTGCGTTGGACACCGCTGGGTGCTGTGTCAGCGGCGTAAACGCTTCGTCCAGTGTGTTGGCTAGCGCGGCATTGGTGGCCAGCACATCGGTCTGCTCAAACAGCTCCAGCGTGGCCAGCGCCGCGCGGCAGGCCAGCGGGTTGCCGGTGTAAGAGTGCGAATGCAAAAATCCGCGCGCCACATCGTCGTCGTAAAACGCTTCGTACACCGCGTCAGTCGTCAGCACCGCCGACAGCGGCAGCGTGCCGCCCGTGAGGCCTTTGGACAGGCAAATGAAATCCGGCCGTATGCCCGCCTGCTGATGCGCAAACATGGTGCCGGTACGGCCAAAGCCGGTGGCAATTTCATCGGCGATCAGGTGTACGCCGTAGCGGTCGCACAGCGCGCGCGCTTCGCGCAGGTAGGCCGCGTCGTGCATGGCCATGCCGGCGGCGCACTGCACCATGGGCTCGACGATGAGTGCTGCGGTTTGCGCGTGGTGCTGCTCCAGCCAGGCTTGCAGATTCGCAGCGGCACGGTGCGCAACATCTGCGGCATTCTCGCCAGCCTGTGCACCACGCGCATCGGGGCTGGCCACGGTGGCAGCCAGCCGCACCAGTGGCGCATAGGCTTCGCGAAAGAGTGCAATGTCGGTCACGGCCAGCGCGCCCACGGTTTCGCCGTGGTAGCCGCCGGCCAGGCCAATGAAGCGGCTCTTTTCAGGCTTGCCGCTGTTGCGCCAGTAATGCGCACTCATCTTGAGCGCGATCTCTGTGGCGCTGGCGCCGTCGCTGCCGTAAAACGCATGGCCCAGGCCGGTCAGCGCGCCCAGCCGTTCAGACAGTTCCACCACCGGCTGGTGCGTGAAACCGGCCAGCATGACGTGGTCGAGGCTGTCGAGTTGGGCGCGCAGTGCGGCCTTGATGTGCGGATGGCCGTGGCCAAACAGGTTGACCCACCAGGAGCTGATGCCGTCCAGGTAGCGCCGGCCTTCAAAGTCATGCAGCCACACGCCTTCGGCGCGTGCGATGGGCACGGGCGGGTGCGCCTCGTGCAGCTTCATCTGGGTGCAGGGGTGCCACACATGGCGCAGGCTGCGCCGGGTCATCGCTGCGTTGTCCATGAGGCCCTGTGTGAAAGAGAAGGGAAGGAAAACTGCGGCCCGCGCGTTGCTGCGGGGCCAGAGCGGCTCAGAGCTGCTGCACCGGGATGGTGGAGCGCTCTTCCTTGATGCGGTTGTCCGGGTTGACGAACACCAGCTTGGGGCTGAAACCGGCAACGTGTTCTTCATGTACCTGCGCAAAGGCTGCGATGATCACCAGGTCGCCGACGGCCGCGCGGCGAGCTGCCGAGCCGTTCACTGAAATAATGCGGCTGCCGCGCTCGGCGCGGATGGCGTAGGTGATGAAGCGCTCACCATTGTTGATGTTCCAGATATGCACCTGTTCGTTCTCGGCCAGGTTGGCGGCATCCAGCAGGTCTTCGTCGATGGCGCAGGAGCCCTCGTAGTTGAGTTCGCAGTGCGTCACCGCCGCACGGTGGATTTTGGATTTGAGCAGGGTTCTGAACATGGTCGGTGGGATGCAATCACGCAAAAAAAGAAAGCGCCATTTTGAGGGGCCAAGCCGCCGCGCGAGGCCGGTAAGGTAGCCGCTGTAACATTTGCGACAGTTTTTGGGTCTATTTAATAGTTTAGTGCACGGTATCGTGCGGTTTCTTTCTTAGATTGCTTATGAAAAAGTCATTTGATTTCTCTGCCGCGGCGGTGGCAACACTGGCCAAGGCAGACGCGGCGCGGGCGCTTGCGGAGGACGTGGGCGCGGGCGACCTGACAGCCGGGCTGATCGCTTCAGACCGCCAGGCGAGGGCGCAGGTGGTGGCACGTGAAAGCGCCGTGGTGTGCGGCAGCGCCTGGGTGGAGGCCACGGTGCGGCAACTGGACCCGCGCGCCAAGCTGGTCTGGCATGTGAAAGACGGCGAGCGCTGCGAAGCCAACCAGCTGGTGTTTGAGGTGCGTGGTTTGGCGCGGGCGCTGCTCTCGGCCGAGCGCACGGCGTTGAACTTTTTACAGATGCTGAGTGCCGTCGCGACCAAAACGGCGATCTATGTCGATATCGTGAAAGGCACGAAGGCGGTCATTGTCGACACACGCAAGACCTTGCCGGGCCTGCGTCTGGCGCAGAAATACGCCGTCGTCACCGGCGGCGGCACCAACCACCGCGTGGGTTTGTATGACGCTGTGCTCATCAAGGAAAACCATATCGCCGCAGCCGGCGGCATCCGCCAGGTGCTGGCGCGCGCGGCAGAGGTCGCGTCGCAAGCCGACTTTGTGCAGATCGAAGTCGAGAACCTGGACGAGTTGAATGAGGCGCTGGATGCCGGCGCCAAGATGGTTCTGCTGGACAACATGAGCCTGCCGGATTTGAAAGAGTCGGTGCGCATCAACGCCGGGCGGGCTGTACTGGAAATTTCCGGCGGTGTCACCCTGGAAGGTTTGCGTACGCTGGCCGAAATCGGTGTGGACCGCATCTCCATCGGTACGCTGACCAAGGATGTGCGGGCGGTGGATTTTTCAATGCGATTTGATACCGCTGAATAAACGGGGTTAAAGCATGAATGCCGTGATGCCCACCATCCGCGTTGAATACGAGCAGCCTCTTGCCGGGGCCGGAAGTTGCAGCACGCACGAGGCCTGGGCCCGTGTGCCGGCCGAGCCCACGCAGGCAGAGCGTGCGGCACTCAAGGTCCGCATCCGCGAGCTGCTCAAGGCGCGCAATGCCGTCATGGTGTCGCATTATTACGTGCACCCCGACTTGCAGGATCTGGCTGAAGAGACCGGCGGTATGGTGTCGGACTCGCTGGAGATGGCGCGCTTTGGCCGTGACCATGCCGCCAAAACCGTGGTGGTGTGTGGCGTGCGCTTCATGGGCGAGACGGCCAAAATCCTGTCGCCCGAAAAGCGCGTGCTGATGCCCGACCTCGATGCGACCTGCTCGCTGGACCTGGGCTGCCCGCTGGACGCCTTCAGCGCGTTTTGCGACGCCCACCCCGACCGCACGGTGGTGGTGTACGCCAACACCAGCGCCGCCGTGAAGGCGCGCGCCGACTGGGTGGTCACGTCCAGCTGCGCGCTCGACATCGTTCGTGCGCTCAAGGCGCAAGGCCAAAAAATTCTGTGGGCGCCCGACCGGCACCTGGGCGGCTACATCCAGCGCGAGACCGGCGCCGACATGGTGTTCTGGAACGGCGCCTGCATCGTGCACGACGAGTTCAAGGCGTTTGAATTGCAAGCGCTGAAGGACGAACACCCCGGCGCGCGGGTGCTGGTGCATCCCGAATCGCCCGCTGACGTGGTGGCGATGGCCGATGCCGTGGGCTCCACCTCGGGCATCTTGAAAGCCGCGCGCGAGATGGATGCGAAAGAGTTCATCGTCGCCACCGACAACGGCATGCTGCACAAGCTGCGCACATTGAACCCAGGCAAGGTGTTTATCGAAGCACCCACCGCTGGCAACAGCGCCACCTGCAAAAGCTGTGCCCATTGCCCCTGGATGGCTATGAACGGGTTGGCCGGTCTGGCGCATGTGCTGGAGACCGGCGCGAATGAAATCCATGTCGATGCCTCGCTCGGCCTGCGGGCCCGCCTGCCGATTGACCGCATGCTGGCGTTCACCGAAGCCCTGAAGGCAGGCCGGCCGGTGGCGGGCCTGGTGCCGCACATAGGCGCTGCCTGACGGGCGCCGGCCATCGCGCAGCCCGGGCTGACAAACGCGCCGGGAGCAGGAGACAATAGGCTCAGATGTGAATCTGAACTGAAAGGCAAGTGTGCTCGAAAAACTGAAAACCTGGCTTGGGTCCGAACCGGCTGCAATTGCCCCTGAGCTTGCCTTGAAAAAACAGGGCGACCAACATCTGAGCCGGGCCGAATATGACCAGGCCGTTGCTTGCTACCGCCAGGCGATCACTGTTAATCCGGGCTTTGTTGATGTGCATGTGGGCCTGGGGTTTTCTTTGGTGGAACAGCGCAAATTCGCAGAGGCCGTCGCGGCGCTTGAACAGGCGTTGTCGATAGACCCCACACTTGCGGACGTTCACTATCTGCTGGGAACGACGTCAAACGCCCTTGATGACCAGGCTGGAGCGATCGGGCACTTCACCAAAGCCCTGGAACTCAAACCGGAGTTCGAATTTGCCTACCGCGATCTTTTTAATCTGCTGCTTGAATCCGGCAAGACCGAAGACGCCAAGGTACTCATCAAAAAAGCCATCGTTGCGTTTCCCCGGTCGGCGGAGTTTCATTTCTTCCTGGGTAATCTGGTTTTTAATGAGGCGGACTTTTTAGGCGCCATTCTTCATCACGGCAAAGCAGTGGCGCTGGAGCCCACCGCGTCGATGTCTTACAAAATCATGGGTGATGCTCATGCCCGCCTCGAGCATCGTAAAAAGGCCATTGAGTGTTATGAAAAAGCGATTTCCATAGACCCCGCAAATGCTGCGTTCCATGCAGCCCTTGCCGCTGCAATGTATGCCTCGGGGAAAAGCGAAAAAGCCATTGCGTGTTATCGGCGCGCCATTGAACTCAAGCCTGACGATGCCGAGGCAAATCGTTTTCTGGGGAACATTCTCCTGGAGCGCGGGGACAACGAGGGCGCGATTCATTGCTACCGGCGGGTTGTCGAATTGCAACCTGACAGCCCGGTTGCCCATCTGGTTGCTGCCATGTCGGGGGAGAACTCCGACCGTGCTCCCAGCGGATACGTTGCGCAGCTGTTTGACGAGTATGCGCAAACTTTTGATTCGCACCTGGTTCAGACGCTGCGTTACGACGTACCAAAAAAAATGGTTGAGCTTTTAAGTGAAGCATCCCTGCCGGCCACCGGGCAATGGTCTGTACTGGATCTCGGTTGCGGAACGGGTTTGTCCGGTGCGGCGGTGTTCCCGTATGCAAAAGAGCTGGTGGGGGTTGACCTCTCCGGCAACATGCTCGCAAAAGCCCGGGCCCGGGGCATTTACTCCCGTCTTGAGCATATGGATTTACTCACCATGATGCAAAAGGAAACGGCCGGCAGTTACGACATGGCGCTTTCCACAGATGTTTTGGTGTACATGGGAAGGCTTGATGAAGTGTTTGGCCAGGCGCAAAGACTGCTGCGTGCAGGCGGGTTGTTTGCTTTTTCTCTCGAGTCTCTTGACGAGATCACGGATAAAGCCCCGGACTTGCCAGCCGCTCGTGACTTCCGGTTGAACACTTCGGGGCGCTATACGCATGCCCTTGACTATGTGACCCGTACCGGTACAAGCAATGGCTTTGAGATGCTCAGCATGAAAGAAATGCAGGTTCGCGTGGAGCAAGGCAAGGCCGTGCCGGGTTACCTGATGCTGTGGCGGCGAAACGGCGGGCTGGCGCTGCCGGGTTAATCTGACGGCACCTGGCCAAGCGGCGGTGCCAGTACAGTAGGCACGGCAGAGATTGCCATCCCCGGATAGTCCCGGCTGAAATGCAGCCCCCGGCTTTCATGTCTGCCATGGGCCGAGCGCACAATTAAATCGGCCACCTGCACCAGGTTACGCAACTCCAGCAAATCGCGCGTGACGCGGAAGTGGGCATAAAACTCCTGGATCTCCGCGTCCAGCAAGGCAATGCGATGCGCTGCGCGTTCGAGCCGCTTGGTGGTGCGCACGATGCCCACGTAATTCCACATAAAGCGGCGCAGCTCGTCCCAGTTGTGTGAGATCACGACCGCTTCATCCGCATCAGTGACCTGGCTTTCGTCCCAAGCGGGCAGGGCCGGCGCTTTGGTTGTGGCGCCGGCTTCAATCGCCCGTGCCGTGGCGCGCGCCAGCACCACGCATTCAACCAGCGAGTTGCTGGCCAGCCGGTTGGCGCCGTGCAGGCCGGTGCAGGCGGTTTCGCCGATGGCGTACAAGCCCGCGACGTCGGTGCGCCCAGCCAGGTCGGTCATTACACCGCCGCAGGTGTAATGCGCGGCCGGCACCACCGGGATGGGCTGGCGCGTGATGTCGATGCCCAGTTCGGCGCAGCGTTTGAGGATGTTGGGAAAGTGCTCCTGCAAAAAGGCGGGGCTCTGGTGCGAGATGTCCAGGTAGACGCAGTCCACGCCGTGCTTTTTCATCTCGAAGTCGATCGCGCGGGCCACCACGTCGCGCGGTGCGAGTTCGGCACGTGCATCGTGCGCCGGCATAAAGCGCCCGCCGCCGGCCGAAGCCGGCAGCAGCAGCTTGCCGCCTTCGCCGCGCACGGCTTCCGTGATCAGGAACGATTTGGCGTCGGGGTGGTAGAGGCAGGTCGGGTGGAACTGGATGAATTCCATATTGCCCACGCTGCAGCCGGCACGCCAGGCGGCGGCAATGCCGTCACCGGTGGCGGTGTCCGGGTTGGTGGAATAGAGGTAGACCTTGCCCGCGCCGCCGGTGGCCAAAATGGTATGGGTTGCGCTGAAGGTCAGCACTTCGCCGCTGGCGGTGTCGAGCACGTAAGCGCCGTAACAATGGTTGCCGGCTTGCTTCAATTGCCGGTCGGTGATCACATCGACCAGCATGTGGTGCTCAAACAGCGTGATGCCGGGCGTGCTGCGCACCCGGTCGATCAAGGTGCGCTGCACGGCGGCGCCGGTGGCGTCGGCCGCATGCACGATGCGGCGCTGGCTGTGGCCGCCTTCGCGGGTCAGGTGTAGCTCACCCGGGTTCTCACTGTCTTCCGAAAACGCCACGCCCAGCGTGCGCAGCCAGGCAATGGCTTCGGGCGCACCTTCGACCACCGCGCGCGTGGCGGGCACGTCGCACAGTCCCGCGCCCGCGACCAGCGTGTCGTTCACATGCTGCTCCACCGAATCGCCTTCAGCCAGCACCGCGGCCATGCCGCCCTGTGCCCAGGCGCTGGAGCCATCGTTGAGTTCGCGTTTGGTCACCACCGCCACACGGCGGCTTGGCGCCAGCAGCAGCGCAGCCGTCAGGCCCGCCAGGCCGCTGCCGATGATGAGGACATCGAATTGACGAGTACCCGGGCGATCAGAGACCATGGATAAGTCACTCACTTTGGGATGAAAATCGATTTCTGGGGGAGGGCCGGCTGTTCAACCCAAGCAGGGGCCGCGGAACCGGCTTTGCCGGGCCGCAGGCGCAGCGGCCCCCTCCGGGGGGCAGGGAGCTACACGAAGTGAGCGACCGTGGGGGCAATGTTATGCCGGGGTGTACGCGAGGCGCACGTAGATGGGCGCAAAAGCCTCGGCTTGTGTCACTTCCAGCAGGCCTTCTTTCGAAAGCTCCAGCAGCGCGATGAAGGTCACCACCAGCACCGGCATGCCACGCGTGGCGTCGAACAGGTCTTCGAACTCGAGGAACTTGCGGCCCTGCAGCTTGCGCAGCACGATGCTCATGTGCTCACGCACCGAGAGCTCTTCACGGCTGATGACGTGGTGCTGCACCAGGCGGGCGCGCTTGACGATGTCGCGCCAGGCTTCCTGCAGGTCGACCACGTTCACATCCGGAAAGCGCGGCTGCAGCGATTGCTCGACATACACCTGCGCGCGCAGGAAGTCGCGGCCGAACTGGGGCACTTCGTTGAGCTTATGGGCGGCCAGCTTGATCTGCTCGTACTCGAGCAGGCGGCGTACCAGTTCGGCGCGCGGGTCTTCGGGCTCCTGGCCCTCGGCGACCTTTTTAGGCGGCAGCAGCATGCGTGACTTGATCTCGATCAGCATGGCGGCCATCAGCAGGTATTCGGCTGCCAGTTCCAGGTTGGTGCTGCGGATTTCGTCGACATAGGTGAGGTACTGGCGCGTGACCGCCGCCATCGGGATGTCGAGGATATTGAAGTTCTGCTTGCGGATCAGGTACAGCAGCAAGTCCAGCGGGCCCTCAAACGCCTCCAGAAACACCTGCAATGCATCCGGCGGGATGTACAGGTCTTGCGGCATGGCAAACAGCGGCTCGCCATACAGGCGCGCCAGCGCGACCTGGTCGATCACGGCGGGCATGTCCGGGCTCGGCGCAGTCGACAGCGCCTGGCCGTCTGCCGGCGGCAGCTCCTGGGGGGACGGAGGAAAGGAGGTTTGGGACATGAAAGGCCGTTGCAAAAGCCGTCAAGAGGGGTTGTGATGGGTGATTTGCTATGAAATATATAGCTGCTAACCCACGTCCCGCCTGGGCTGGATGCTTGTTTGGCTCTTATTTTCCGTTGGGGTGGCTGCTGGTGCCGTAGACGTACGGCTGCTGCGCCACGCTAGCCTCGCCGAATTCAGCCTGCTCGGCGCGGTTCAGTTTTTTGTCCCACCAGATGGCTCGCCCGGCGCGCTGCTCGGCTTCCAGCGTGGGCTTTTCTGCCTTGAGCTGGTCGATAAACTGCGTCGTATCGGAGGTGTAGTCGGAGCGGCGGAAGAAGTTGAGGAGGGACATGGGTCTAAACTGCCTGAATCGTGTAGTTGCCTGATTTTACCGGGGTCTGCCTTGCGTCCACCATTACCAGCCTCGCGGGGCTTTTCATCACCTGTTTCCTCCTTCTCCATAAGGACGATTGCCTGTATGGGTCTGCTGTCATTTGTATTGGGCCTGGTGGGCTGTGACCCGCAGCGCATCGCCGAACTGGAAGAAGGCGTGGCGACTGAAGCCGATGTGCGCGCCCGCTTCGGCGAGCCTGAAAAGATCTGGGAGGCGGCGGACATGGCCGAGACACCCCTGGCCGGCGCCGCAGCCGCGCCCGGTGCCCGCACCTTTGAATACAACCGCCAGCCGCAAGGCAACGTCAACTACATGATCACCATAGGCGCCGACGGCAAGATGAGCGCGCTGCGGCAGGTGCTGACGCCGCAGAATTTTGAGAAAGTGCTGCCCGGCATGCGCATGGAACAGGTGCGCAAAATGCTGGGCAAGCCGATGAAAGTCACGCCGTATGCGCTGAAGCAGGAAACGCATTACGACTGGCGCTACCTGAACCCGCCGTCGACGGCGCGTATCTTTACCGTGGTGTTTGACGCCGACCTGAAGGTCAAGGGCACGACTTCTGTCGACGAAGAAAACATCAACCCCAGCGGCGGGACGCGATAGGGGCTGATTTAAGTCAAATCGGCCTCTAGCCCAGACAGTGCATAGGTTTATAGCTATTCTTTTTATAGCGATTCGACTTTCTCCAGAAAGCCCGACCGCTCCATCACCGCCCGCGGCTGGGCGTTCAGCCCTGCCAGCACCAGCCGGCCGCCGCGCAGCACGATGGCCTTGTGCAATTGCTCCAGCACGTCCAGGCCCGAGGTGTCCAGCGATTGCAGCGACTGCACGTCCAGCCGCACCACCAGCCCCTTGGGCGCGCTTTCCACCACGTTCAGGATGGGGTCCAGCTTGGCCACCGCCCCGAAAAACAGCGAGCCATAGAGTTGAAAGCCCGCCGAATCGGCGTCGCGTGATACCTCCACCACCTGAAAGAGGCTGCTCATGCGTTTGACGAACAGCACGCAGGCCAGGATGAGGCCGACTTGCAGTGCCACCGTCAGGTCAAAAATCACCGTGAGCAAAAAAGTGCCCAGCATGATGAGCCGGTAATGGCTGCTGGCATGGCGCAGGCGGGCGAATTCGCGCCACTCGCCCATGTTCCAGGCCACATAGAGCAGGATGCCCGCGAGCACGGCCAGCGGCACGTGCACCGCCAGCGGGGCGGCCGCCAGCACGATGGCGATCAGCGTGACGGCATGCACGATGCCAGAAACCGGCGAGGTGGCGCCCGAGCGCACATTGGTCACGGTGCGGGCAATCGTGCCGGTGGCCGGCATGCCGCCAAAAAAAGGCGCGACGAAATTGGCTACGCCCTGGGCCATCAGCTCCTGGTTGGGGTCATGGCGCGGCAGGCCCGAGATCTGGTCGGCCACACGCGCGCACAGCAGCGACTCCACCGCCCCCAGCAGGGCAATGGTGATGGTGGGCGCCACCAGCAGGCGCACCGTTTCCCACGAGAAGTCGGGCAGGGCAAACACCGGCAGCGCGCGCGGGATGCCGCCAAAACGCGTGCCTATGGTTTCCACCGGCAGACTCAGAAGATAAGCAAACGCCGTGAGCGTCACCAGCGCCACGATGGGTCCCGGCATGCGCGAGGCCATGCGCGTGGCCCGCTTGAGCTGCACGCCCTCGACCGCCTGCATCATCCGGATCAGGCGCGTGGTGAAACCACCCGCGCTGCGGTTTTGCGTGTCAAACAGCCTGGGCCATACAAAGAGGCCCAGCAGGCAGGCCAGGCCCAGCCCGAGCGCGAAGGGGTTGAAGCTGTCCAGGTGCTGGCCTATCACCTTGATCTGCGAGAAAAAATCCGCCGGCATCTTGGGCACCACCAGCCCCAGCAGGTCCCTGATTTGCGACAGCACAATCAGCACCGCGATGCCGTTGGTAAAACCCACCACGATGCTCACCGGCACATAGCGCACCAGCGTGCCCAGCTTGAAGAAACCCAGCAAAAAAAGCAGCACGCCGGCGCAGGCGGTGGAGATCAGCAGGTTGGCCAGGCCATAGCGCTCAAGAATGCCGTAGACGATGACGATAAAGGCGCCTGCCGGCCCACCGATCTGCACTGCCGAGCCGCCCAGCGCCGAAATCAGCGCCCCCGCAATGATGGCCGTCCAGATGCCGGCTTCCGGCTTCAGGCCCGAAGCAATCGCAAACGCCATTGCCAGCGGCAGCGCCACAATTCCCACGGTGACGCCCGAGCCGGCATCCTTGAAAAACCGCTCCCGGGTGTAGCCGGCCAGTGCTGAAAAAATGCGCGGGCGAAACGGTGCGAGATAGCTGGGCAGATGCATGTGTCCCCGATTGTGGCGCTGCGCACTTTCGGGCGGCGAATCCTTTGCGTGACTTTTTTCCATTGTCGTCAATGTAAAGATTAGTTACATTAAAGGTGAAAATTAGGTCTAATTAGTTACTTTTAGGGTGCTTCACTGACGCAAAGCTTGCCGTGCATGGGTCAGGATACGCCTCAGCATGTGTTCGGCATGTATTCGGCACGTTTTTCCTGGGGGAGTGATTGCCTGCATTTTTTGTTTCTTCGTTGGGGCTGCTGCGGCGGCGGCGGCAGCGTTTGCCATTCCTTGCCGTCTGCCTGGCTGCTTTGCTGCTGACCCACGCCGTGGCCGTGGCGCAGGAGACCCCAACCTCCCCGCCGGCGCAAACCCCGGCAGAACCGGCCGCTGCAGCCTCCGCATCCGGCCTGCCGGGTCCTTTTAAAGCCGGGCGCGGTGTCGTGGGTGAGGGCGAGGTGCTCGTCGACAGTTCAGGCTCGCTGACTTTTGAGCAGGTGCGCAGCAAGTTTGATGCCGGTGAAGGCCAAGCCATCGAGCCGCAGCGCATCATGCCCATGGGCGGCGGAGGCGCGCTCTGGTACCGCCTGGCGCTGCCGGCGGTCAGTGCGCCCACGCCACTCATGCTCACCGTTCCCCACCCCAACATGGACAGCGTGGACTTGTACCGCCCTTCGGCCGCGGCGCTCGGCGGCCCCTGGGAGCTGCTGCGTTCAGGCGACCAGATTCCGGTGGCCCAGTGGCCCGTGCGCCACCTGACGCCGGCATTCGAGCTGTCGCTTCAGCCCGGCGAACCCCGGCGAACCTACCTGCGGGTGGCGCACAACTACCCCATCAGCGTGCCCTGGCAGCTGTCAGATCCGCAGAGCTTTCACGAACAGTCCAAAGAGTCGCACCTGCTGCTCGGGGTATACATCGGGCTGGTCCTGCTGATCGCGATGATGAGTGCGATGCATGCCGTGTCCTGGCGTGACAGCATCCATCTGTTTTTTGCCGGCTATGTGCTGGTGGTGGCTGCCGGCCAGCTGGCGCTCACCGGGCTCGGGGGTGAGTTTCTCTGGCCCGGCAGCGCATGGTGGAACGACACCGCGCCTGTCGCCCTCACGATGACCACCGCCGCGCTCTTGCATCTCTTTTTGCGGCAGATGGTGGTGGACCGCGACGCGCCCTGGCTGACGCGCGGCCTGCTGGCGATGACGCTGATAGGCGCCGGCATCCTGGCAGTTTTCCTGGTAATCGGCAACAAGTCTTCCTTCAATCTGGCCACCCCTTATTACGTGGGCAGCATGGCCGTCTACCTCAGCGTGGCGGGCTGGTATGTCTGGCGCCGGCCCATGGTCGGGGTGTGGGTGCTGGCCGCCATGGCCTGCCTGACGGTGGGCTCGGTCTTCCCCATCCTGCGCACGCAGGGCCTGTTGCCGCTGGGCGTGGCCACGCAGTACGGTGCACAGATCGGCGCGGCGTTCGAGATCCCACTCTTGCTGGTGGCCCTGTACCTGCGAAGCCGCGAAAAGCGCGACAACCAGGCCCGCGTCGGCGCCCTGACCCGCGCGGACCCATTGACGGGCGTGGGCAACCACCGGGTGCTGCTCCAGCGCCTGGACAGCCTGCTGCTGCGCCAGCAGCGCGACCCCGGCGCTGGCGCCGTGGTGCGTGTGCGGCTGGGCAACGCGATCGATATCCGCCAGGAGTACGGCATGGAAACGGCACAAAGCGCGGTGGTTCAGGCCGGCGCCTGCATCACCAGCGTCGCGCAAGAGGGCGACACCGTGGCCCGGCATCGTGACGGGGATTTTGTGCTGGTCCTGCAAGGGCACCTCACGCGTGAGCAACTCACCGACATCGGCCAGCGCCTGATTGCCCGGGGGTTGTCAGAAAGCCCGGGCCTGCCTCCCAACACCGTGCTGCAGCTCAAGGTTGCGGTGGCCGTAGCGCCCTTCCAGGTAGCGGACGCCACGCTGCTGCTGCATTCGCTGGGCGCCGTGCTCGGGGAACTGGCGGGCCGCTCGGGCACCGCGATGCGTTTTGTGAATGCAGTGAATGGGGCCGAAACGCGCAGCGCACCGGCCGCCGCCTCTGCCCCTCAGCAGCGTGCCGACGAGGCTGAGACCGTCATCGAGGCTTAGTGAATCCGCATGCCGGGCGTCGCGCCTGGCAGGGGCTCCAGCACATAAATGCCGGGTTGCGCTTTTTCATCGGCGTGGCTCGCCGCCAGCACCATACCTTCGCTGATGCCGAACTTCATCTTGCGCGGCGCCAGGTTGGCCACCAGCACCGTGAGCTTGCCGACCAGGTCTTCCGGCTTGTAGGCCGACGCAATGCCGCTGAACACATTGCGCATGCGGCCTTCGCCGGCGTCCAGCGTCAGGCGCAGCAGCTTGGTCGAGCCTTCCACGGGTTCGCAATTGACGATCTTGGCGATGCGCAGATCGACCTTGGCGAAGTCGTCGATGGTGATGACGGGCGCGATGGCTTCGCCGCCGGGCAATGTCGCGTCTGCTATCGAATCAGGAGCGGCTTGCCCAGACTCCGCCTGGGCTGGAGGCTCAAACAATGCTTCAAGTTGCTTGATGTCGACGCGCTGCATCAGGTGCTTGTAGTCGCCGATCAGATGGCCGGCGCCCAGGCTTTTGCCGGCATCGGCAAAGGTCAGCGGGTTCACGTTCAGGAATTCCTCCACTTGCGCCGCCAGGCCTGGCAGCACGGGCTTGAGGTAAATCGTGAGCAGGCGGAAAGCCTCGATGCACACCGTGCAGACATCCTGCAGGCGCGCGTCCATGCCTTGCTGCTTGGCCAGCTCCCAGGGCTTGTTCTGGTCCACATAGGCATTCACCCGGTCCGTCAACAGCATGGCTTCACGGAGGGCTTTGGCAAACTCGCGGCTTTCATACAGCGGCTCAATCGTCTCTTTCGCGGCGCGCAGCACCTCCAGCAGCGCCGTGCCGTCAGCTGACACTTCGCCCAGTTTGCCGGCAAAGCGCTTGGCGACAAAACCCGCGGCGCGGCTGGCGATGTTGATGTACTTGCCCACCAGGTCGCTGTTGACCCGCGCCATGAAGTCATCGGCATTGAAGTCGATGTCTTCATTCTTCGCATTGAGCTTGGCGGCCAGGTAGTAGCGCAGCCACTCCGGGTTCATGCCCAGGCTCAGGTACTTGAGCGGGTCCAGCCCCGTGCCGCGGCTCTTGCTCATCTTCTCGCCGTTGTTCACGGTGAGGAAGCCGTGCACAAACACGTTGTCGGGCGTCTTGCGGCCGCTGAAGTGCAGCATCGCGGGCCAGAACAGCGTG
>JAJKJM010000149.1 GCA_021153985.1 Polaromonas sp.
ACGGTGTGCTTGTTCAGCGCGCCCTTGACGGAAAACGAGACCGAGCCGTCAACCAGTGCAAACAGGGTGTGGTCCTTGCCGATGCCGACATTGACGCCTGGGTGGAACTTGGTGCCGCGCTGGCGCACGATGATGCTGCCTGCGTTGATGACTTCGCCGCCGAATTTCTTGACGCCAAGCATTTTGGGCTGTGAATCACGCCCGTTTCGCGTAGAGCCGCCGCCTTTTTTCTGTGCCATTTTTCGTTACTCCTGGTACGTCCCTGCTCAGCCGGCGATGGCGCCGATTTGCAGTTCCGTGTAGTTCTGACGGTGGCCCTGACGTTTTTGGTAGTGCTTGCGACGGCGCATTTTGAAAATGCGAACCTTGTCGTGCCTACCCTGTGAAAGGACAGTGACTGTAACAGTGGCGCCGGACACCAAGGGCGTACCAACCGTGATCGAGCTGCCGGTGCCGACAGCCAAAACCTGGTCAATAACGATCTCTTGGCCTACGTCCGCAGCAATCTGTTCTACTTTAATTTTTTCTCCGGTAGCAACCTTGTATTGTTTGCCACCGGTTTTTATGACCGCGTACATGTAAGACCTCGTAAATTGAGTTCTGCAGACGGATTTCCGCAGAGCCCAATATTCTAGCATGCCAGGTCAAAATTGACCAGTAGCCCATTTTTGGGGGCCTTTTCAGGCTGAATCACGAGTGCTGGCCGGGTGTGGCGAGCGGGGCCCTTCCTATAATCTGCCCAAACTTACGTCTGGATCCGCCTTTTGTCTGCCAATTCCTCAAGCACCGCCGCAGCCCTCGCCCTGATTGTCGATGACATGCGGGGAATGGACGCGGTGATCGAGCTCCGCCTGAAGTCCGAGGTGCCTCTTGTCAGCCAGGTCTCCCGGTACATCGTCGCTGCCGGTGGCAAGCGGCTGCGGCCGGCCTTGCTGCTGTTGATGTGCGGCGCCTTGGGTTACAGGGAAGAGCAGCGCTACAACCTTGCAGCCGTCGTCGAGTTCATTCATACGGCGACTCTCCTGCATGACGACGTGGTGGATGAGTCCACCTTGCGCCGCGGCCGCGCCACCGCCAACGAGGCATTTGGCAATCCTGCGAGCGTGCTGGTGGGTGACTTTCTGTATTCCCGCGCTTTCCAGATGATGGTGGAGGCCGGGGATATGCGCATCATGCAAACCCTGGCGGAGGCAACGAACGTGATTGCCGAGGGCGAGGTGCTGCAACTCATGAACATGCACGACGCCACGCTGTCCGAAGAGGGTTATCTCAAGGTGATCCGGTCGAAGACGGCCAAGCTGTTCGAGGCGAGCGCCCGTCTGGCGGCGTTATTGGCACGCTCGCCGGTGGAGATTGAGCAAAGCTGTGCGGCATACGGCCAGGCGCTGGGCACGGCGTTCCAGGTGATTGATGATGTGCTGGACTACGACGGCGATGTGTCAGAAATGGGAAAGAATCTGGGTGACGATCTTCGGGAGGGCAAGGCAACCCTACCGCTCATCATTGCGATGCAGCGAGGTACCGAAGAAGAGCGTACCACCATCCGGCAGGCCATCGAGACCGGCGGAACCGACCAGATGTCGCGCATCATTGCGATCGTTCACGATACGGGGGCCCTGCAGGCGACCCGGGACGCCGCGGCAATAGAGGCGCAACGTGCGCTCGACGCCTTGCAGTTGCTGCCGCAAAACATTTACAGTAATGCCCTGAAGCAACTGGCCTCGCAATTGCTGGAGAGGCGTTCCTGACGGCCGGTTGTTTGTGGCGGGGTGTAGCTTAGCCTGGTAGAGCGCTACGTTCGGGACGTAGAGGCCGGAGGTTCGAATCCTCTCACCCCGACCAGCTGTTTTCACCTTATATGTGCGTTTCTTCGCACAGTTCCAGCCTCCCCGGGAGCGGCAGGGGTGTTTTCGATTTACACCCAGGAATCTATAGGCGATGATACCCATTTGAGCTAAAAGCAGAGAACCATGGCCGCTGTCGATACCGCTATAAACCAACCGCCGTCCATGGCTTTGCCCGGCCTGGGCCGGGCTTTGGTGATGGCGGGCAAATTGGGGCAGAAAGCTGCCGAAGACATTTTCCGCAAGGCCCAAAGCAGCCGCACCAGTTTTATCGCTGAATTGACGGGCTCTGGCGCGGTATCCGCGTTTGATCTGGCCCATACCATGTCAACGGCCTTTGCCGCCCCCTTGCTGGACCTGGAAGCCATTGATGTTCAGCGTTTGCCGAAAGGCCTTCTTGACAACAAGATATGCGCTACTTATCGCATTGTTGTACTAAGCAAGCGCAACAACCGGCTGATTGTCGCGACCGCAGATCCGTCAGACCAGGAGGCCGCCGAAAAAATCAAGTTTTCCACCCAGATGGGGGTGGATTGGGTCATTGCCGAATACGACAAGTTGTCCAAGCTGGCGGAGGCCTCCAACACCACGGCCGCCGAGGCCATGGAAAGCATCATCGGCGACGACTTCGAGTTCGACGAGTCAAGCACCGAAGCAAGCTCTGAGGACAATGAGGCCAGCGTCTCGGAGGTTGAGGATGCACCAGTCGTCAAGTTCCTGCAGAAAATGCTGCTTGACGCCTTCAGCATGCGGGCGTCCGACCTGCATTTCGAACCCTTTGAGCATACCTACCGCGTCCGGTTCCGGGTTGACGGCGAGCTGCGCGAAATTGCGTCACCCCCCGTGGCCATCAAGGACAAGCTGGCGGCACGCATCAAGGTGATTTCAAAACTGGACATCTCGGAAAAACGCGTGCCGCAGGACGGCAAGATGAAACTCAAGATCGGTCCGGATCGCGTCATCGATTTCCGGGTCAGTACCTTGCCCACCATGTATGGCGAAAAAATCGTCATCCGTATTCTCGATCCGAGCAGTGCCAAATTGGGCATTGATGCTTTGGGCTATGAGGCGGTTGAAAAAGAGCGCTTGCTTCACGCCATTCAGCGGCCTTATGGGATGGTTCTTGTTACCGGACCCACCGGCTCGGGCAAGACGGTGTCACTTTACACCTGCCTGAATATTCTCAACAAGCCGGGCGTCAACATCGCTACGGCCGAGGATCCCGCCGAAATCACCTTGCCGGGCGTCAACCAGGTGAGCATGAACGACAAGGCTGGCATGACCTTCTCGGTCGCGCTCAAGGCATTTTTGCGGCAGGATCCCGACATCATCATGGTCGGTGAGATCCGGGACCTTGAAACTGCCGATATCGCGATTAAAGCCGCGCAAACCGGACACATGGTCATGTCGACGCTGCACACCAACGACGCGCCGACCACACTGACGCGTATGCGCAACATGGGAATCGCCCCGTTCAATATCGCTTCCAGCGTGATTCTGATCACTGCCCAACGTCTTGCGCGGCGCCTTTGCCCCAATTGCAAAGCCCCTGCGGACATCCCCCGTGAGACCCTGCTTGACGCTGGCTTCAAGGAAGATGACGTGGACGGTTCCTGGACGCCTTACCGTCCGGTGGGCTGCTCTATGTGTACGAATGGTTACAAAGGCCGGGTGGGTGTTTATCAGGTGATGCCTATTTCCGAGGAGATTCAGCGTATCGTCCTTCGCGACGGTAGCGCCCTGGAAATCGCTGCTCAAGCGGAGATCGAAGGCGTCAAAAGCCTGCGGGTGTCGGGTTTGTCCAAAGTTAAACTCGGCATGACTTCGCTGGAAGAGATTCTGGGCTGTACCAATGTTTAATCCGGCGCGTTCAAAAGCCGGTGCATGGGCGTTACCGTGAGGGCGGGCGCTTTAAAGCCATCCATACAATGAGAAAGCATCATGGCAACTGCAGCATCCAAGGGCGTTAAGGAATTTGTTTTCGAGTGGGAGGGCAAGGACCGGGGCGGCAAGCAGGTTCGCGGTGAAATCCGTGCCGGCGGCGAGAACCAGGTCAAGTCTTCGTTGCGCCGGCAGGGCGTGTTGCCCACCAAGATCAGGAAGCGCAAGATGCGCTCCGGCAAGTCCATCAAACCCAAGGACATTGCCATCTTTACCCGTCAATTGGCCACCATGATGAAGGCCGGCGTGCCTCTTCTGCAGGCATTTGACATTGTGGGCCGTGGTAATCCCAATGCCAGCGTGACCAAGCTGCTCAACGATGTACGCACCGATGTGGAAACCGGTACTTCCCTGAGTGCAGCTTTTCGCAAGTTCCCGCTGTATTTCAACGCGCTGTATTGCAATCTGGTCGAAGCAGGCGAGGCCGCCGGTATTCTGGAGTCGCTGCTGGACCGGCTCGCGACCTACATGGAGAAAACCGAGGCGATCAAGTCGAAGATCAAGTCGGCTTTGATGTACCCCATCTCTGTGATGGTCGTCGCATTTGTGGTGGTGGCCGTGATCATGATTTTTGTGATTCCGGCGTTCAAGACCGTGTTCTCTTCATTTGGTGCGGATCTGCCGGGACCCACGATGGTCGTCATCGCGATCAGCGAGTTTTTTGTGGCCTATTGGTGGTTGATCTTTGGCGGTATCGGCGGCAGCCTCTATTTTTTCCTCCAGGCCTGGAAGCGAAACGAGAAGATGCAAAAGTTCATGGACAGGCTCTTGCTAAAGATACCCATTTTTGGCGCCTTGATTGAGAAGTCTTGTATTGCACGCTGGACGCGCACGCTTGCCACCATGTTCGCAGCGGGTGTGCCGCTTGTTGAGGCCCTGGACTCCGTTGGTGGCGCATCCGGTAATTCCTTATTTGCGGATGCCACCGAAAAAATCCAGCAAGAGGTTTCCACCGGCACTAGCTTGACCGCTGCCATGACCAATGCCAACATTTTCCCCTCCATGGTCCTTCAAATGTGCTCCATTGGCGAGGAATCCGGCTCCATCGACCACATGCTGGGCAAGGCCGCCGACTTTTATGAAGCAGAAGTCGATGAAATGGTGGCCGGACTTTCGAGCTTGATGGAGCCCATCATCATTGTGATTCTGGGAACCCTTATCGGCGGTATCGTGGTGTCCATGTATCTGCCTATTTTCAAGCTCGGTTCCGTCGTTTGATGGGGACCGGTCTGGGGCCGGCAGTCGATGCGTCGCTGGCCGGTATTTTTGGGCTGCTGATCGGAAGTTTCCTCAACGTCGTCATTTACCGGCTCCCGAAGATGATGGAGCGCCAATGGGCGCAGGAATGCGCCGAACTGGCGGACAAAGCGCCGGAACCTGCGGAGAAATTCAACTTGCTGGTGCCGCGTTCGCGCTGTTCCAGCTGCGGCCATGTCATACGCTGGTATGAAAATATTCCCGTGGTCAGCTACCTGTTTCTCAGGGGCAAGTGCTCGGTGTGTGGCACGCCTTACGGTTTGCGTTACCCCATCGTAGAGATCGTCGTGGGCGGGCTGTTTTTTTTCTGCGTGTGGCGCTGGGGTTGGACACTGACCGCGCTGGCCTGGTGCGGGTTTTCGGCGGCGTTATTCGCGCTGGCAATGATTGACTGGGACACAACCTTGCTGCCGGACGACATTACCTTGCCTTTGCTCTGGGCCGGTTTGGTCGTTGCCGCGCTGCAATGGAATCCGGCAGTCAATCTGCCGACGGCATTGTGGGGTGCCATCGCCGGCTATCTCTCTCTCTGGCTGGTCTACTGGGCTTTCAAGTTGGTGACCGGCAAAGAGGGCATGGGTTATGGGGACTTCAAGCTGTTCGCGGCACTTGGCGCCTGGTTCGGGTGGCCTGCGCTGGTTCCCATCATTCTGATGGCGTCCGTGATCGGCGCCGTGATCGGCATTGCGCTTAAATTCTCCAGCGGATTGCGAGAGGGCGGCTACGTCCCGTTCGGCCCTTTCCTGGCAGGGGCTGGTTTTACCGCCATGATTTTCGGCCCGCAGTCGATCTTGCGGTTTGCCGGCCTCTGATGCCATGCGCGGTACGGCTTTGCGTATCGGGCTGACAGGCGGCATAGGAAGCGGAAAGAGCACGGTTGCCCGCACGCTCGTGGCGTGCGGTGCGGCGTTGGTGGACGCCGATGCGATTTCCCGGGCGGTGACAGCAGCCGGGGGGGCAGCCATACCGGAGATTGCAGCGCAATTCGGCTCGCATCTCATCGCGGCCGACGGTGCCATGGACCGGGAGCGCATGCGGCAAGTCGCTTTTGATGACCCGACCGCCAGGCGCCGCCTGGAATCCATTATTCACCCCTTGGTGGGCCTTGAAACATTACGGCAATATGAGCTGGCCATGGGCGCTGGCAGCCGCTGCGTCGTCTTTGACATTCCGCTGCTGGTGGAGTCCGGACGCTGGCGGCAGCAACTGGACCAGGTGTTGGTGGTCGATTGCCGCGAAGCTACCCAAATTGATCGCGTCATGGCCCGCAATGGCTGGCCCCGGGACGTGGCGGAGAAAATCCTGGCCGGGCAGGCCAGCCGCAGACAGCGCTTGTCGGCCGCCGACATTTGCCTTTATAACGACGATATATCGCTGCAGGCCCTTGAGATCCAGGTCCGCCAGCTGGCCGCGCGCTTCGGGCTATGATGCGCAGACACACCTCTTCATTGAAGCCGACGAAAATAGCGCTGTGATTCTTTACGAGTATCCATTTAACGAACGCATACGCACGTATTTGCGACTTGAGCACCTGTTTCGCCGCCTGGGTGAACTGGTGGAGCGCGAGAGCCCAACCGATCATCATTACGCCATCACGACCATTTTTGAAATCATGGACGTGGGCGCCCGGGCAGACCTGAAAACCGATGTGCTCAAGGATCTCGAGAAACAAAAGCACGTCCTCAACGGCTACCGCGGCAATCCGGCCATCTCCGAGGCTGTCCTTGACGAGGTCACCGGCCAGCTTGAAGGATGCTTTTCGGCGCTGAACAGCCTGCCGGGCAAGGCTGGCCATTCGTTAACGGAAAACGACTGGCTGATGAGCATTCGCAGCCGTGTCGGCATCCCCGGCGGAACCTGTGAATTTGATTTGCCGGCTTATTTTGCATGGCAGCACCTTGATGCCGCCACGCGCAAACAAGACCTGCAGCGCTGGATCATCCCGCTGGTGCCGCTGGCTGAGTCCATTCGCGTGCTGTTGACCTTGCTACGGGATTCCGGTGCACCGCAGAAAGTCGTGGCCCCGGCCGGGCAATACCAGCAAACGCTTCCCCAAGGGCGTACCTTCCAGCTGCTGCGCCTGCGGATTGACCCCACCTTGGGCTTGATCCCGGAAATCAGCGGCAACCGCCTGATTGTCTCGGTGCGTCTCATGCGCCACGAAAGCGATGACCGCCTGCACGCCAGCACCGAGGATTCGGCGTTCGAGCTGACACTCTGCTCCTGACCCCATCCTTCACTGTTTCCCGACCTGGTTGACTCATTCAGAACTGCCTGAAGCCATGCCTGCCATGAAAAAAGATTCCCCCTCTGTCCCCGTCAAGCTGGTGGTGTGCCCCGGTTGCGGCGGTGAGAGTGTTTATGCGCCCAGCAACTCCTTCAGGCCCTTCTGCAGTGAACGCTGCAAGAACATCGACCTGGGCGCATGGGCCAGTGAAGGGTTTCGCCTGCCGGCCGACGCACCGCCGGACGACGAGGTGTTTGGGGATCCGAAGCTGCAATAAGAATCAGCCTGTTGAACAAGCGGTGTCACCCGCTTTCAGCAGGTGTAAGAGCGCTGTCGCGCAAAGGCGTGCAGGCATGTGTGAGAGTAAAAAGGGATGGGAAAAATGAACAACAAGTTCTTCAAAGGGCCCGCGCTGGTCCTGCTGGTGGCCGCAGTTTTGCTGGGTGGCAATGCCCTGGCGCAGGCTCAGCCGACGCAAGATGGCGCCAAGCCGGCCAAATCAAAAACGAAAAAGGCCAAGGCCAAAACCAGGACCGCTGCTGCGGGCACAGGCAGCAAGGCCAAATTTATCTCGGGTTCGGAGGAAACACCGGCCCAGCGTCATGCCCGCCTCACGCGGGAATGCAAGGGCGCCGTGAACGCGGGTGCCTGCGCGGGTTACACGCGCTGACCGGCCCGCGGCGGGGCCTCAACTGGCGGTTGTGCCCAGCACCTGCTGGAGCTCACCGCTTTGGTACATCTCCATCATGATGTCCGAGCCGCCGATGAATTCACCCTTCACATACAGTTGGGGAATCGTCGGCCAGTTGCTGAATTCCTTGATGCCATGGCGGATTTCCTCGTCTTCCAGCACGTTCACGGTGGCGGGCTTGTTCACGCCGCAGGCCTTGAGCACCTGGATAGCGCGGCCGGAAAAACCGCACATGGGGAATTGGGCGGTGCCCTTCATGAAGAGGACGACATCGCTGGATTTAACGATCTCGGCAATGCGCTGCTGGGTGGGGTCGGTGGTGCTCATGGTGCAATCCTTTGGGAATCTGGAGGTGGGCCGGAGAGCCCGCGCCGGACTGAGAATCTCGGCCGGAACATTTCAACTAAATGGAATCTGGAAACCAGAATTCAACAGGCTGATTATCCCGCCGTTTGGCTTTGCGCGTGATTTCCCGGCCTGTGCCGTGTCACGCAGCTGGCCATAACCCGCCCGAGCAGCGTTCAATGCCGGCCAGGTCCAGCCGGCTCTGGACCTGCTCAAAACCTTCGCTGGCCAACAGCTCGCGCACCGCAGCGGCCTGGTCGTACCCGTGCTCCAGCAGCAGCCAGCCGCCCGGCTGCAGACTGGCCGGGGCCCGACGAGCGATCTCCCGAATATCGTCCAGCCCGTCCGGCCCGGCGGCCAGGGCGGCCAGGGGTTCATGGGTCAGGGCGTCCAGATGCGGGTCAGCGCTGGCGATGTAGGGTGGATTGCTGACGATCAGTTGAAAGTGTCCGCTAACTTTCTCAAGCCAGTGGCTTTGGATGAAATCCAGGCTGAGGTTCAACCGGGCCGCGTTGTGACGGGCCACGTTCAGCGCGTCCTCGCTGGCATCAACCGCCACAACATGATTTTGGCGGCTGGCCACTTGCAGGCTGTGCGCAATGGCCAAGGCGATCGCACCGCTGCCTGTGCCCAGATCCAGAATCTCCAGCGCCACAGGCATTCCTGGCGCTTGAAGGACTTCCAGCGCCCAGCTCACCAGCGTTTCCGTGTCGGGCCGGGGCACCAGCACGCGGGCATCCACCTGCAGCGTCAGGCCGAAAAACTCCTTGCTGCCGACGATGTAGGCCAGCGGTTCGCCAGCGGCGCGGCGCAGGCTCATCGTCCGGAACGCCTCGGCGGCCGCTTCGGGTAGAAGGTCGGTATCGTGCGCCAGCAGCCAGGCCCGCGCGTCAGCAGGCTTGTCCAGCGCGTGCAGCAGCAGCAACTGGGCGTCCAGACGGTCCAGTCCGAGGGTCTGGGCGGCCGCCAGGGCTTGGGCGCAGTTGGACTCAGCCATGGCCATACGCAACTCGAGGCGGTTCTATTGCTATCAAAAATATAGCTACCTGCCCATGCCGAATATGGGCTAGAGGTCGATTTTTCATATAAAAAACCAGAGGCAGGTCATGGGGCGAAAAACCCTCAAAGCCCGCTGTTCGCGGTTTCCAGCTCAGCCAGCAGCTCGGCGCCACGCGCCACCTGCAGGGCGGTGACGACATCGCCCATATCGCCCTCCATGATGGCCAGCAGCTTGTACAGCGTCAGGTTGATGCGGTGGTCGGTCAGGCGCCCCTGCGGGAAGTTGTAGGTGCGGATGCGGTCGCTGCGGTCGCCGCTGCCGATCAGGCCCTTGCGTGTGGCGGCGTCTTTGGCAGCGCGCTCGGAGCGGTCTTTTTCGTGAATTCGGGCGGTTAGGACCTTGAGCGCCTGGGCCTTGTTGCTGTGTTGGCTGCGGCCTTCCTGGCATTCGGCGACGATGCCCGTCGGAAGATGCGTGATGCGCACGGCCGAATCGGTCTTGTTGATGTGCTGGCCGCCGGCGCCGCTGGCGCGGTAGGTGTCTATGCGCAAGTCGGCCGGGTTGATCTGGATGGCCACGGTTTCGTCCGGCTCGGGCAGCACGGCCACGGTGCAGGCGCTGGTGTGGATGCGGCCCTGGGTTTCGGTCGCCGGCACACGCTGCACCCGGTGCCCGCCTGATTCAAAGCGAAGCTTGCCGTAAACGCCCACACCCATCACGTCCAGCGGGCCGTCGATACGCAGCACCACTTCCTTGTAGCCACCCAGTTCGCTGGGCGACTCGCTGATGATTTCGACCTGCCAGCGGTTGCGCTCGGCAAAACGGGTGTACATGCGGCACAGGTCGCCGGCAAACAGTGCCGACTCGTCGCCGCCCGTGCCCGCGCGGATTTCGATGAAAGCCGCCCGCGCGTCGTCGGGGTCCTTCGGGATGAGCATCAGCTGAAGTGCTTCATCGATCTGCGCGATATCGGATTTGGCGGCGGCAATCTCTTCCTCGGCCATCGCGGCCATTTCGGGGTCGTTTTTAGCCTCTGCCAGCATGCCCTCGGCACCGGCCAGATCGGCCTCACGCGCGGTCAGCCGCATGTATTGCTCGGCGATCACGCTGGCTTCGGCGTGCTCGCGGGTCAGGGTGCGAAAGCGGTTCAGGTCGCTCACCACATCGCTGGCAGACAAGAGCGCATCCAGTTCGTGCAGCCGCAGAAGCTGGCGGTCCAGGGTTTGGCGGAGAAAGGGTTTCATGGCGGAGGAAAGGCAAAGGGATTCAAGGCGACGTTGGCCGGCGAGGGCGCTGCCAGACGTCAGCAGGTGTGGCCGCGAGAGCAGCCACGGCGCAGCGGCGGTCGCTAACGCTCTTTGTCGCCGGGCTGGATCTTCGGCAATTGGCCGCGCAGGAACAGCCTGGAGACAGCCTGCGCCGTGGCTTCGCGGCTGCTGGCGTCGCCCGCATGCAGCTCGGCCAGGGTGCCGTGCAGCATTTTCTGGGTCAGGCCGCGGGTCAGCGCATCCAGCACGGTGTCGATGGGCTCGCCCCGGGCCAGAAGCTTTTTGGCGCGCACGATTTCGGCGGCCCGCCACTCGTCGGTTTGCGCATTGAGCTGCTGGATCAGCGGCACGCTGCGGCGCTGGCCCAGCCAGTGCATAAAGTTCTGTACGCCGGCGTCGATGATGACTTCGGCCTGCGCCACGGCAGCCTGCCGGCTATCTTTGCCGGTCTGCACCACATGGGCCAGATCGTCGACCGTATAGAGGTAGATGTCGGGCAGGGCCTTCACTTCAGGCTCGATGTCGCGCGGCACAGCCAGGTCGACCATGAACATTGGGCGGTGTTTACGCAGCTTCACGGCGCGCTCGACCGCACCCAGCCCGATGATGGGCAGCGTGCTGGCGGTGCAACTGATCACGGCGTCGAACTCATGCAGGCGGCTGGGCAGATCGGCCAGGCGCATCACCTCGGCGCCAAAGCGGCCGGCGAGCTTTTCGCCGCGCTCCAGCGTGCGGTTGGCGATCGCCATGGCCTTGGGGTTTTTGGCGGCGAAGTGGGTGGCCGCCAGGTCGATCATCTCGCCCGCGCCGACAAACAGCACCTTGATGTCGCTCAGGTTCTCAAACAGCTGGCCCGCCAGCCGCACGCTGGCCGCGGCCATGCTGATGCTGTGCGCGCCGATTTCGGTGCTGCTGCGAACTTCCTTGGCGACGGCAAAGGAGCGCTGAAAGAGCTGGTGCAGGGTGGTGCCCATGGCGCCGGCGTCTTCGGCGGCGCGCACGGCGTCTTTCATCTGGCCCAGAATTTGGGGCTCGCCCAGCACCATCGAATCCAGCCCGCTGGCCACGCGGAAGGCGTGGCGGGCAACCTGGTCGCCCTGCAGAGTGTAGGCATGCGAGCGCAGCAGGGCCGGCGAGACGCCGCCGCTGTGCGCCAGCCAGTCCAGCGTGTGGTCCAGGTCGGTTTTTTCGCCGGCGCAATAGATCTCGGTGCGGTTGCAGGTCGACAGCAGCGTGGCCTCGGGCTGGCGCGCCAGCGACTCGCGCAGGGCTCGCAAAGTGGGCTCGACCTGGTCCAGGGCGTAGGCAAACCGGCCGCGCAAATCGAGCGGTGCGGTGGTGTGGTTTAGCCCAAGGGCCCAGACTGACATCCTCCGATTATAAAATTGAAGCGCCGAGGCCGGTACAAAGGCCTGACAATCGCCCTGATAGTCCTTTTTTCGGCCGTTTTGGCGCTTGTTTCTGGGCTGCCTTGATGTCCGGCGAGTTTTAACCATCCCCACGCGCATGACCTTTTACCTGCTGGCCAACCACCTGCTCAATCTTGTCCTGCCGGCCGCCGCCATTGCCCTGTTGCTGGTATTGGCAACGCAGCTGATGGGCGGGGTTTTTAGGTCAAAAAGGCCTCTAGCCCAGACGTGGTATGTACAAGTAGCTATTGTTTTTGTAGCAAGCGTGGTGGTGCTGGTGGCCGGGCTCGTGTTCTTCGGCCATGACGGGAAGATGCTGACCTACGCCGCCATGGTGGCCGGTGCGGCACTGTGCCAGTGGGTAGTCCTGGGCGCCTGGCGAGCTTGAAAAGCTAGTCGGGCCTGAAAACGTCTACCGCGTCCGTGATGATCCCGTCGGTGCCCAAAGCCAGCAGCCGCTGGACATTCGCCTCGTCATTCACCGTATAGCTCAACAGTTTGAACCCGGCCTTTTGGGCTTGGGCCACCGTATCGGCGTTCCAGAGCTTATGGTTGCAGACGATGGCTACGCAGCCCAGCTGGGCCGCGGTTTCCAGCCAGTTGGCAGGGAGCTGGTCGAGCAGCAGGCCGCGCGGCAACTGGGGCTGGGCGCTTCTGGCCGCTTTCAGTGACAGCGGCTGAAAAGAGGTGAGCAGCGGCGGAACCGCCGTGCCCTGCCACAGCCGGGCCGCCTCATTAGCCACCACGGTGCCGGTATGGCGCTCCGTACCCGGCGTCGGCTTGATCTCGATGTTCAGGAAATAGCCTTTGTCCAGGCAAAAGCGGGCAATGCGCTCAAAGCTGGCGAGGCCTTCTGCGGCAAACGCCGGCGAGTGCCAACTGCCCGCGTTCAGCCTGGCCAGCGCCTCCCACGTCAATTCGCCGGCCACGCCTTTGCCGTTGCTGGTGCGCTCCAGCGTGGCGTCGTGCAGCAAAAAAGGAATGTCGTCTGCGCTGAGTTTCACATCGCATTCGAACATGCGGTAGCCATGGCTGGCGCCCAGCATGAAAGAGGCCAGGGTGTTTTCGGGCGCCAGCTTGCCGGCGCCGCGGTGTGCCACCCAGCGCGGATAGGGCCAGTTGGCAGCGGATACGGGATTCGTCATGGAGCGTTCTCAGGAACTGCGGTATTGCGGGCTTTAGATGCGTTTGCCGGTGTCGGCATCAAACCAGTGAAGCCGGTCGGGCCGCGGCTCCACGTGAATGGTTGTGCCGATTTCGGGTGCCTTCGACAGGCTTTCATCGGTGCGCACGATAAGGGCTTCGCCGCCCATGCGGCAGTACAGCAGCCGCTCGGCGCCCAGCATTTCAATCGTGTCGACCTGCACCGCCCAGCCGGTGGCGCCCACCGTCAGGTGTTCGGGCCGTATGCCCAGAATGGCCCCGGGCTTGCCGCCGAAGTCGGCGTTCGGTGCCTGCTTGAGCAAATTCATGGGCGGTGAGCCCATAAAGCTCGCCACAAAGGTGGTGGCGGGCCGGTTGTAGACCTCTTCGGGCGTGCCGAATTGCTCCATGCGGCCGGCGTTCATCACCATCATGCGTTGCGCCAGCGTCATGGCTTCAACCTGGTCGTGGGTAACAAAAAGCGAGGTGATGCCGAGCTCACGGTGCAGCTTCTGGATTTCCAGGCGCGTCTGCACCCGCAGCTTGGCGTCCAGGTTGGACAGCGGTTCGTCGAACAAAAACACCTGCGGCTGGCGCACGATAGCGCGGCCCATGGCCACACGCTGGCGCTGCCCGCCCGAGAGCGCACGGGGCTTGCGGTCCAGCAGGTGGCCCAATTCCAGGATCTTGGCGGCCTTGTCGACGCGCGTCTTGATTTCTTCCTTGGGCACCTTCGCGATCTTCAGGCCGTAAGCCATGTTGTCGAACACGCTCATGTGCGGGTAGAGCGCGTAGTTCTGGAACACCATGGCGATGTCGCGCTCGGAGGGCTCCAGCTCATTGACGACCTTGCCGCCGATCGAAATCTGCCCATCGCTGACTTCCTCGAGCCCGGCCACCATGCGCAGCAGGGTGGACTTGCCGCAGCCCGAGGGCCCGACGATAACGATGAACTCGTGGTCCTTGATCTCGGCGTTCACGCCGTGCAGAACCTGCAGCGCGTCCTTGCCGGAACCGTAGCGCTTGATAACGTTGTTGAATTGAAGTGAAGCCATTGAGATAACCTGTGTTGGATTTAATTCAAGCGGACGCCGCGGAACCGGCTTTGCCGGGCCGCTGGTGGCGCCCCCTGGGGGGAGGCGCCGAAGGCGCTTCGGGGGAGGATCATTTCTCGGTATCGACCAGGCCCTTGACGAACCATTTCTGCATCAGCACCACCACCAGGGCGGGCGGCAGCATCGCCAGGATCGCGGTGGCCATGACCACGTTCCATTCGTTCTGGCCGTCGCCGCCGGCGATCATGCGTTTGATACCGACGACCACCGGGTACATGTCTTCACTGGTCGTGGCCAGCAGCGGCCAGAGGTACTGGTTCCACCCGTAGATGAACTGGATGACGAAGAGCGCCGCGATCGAGGTTTTGGACAGCGGCAGCAGCACGTCGAAGAAAAAGCGCATCGGGCTGGCTCCGTCCATGCGCGAGGCCTCGGTCAACTCTTCGGGCACTGTCAGGAAGAACTGGCGGAACAAAAAGGTCGCCGTGGCCGAAGCGATCAACGGCACCGTCAGGCCCGCATAGGTATTGAGCATGTTCAGGTCTGACAGCACTTTGTAGGTGGGCAATATGCGCACCTCCACCGGCAGCATCAGCGTCACGAAGATCGCCCAGAAGCAGGTCTTCTTGAACGGAAAGCGGAAGTACACGATGGCGAAGGCCGACAGCAGGGAGATCGCGATTTTGCCGACCGCGATCACCATTGCCGTGACAAAGCTGACCCACATCATGTGCGCCACCGGCGCATTGGAGCCGGTCGCCGCCTCGCGCCCGAACAGCGCCGCCTTGTAGCTGTCGAGCATGTTCGTCCCCGGCAGCATAGGCATGGGCGCCTGCACGATCTCCTGTGCGGTGTGAGTGGATGCCACAAAGGCAAGGTAGAGAGGGAAGGCGACGATGAACACGCCCAGCATCACCACCACATGAGCGAGGATGCCGTGGGTTCCGCGTTTTTCAACCATAGTGGGCCCCCGTCGTTTTTGTTGTTTTCGTTTTCATCAGTATTGAACTTTCTTCTCGACGTAGCGGAACTGGATGACGGTCAGCGCTATGACGATCACCATCAGCACCACCGACTGTGCGGCCGAGCCGCCCAGGTCCATGGCCTTGAAGCCGTCGTGATAGACCTTGTAAACCAGGATGGCCGTGTCTTTGCCCGGGCCACCTTCGGTAGCCGCGTGGACGATCGCAAACGTGTCGAAGAAGGCGTACACCACATTGATCACCAGCAGGAAGAAGGTGGTGGGCGACAGCAGCGGGAACTGGATGCTCCAGAAGCGGCGCCACGGCCGGGCCCCGTCGATCGCGGCGGCCTCGATCAGCGACTTGGGAATCGACTGCAAGCCCGCCAGGAAGAACAGGAAGTTGTAGGAAATCTGCTTCCACACCGCAGCCATCACAATCAGCGTCATCGCGTGACGGGAGTTCAACAGGTGATTCCAGTCAATGCCTATCTTGCCCAAGGCATAGGCCACGACGCCTAGCGAGGGAGAAAACATGAAAACCCATAGCACGGCTGCGACGGCCGGGGCGACGGCATAGGGCAGCACCAGCATGGTCTTGTAGAACATGCCGCCGCGAGTGATGCGGTCGGCGAAAACGGCTAGCACCAGTGACAGGCTGATGCCGATGCTGGCCACCATCGCCGAGAAAAACGCGGTGGTCTTGAAGGACTCCACATAACTCGGGTCGTCCAGCAACTGCCTGAAGTTGGCCATGCCGACGAACTCGACGGAGGTGCCGAAGGCATCCTGCTGCTGCAGCGACTGCAGGATGGCCTGCGCGGCAGGCCAGAAGAAGAACACCAGGATGACCGCCATTTGCGGCAACAGCAGCAGCCAGGGCAGCCAGCTGGATCGAAAGACAACGCGTTTTTCCATAGGGCCTTCAATGGGCAAAAACAGGTGAGTGCTAAAACATAAAAACCCGCCTGGCCTTCCCCGGTGAGGGGGACAAGGCGCAGCGGGCCGAGTTTAGCCCGCTGGGCGGGCCGGCTCTGTCTCTTGGGCGATCAGCCCTTGTTGGCTTTCTGGAAGCGCTCAATCTGTTCGTTGCCGCGCTTGACGATCGAGTCCAGGGCCTCCTTGGCAGTTTTCTTGCCGCTCCAGACCTGTTCGAGTTCTTCGTCTTCAATGGCGCGCACCTGCACATAGTTGCCCAGGCGGATGCCGCGGCTCTTGTCAGTCACCTTGCGGATCATCTGCGTCACGGCGACATCGGTGCCGGGGTTTTGTGTGTAGAAGCCCGATTTCTCGGTGAGCTGGTAGGCGGCGGTGGTCACCGGCAGATAACCCGTACGCTTATGGCTGGCCGACTGCACTTCAGGCGTGGAGATGAAGCTGAAGAACTTGGCCACGCCCTTGTATTCGGCGGGTTTCTTGCCCGACATGACCCAGAGGCTGGCGCCGCCGATCACCGTGTTTTGCGGCGCGCCGGGAACGTCCTGGTAGTAGGGCAGCGGAGCCAGGCCATAGGCGAACTTGGCGTTCTTGGCCACGTTGCCGTAAAAGCCCGACGAGGTGTTGATCATGGCGCACTCGCCCGACACGAAGCTGGCTTCCGGCACGTTACCGCGGCCCTTGTAGACAAAAAGGCCCTGCTTGGCCATGTTGGCCAAGTTCTCGATGTGGCGCTGATGCAGCGGCGAGTTGATCTTCATGCGCGCATCAAGTCCGGCCAGGCCGTTGCTCTTGGTTGCGAACTCGACGTTGTGCCAGGCCGAGAAGCTCTCCAGCTGCGTCCAGCCCTGCCAGGCGGTCGTGAAGGGGCATTTATGCCCGGCGGCCTTGAGCTTGGCGGCAGCGTTGACGACTTCGGGCCAGGTCACGGGCGCCTTGTCGGTGGGCAGGCCGGCGGCCTTGAAGGCATCTTTGTTGAAATAGAAGATGGTGGTCGAGCTGTTGAACGGGAAACTCAACATCTGACCGTTCGGCGCCGTGTAGTAGCCCGCGACGGCCGAGATGTAGGCGCTGGGGTCGAATTTCTCGCCGGCGTCTTTCATGACCTGGCCAACGGGAATGACCGCGCCCTTGCTGGCCATCATGGTGGCGGTGCCGACTTCGAACACCTGCAGGATGTGGGGGGCGTTGCCGGCGCGGTAGGCCGCGATGGACGCCGTCATGGACTCGTCGTAACTGCCCTTGAAGGTGGGGACGACCTTGTATTCCTTCTGGCTTTCATTGAACTGCTTGGCCAGGTCATTGACCCATTCGCCGTTGACCGCCACCATGGAGTGCCACCACTGGATCTCTACTTGCGCCTGGCTGGCCAGAGGCATGCACAGGCCTAGGGCCGCAAAAGCAAACGCGGAAAGACGGTTTTTCATCAAAACTCCTGGGAATTGGGCGCGCACAAGGGGCGCCAAGTTAAACGGGACAGTCTAAGAACTGTTTATGACACACGGATTTAAGCGATTTCGAAGATGCCCGGCAAGCGGGATTTCCATAAGACGACTTAGGACTTGCACCCGGGCCAGTGTGGTACGGCCTCTAAATGGTGCGCTGCGGTAATATAGGGCAACAGCGCTGGACACTCTGAAGCCGCTGGCTTTTCACGATGAACGCCCCTACTACACTTCAAGAACTCAACGTCTTTGCCGACGACGCAAAGGCTGGCGAAGCCCGCATCCGCGAGATTCCCTACAACTACACCTCGTTTTCCGACCGTGAGGTCGTCATCCGCCTGCTCGGCGAGCGCGCCTGGGACTTGCTGAACCGCCTGCGCGACGAGCGCCGCACCGGCCGCTCCGCCCGCATGCTGTATGAAGTGCTGGGCGATATCTGGGTGGTGCAGCGCAACCCCTATCTGCAAGACGACCTGCTGGACAACCCCAAGCGGCGCAAGCTGCTGGTTGATGCCTTGCAGCACCGCCTGACCGAAGTCGAAAAACGCCGCACGCCCGATGCAGACCAACAGCGCGACGCGATCGTGGGCGAACTGCTCGAGGCCGCTCGCGGCGCCGTGGCCCGCTTCTACACCTCCTTCAGCGAGATCTACGACCTGCGCCGCCTGACGGAACGCAAGTTGCGCAAGCTGACCCTTAAAGACAACATCAAGTTCGACGGCCTTTCGCGGGTTTCGCATGTGACCGATGCGACCGACTGGCGCGTGGAGTACCCCTTTGTGGTGCTCACGCCTGACACCGAGGCCGAAATGGCCGGCGGGGTCAAGGCCTGTATCGAGCTCGGCCTGACGATTGTTCCGCGCGGCGGCGGCACCGGCTACACCGGCGGGGCGATTCCGCTCACCTGGAAGTCGGCCGTCATCAACACCGAAAAACTCGAGGC
>JAJKJM010000150.1 GCA_021153985.1 Polaromonas sp.
AAAGTGCGCAACGCGCATCCCATCAAACGCGCCCATGTCCCGCGTCCGGCAGAAGGCGCGCCCGCGCTGGTGCCTGAGCCCGAGAAGTTCGACGTCAAGCACAGCCCCGGCGGCATGGTAGACGCCGAGTTCGCTGTGCAATTCCTGGTGCTGTCGCAGTCCGCGCAGCACCCCGAGCTGATCGCCAACGTCGGCAATATTTCGCTGTTGCAGCGTGCCGAAGCCGCCGGCTTGTTGCCGCCCGGAGTGGGTCAGCGCGCAGCCAGCGCTTATCGGGAATTGCGGCGGGTCCAGCACCGCGCGCGCCTGAACGAAGAACCGACCCAGGTCACCCCGCCTGCGTTGCAAGCCGAATGCGATGCCATCCAGGCGCTGTGGGTTTCCACCTTTAAGTCAATCAACTGATTTAATTCAATCATTTGTTTGATCATGTGCTTTAATGCGGGCACATGAATGCCGCCCTGCGACCCAAAACTCCCTTGCGCTTTGCCGGCCCCGAAGGCGAAGCCCGCAAACAGCGCTCTGACGGCGCGCACGCCAGGGCACACCTGCTGCACACTGCCCTGCGCCTGTTTTCTGAAAAGGGGTTTGCCAAAACCTCCATTCGCGACATCGCCCAGGCCGCGGGCGCCAATGTGGCGGCGATCAGTTATTACTTTGGCGACAAGGCCGGGCTGTACCGGGCCGTTTTCACCGAGCCCCTGGGCAGCGCCCGGGACGATATCGCGCTGTACAACCAGCCCGGTTTCACCCTGCGCCAGTCGCTGGAAGGTTTTTTCTCCGGCTTTCTGGAACCCCTGCGCCAGGGCGAGCTGGTGCAGCTGAGCACCAGGCTGCACTTTCGCGAGATGCTGGAGCCCACGGGCCTGTGGGCCGAGGAAATCGACCAGGGCATCAAGCCTGCGCATGCGGCCCTGGTGAAGGTGCTCTGCCGCCACCTGGGGCTCACCAAAGCCGACGACGACGTGCACCGGCTGGCTTTTTCCATCACCGGGCTGGCGATTCACATGTTCATCAGCCGCGAGGTGGTGGACGCGATCCGGCCCCAGCTCTTCGGTGCGCCTGATGCCGTGGAGCAGTGGGCCGCCAGCCTGGTGGCCTACGCGGAGGCGATGGTCGCCGTCGACGAAGCGCGGCGCAAGCATTCCTCTTCTGATCATCCAGCGGCCGGCCGGCCGCGCCAGAAAACTGCCCACCATGAATAAGCCTTCCCGCCTTTTGGCATTGAGACCCCTGGCCGGCGCATGCGCGCTGTTGCTGGCGGGTTGCGCCACGGTAGACCCTTCTCATCCCGCATCGCCAGCGCCGGTTCCGGCGACCTGGCAGGCGCCCTTGCCCGCTGCCGGCACGACGGCAGCACTGCCCCACGGCGGCAGCCTGGCGGGGCTGTCCCAGTGGTGGCAATTGCAGAACGATCCCTTGCTGGTGGAGCTGATCATGGCCGGCGAAGCGGTGAATCCGGACGTTTCGACGGCGCGCTCCAACATCGAACAGGCGAGGGCGTCGCGGGTGGCCTCAGACGCGGCGATGCTGCCCACGCTGGACGCCGTGGCCAGCGCCAGCCGCGGGCGCGCCGCGCCTGTGAACCGCACAACGCCGCCTGTCGCCACAACGCTGGAGGCGGGCCTGCAAGCCGCCTGGGAAATCGACCTGTTTGGCCAATACGCCGCCAGCCGGGACGCCGACCAGCAGCGCTTTGAGGGATCGCAGGCAACCTGGCACGCCGCGCGCGTTTCCGTGGCCGCCGAGATCGCCACGCAGTACTACAGCCAGCGCGCCTGCGAGAAACTGCTGGAGGTCTCGCGCGCTGACGCTGCTTCGCGCGCCGAAACCGCGCGATTGTCCGAACTGAGCACCAAGGCGGGTTTTCAGGCTCCCGCCACTGCAGCCCTGGCGCGGGCCAGCGCCGCGGAGGGCCACGCCAACGCAATCCAGCAGCGCGCCTTGTGCGACCTGGACATCAAGGCGCTGGTGGCGCTCACGGCAATCGATGAGGCCGCCTTGCGGCAAAAACTGGCCAGCAACCCCATCGACCTGACCCGGGAATCCGCTGCGCCCATCATCAGCGTGCCTGCCGAGGTGCTGGCCCAGCGGCCCGACATTTTCAACGCGGCACGCGAGGTGGACGCGGCGCAGCTGGAAGTGGGCAGCGCCCGCGCGCAGCGCTTTCCCCGCCTGAGCCTGAGCGGCTCGATCTTTACCACCAAGAGCCGCACCAGCGCCTCGACGCAGCGCTTTGATACCTGGACTGTCGGGCCGCTGCAGCTGACCATTCCGCTGTTTGACGGTGGCGCCAGCGAAGCCAATGTAGAGGCCGCCAAGGCGCGCTACGAAAATGCCGCAACACAATACCGGGCCAGTGTGCGCAAGGCCGTGCGGGAGGTCGAAGAAGCGCTGGTGAACCTGCAAAGCACCGCCGAGCGCAACGAAGACGCGCTGGTGGCGGCCCAGGGCTACCGCGCCTCATTTACCGGCACCGAAGCCCGCTACAAGAGCGGGCTGGCCAGCCTGGTGGAACTCGAAGACGCCCGCCGCACGCTGCTGGCGGCGCAAAGCGCCGTGGTGACCCTGCAGCGCGACCGGCGCAGCGCCTGGGTGGCGCTGTACCGCGCGCTGGGCGGCGGCTGGACCACCGCCGAGCCGCCCGTGCCGCCGCTGGTGTCGGATGCCAAGGCACCATTGACCCCCGCCGCCATCATGGCCCCCTGAAGCCCAAGCTACGAGCCCCGCCCTTCAAAGACTGACCGACCCATTGCACACCATGCCCACATTCAAACTCAAACCCGTTGCTATCGCTTTAATAGCTGTCCTGGCAATAGCGGCGGGGGCCACAGCCGTTTTTCTTTCAAAGTCTGAAGCGAAATCCGGCGCCAGGGACGATGCCAAGGCGAACGCCAAGCCGGCACTCACCGTCGCGACGGCCTTGCCGGTCCAGATGAGCCTGCCGGTCAAGCTCAGCGCCAACGGCAACATCACCGCCTGGCAGGAGGCCGTGATCGGCTCCGAGTCCAACGGCCTGCGGCTGGTTCAGGTGCAGGCCAATGTGGGCGACCAGGTCAAAGCCGGGCAGGTGCTGGCGGTGTTTTCGGGCGACAGCGTGCAGGCCGATACGGCCCAGGCACGCGCCAGCCTGATTGAAGCCCAGGCCAATGCGTCCGACGCCGCCGACAACGCCGCGCGCGCCCGCACCCTGGCGAACTCGGGCGCACTGAGCGAGCAGCAGATCAACCAGTACAACACGGCGGAGCAGACCGCCAAGGCGCGCGTCGAAGCGGCCAAAGCCGTGCTGGACGCCCAGCAGCTGCGCGGCAAGAACACACAGGTCCTGGCGCCCGACAGCGGCGTGATCTCAGCGCGCACCGCGACGGTCGGCTCAGTGGTGCCGCAGGGCACCGAGCTCTTCAGGCTGATACGCGGCGGGCGCCTGGAATGGCGCGCGGAGGTCACCTCCGCCGAGCTCGGCCGCATCAAGGCCGGCACGATGGCCACGGTCGTCGCGGCCAGCGGTGCGCAGCTCAAAGGCAAGGTGCGCATGATCGCTCCCAGCGTGGACCCGCAAACGCGCGCCGCGCTGGTGTATGTCGACTTGCCGGTTTCCGCCGGCATGGCGTCACCGGCAAAAGCCGGCATGTTTGCCCGGGGTGAGTTCGACCTGGGCGCCACGCCCGCACTGACCGTTCCCCAACCCGCGCTGGTGGTGCGCGACGGCTTCAACTATGTGTTCAAGCTCAATCCCGACAACCGCATCAGCCAGCTCAAGGTGCAGACCGGCCGGCTGGCCGGCGACCGGCTCGAAATCACGTCGGGCCTGGCGGCTGACGCACGCGTCATCGTCAGCGGCGCGGGCTTCCTGAACGACGGCGATCTGGTCCGCGTCAGTGATTCAACACCAAATCAGCCTCCAGCCAGCACCAGCTCTTCGCCAGTTGCTACGAAATAAGGAGCACTCCAGATGAACGTCTCCTCATGGTCGATCAAAAACCCCATCCCGGCGGTCATGCTGTTCGTGCTGCTGACCTTTGCCGGCATGCTGTCCTTCAAGGCGATGAAGGTGCAGAACTTTCCCGACATCGACCTGCCGACGGTGACGGTGTCCGCCTCGCTGCCGGGCGCCGCCCCGGCGCAGCTTGAAACGGAAGTGGCCCGCAAGCTTGAAAATTCCATCGCGACGGTACAGGGCCTCAAACACATCTACACCAAGGTGCAGGACGGCGGGGCGACCATCACCGCCGAGTTCCGGCTTGAAAAGCCGGTGCAGGAGGCGGTTGACGACGTGCGGGCCGCCGTGGCCAAGGTGCGCAGCGAATTGCCGGCCGACGTGCGCGAACCCGTCGTCACCAAGATGGACCTGGCCAACCAGCCGGTGCTGGCCTTCACCATCCGTTCGCCGCGCATGGATGAAGAGGCCCTTTCCTGGTTTGTCGACAACGACATTTCCCGCAAGTTGCTGTCCGTGCGCGGCGTGGGCGCCGTCAACCGCGTAGGCGGCGTTTCGCGCGAAGTGCGTATCGCACTGGACCCGTCCCGCCTGCAGGCGCTGGGCGCGACGGCTGCCGACATTTCACGCCAGCTGCGCCAGGTGCAAACCGAGAGCGCCGGCGGACGCGCCGACCTGGGCGGCAGCGAGCAGCCCATCCGCACGCTGGCCACCGTCAAATCGGCCGCGGAGCTCGGCAGCATGGAACTGGCGCTGAGCGATGGCCGGCGCATCCGGCTCGACCAGGTAGCCACCGTGAGCGACACCACGGCCGAGCCGCGTGCCGCCGCCTTGCTGGACGGCAAGCCGGTCGTGGGCTTTGAGGTCTCGCGCAGCCGTGGTGAAAGCGAGGTCTCTGTGGGCGCCTCCGTGCAGAAGGCGCTGGCCGAACTCAAGCAGCAGCACCCCGACGTGGAGCTCACCGAGGCGTTCAACTTCGTGCAGCCCGTGCAGGAGGAATACGACGGCTCCATGCACCTGCTCTATGAGGGCGGCATCCTGGCCGTGCTGGTGGTGTGGCTCTTCCTGCGCGACTGGCGCGCGACCTTCGTCTCCGCCGTGGCGCTGCCGCTGTCGGTGATTCCCGCCTTCATCGGCATGCACATGCTGGGTTTTTCCATCAACGTGATCACGCTGCTGGCGCTGTCGCTGGTGATCGGTATCCTGGTCGACGACGCCATCGTGGAAGTCGAGAACATCGTGCGCCACCTGCGCATGGGGAAAACGCCCTACCAGGCCGCTATGGAGGCGGCCGATGAGATCGGCCTGGCGGTGGTTGCCACCACCTTCACACTCATCGCCGTGTTTTTGCCAACCGCCTTCATGAGCGGCGTGGCCGGCAAGTTCTTCAAGCAGTTCGGCTGGACGGCGTCGCTGGCGGTGTTCGCCTCGCTGGTGGTGGCGCGGGTGCTCACGCCCATGATGGCGGCCTATATCCTCAAGCCCGTGGTGGGCACACACAGCGACCCGACGTGGATGAAGTGGTACATGCGGGCGGCCACCTGGTCCATGCGGCACCGCGTGAAAACCATGGTCATGGCCACGCTGTTTTTCTTCGGTTCGGTGGCATTGATTCCCCTGCTGCCCACGGGCTTCATCCCGCCCGACGACAACTCGCAGACCCAGGTCTACCTGGAACTGCCGCCTGGCGCCACGCTGGCGCAAACCCGGGCATCGGCAGAACACGCACGGCGGCTCATCAGCAAGGTGGAGCATGTGAAAAGCGTCTACACCACCATAGGCGGCGGCGCTGCCGGCGGCGACCCGTTTGCCATGCAAGGCGCCGCGGAAACCCGCAAGGCCACGCTGACGGTGCTGCTGGACGAGCGCAGCGAACGGCCGCGCAAACAAGGCATCGAAAACAAGATGCGCGCCGCGCTGGAGGCCTTGCCGGGCGTGCGCAGCAAGGTGGGCCTGGGCGGCTCGGGTGAGGCTTACATCCTGATGCTGACGGCCGAGGATTCCAACGCCCTGCAGACAGCGGCGCTCGCCGTCGAAAAAGACCTGCGCACCATCCCCGGCCTGGGCAATATCTCATCGAGCGCCAGCCTGGTGAGGCCCGAGATCGCCATCAAGCCGGACTTCGCGCGCGCCGCCGACCTGGGCGTGACCAGCGCGGCCATGGGCGAGACGCTGCGCATTGCCACCGTCGGTGATTACGAAGAATCGCTGCCCAAGCTGAACCTGTCGCAGCGCCAGGTGCCCATCGTCGTGAAGCTCGACGATGCCGCGCGCAAAGACCTGAGCGTGCTAGAGCGGCTGGCGGTGCCCAGCGTGAAACCCGGCGTGGGGCCGGTCATGCTGGGGCAGGTCGCCACGCTGGAAGTGACAGGCGGGCCGGCCATCATCGACCGCTATGACCGCTCGCGGAATGTGAAGTTTGAAATCGAACTCTCGGGGCGTGCGCTGGGCGACATCACCGAAGAGGTCAAACTGCTGCCGGCCATCAAGAACCTCCCTGCGGGCGTGAGAGTGGTGGAAGTCGGCGACGCCGAGGTGATGGGCGAGCTGTTTGCCAGCTTTGGCCTGGCCATGCTGACCGGCGTGCTCTGCATCTACATCGTGCTGGTGCTGCTGTTCAAAGACTTCCTGCACCCGGTGACGATTCTTGCCGCCTTGCCGCTCTCATTGGGCGGCGCCTTTGTGGGCCTGCTGATCGCGCAAAAGAGCTTTTCCATGCCCTCGCTTATCGGCCTGATCATGCTGATGGGCATTGCCACCAAGAACTCCATCCTGCTGGTCGAATATGCCATCGTCGCGCGGCGGGACCACAACCTGTCGCGCTGGGACGCGTTGCTCGACGCCTGCCACAAGCGGGCGCGCCCCATCATCATGACCACGCTGGCTATGGGCGCCGGCATGATGCCGATCGCCCTGGGCCTCGGCGCGGCGGACTCGAGCTTTCGCTCGCCAATGTCGATTGCCGTGATCGGCGGCCTGATCACCTCCACCGTACTCAGCTTGCTGGTGGTGCCGGCGGTGTTCACCTACATCGACGATCTTGAGCACCTGATCAAGCGCATCACGGCCCGGCTGCGCGGCCGGCATGGCGGCGGCAAAACCCCGGAAAAAGCCGCGGAAATCCCCGCCGCGCAGCCCTCCACTGAATAGAGGGGTGCTGCGGCGCAAAGAAAAGCGCTGCAGCCGTGCAGTTTTACGGGGATTTGAAGGGATTTAGACGCTTGCACCCACATGGGTTTTGGTGGCCGGCAACATTGGCTGGCTTATACTCCTGGGTTCAGCTTTACATTTCTTAACATGTCAAAACGCGTACTGCTTTCGGGCGCAACCGGCCTGATTGGCGGCGAGTTGATGCTTCTTCTGGCCGCGCGCGGCGTCTACAGCACAGCTGTGGTGCGCGCCGCCGATTCGAACCAGGCCCGTACCCGCCTCCTGGAGCGCCTTCAAAAGAGCGTTCTGTGGAAACCTGAATTTGCCGATATGGTGTCGGCCGAGGCGGGCGACGTGATCGAGCCCAATTTCGGCCTGAGCACGGCGGTTCTGCAATCGGCCGACGTGATATTGCACTCGGCCGCCAGCACTTCTTTCAAGCCCGGCGCTGGGGTTTACCCTATCAACATCAAGGCCGCCGAGAATTTCTCCGCCATCCTCAAGAACCTGACGCCCTCCCAGCGCGGTTTTTTCGTCGGCACGGCGGCCGTGACCACCGAGCCGCGCGGCGTGATCACCGAAGACATGCCCTTTGCCGGCTACGCCAACGACTACATCCGGTCCAAGCGCGACGCTGAAACGCTGCTGCGCGCCAGTGGCAACCCTTTTGTCAGCCTGCGCCCCGGCATCGTGCTGTCGCGCGGCATTGATGACGCCAAGTTGTCGCGCAACATGCTGTGGTCGATTCCGGTGATGGCAGAACTGGGTGATGTGCCCCTGGATCCCATGGCCAAACTGGATTTCGCGCCCGTGGATTTCATCGCAAGCGCTTTTGCCGAGATGCTGCTCAAGGACAAGCTGGCACACGACTGCTATCACGTGTCAACGGGTGAAGACTCCATGACGTTCAAAGTACTGGCCGATGAATTGACGGCCACGATGCCGGGCATCGGCAAGCTGGTGATGCGGGGCCGCGACTTTGTGCCGACACCCAAATTCGCCCGCCAACGATGGATGTTCGACGCACTGCAGCCTTACCTGCCTTTTTTGACAGCCGACGCAGTGTTCAGCAACGCCCGGCTGCGCGCAGAAATCGGTGCAGCGGCCATTGCGCCCGCACCGATCAGCTATCTTGGAGAGTTATTGGGGACGTTCAGCCTGTCGGACGCTGTCCGGCAGATGTACACCCCTTGAGGCACAAAAACAACGCCATCGCTTTTGTAAAATGACCTTGAGGCTTGAACGATAGCCAATAGTCAGCTTGCCGTGGCGATGGTGGGACAATGACGCTTTGAATACACATGTACTGGTTGGGTGATGAATTCTGATTTGATTAATCTTTTTGCCGAGACGTTTGGCATCAGCGAAGAAAAACTGCTGCCGGATGCGACGCTGGAGAGCCTCGGGCTGGACTCGCTGGCAGTCATCGAATTTCTGTTCCAGATCGAAGACCAGTTCGGCATCCAGATCCCTGACCAGGCCAACCCGCCCCGCACACTTGCGGAAATGGTCCAGTTGATCGAGCCTTTGCTGCCGTCGGGCAAACCTGCCGCCTAAGCCCTGACGGGGCTCTTCAGGATACCCATGCGTCGCGTTGCCATTACGGGTCTGGGCGTCATCTCCGCCGTCGGCACCGGCACCTCCGCATTCTTTCAGGCCCTGCTTTCGGCCCGCTCCGGCATCCGGGCCGTCGACATTCCGTTTCCCACCGGCCCCGAAAGCGTGCTCGCCGGTTCGATCGACTTCGATCCCGACCCTCATTTCCCGCGTGCCCGCCTGCTGACCATGGACCGCGTCAGCCAGTTTGCGCTGGTGGCGGGCCGGGAGGCCATGGCGCAAGCCGGGCTGAGTGCGGAACCCGGCGCCTTGCCCAGCGGCCTCGCACCGGAGCGCTTTGGCGTATCGCTGGGCACGGGTAGCGGCGGTGCCGGCTCCACCGAAGCGGCGTACACCGCCCTGCTTGAGCAAAAGGTCGCGCGCCTGCGCCCCATGACGGTCGTGCTGGCCATGAACAACGCCATCGCCGCCCACGTATCCATGGAGTTCGGCCTCAAGGGACCGAGCAGCACCGTTTCCAACGCCTGCGCATCATCGGCCACTTCCATCGGCGAGGCCTTCAGGCAAATCCGCCACGGCTACGCCGACGCCATGCTGGCCGGCGGCTCGGAGGCACTGCTCAACCGCGGCACCATCAAGGCCTGGCAGGCCATGCACACGCTGGCCAAACCCCACGCGGGCGGCGCCGAAACATCATGCCGGCCGTTCTCTGTCGACCGGACCGGCCTGGTGCTGGCCGAAGGCGCCGCCATGCTCGTCCTGGAAGAGTGGGAGAGCGCCAAACGGCGCGGCGCCAACATCCTGGCTGAACTTTGCGGCTATGCCTCGACCACCGACGCGCACCACCTGACGCAGCCCGACGCCCAAGGCCAGGCGCGCGCGATGACGCTCGCGCTGGAAGATGCGAAGCTGCAGACATCCGACATCGGTTACCTCAACGCCCACGGCACCGCGACCGATGTCGGCGATGTGGTTGAGACCAACGCCATCAAGCTGGCCTTCCAGGACCTGGCCGCACGCCTGCCCATCAGCTCGAGCAAAGGCGTACACGGGCACGCCATGGGCGCAGCGGGCGCCATGGAATTCATCGCGAGCGTGATGACCCTGCGCGCCGGGCAGCTGCCGCCAACGGCCTTTCTTGAAAACCCCGACCCGCGCTGCGACCTCGACTATGTGCCGCTGACACCGCGGGACGCCAAAGGCCTGCGCGCGGTGATGTCGAACTCGTTTGCCTTTGGCGGCTCCAATGCCGTGCTGATCGCCAAGTCGGCCTGAAGTCTTGCGGAAATCCGGTTCTAGGTCGACCGGATTTTCTTCACCAACGCCGTTGTTGAATACCCGTCCACAAACGGGATGGACTGCGCCTTGCCGCCGTAGGCCTTGACCACCGCCGTTTCGGCGAGCTTGTCCATGTCGTAGTCGCCGCCCTTGACCAGCAGGTCGGGCTGCAATTCAGAGATCAATTCCAGCGGTGTGTCCTCGTCAAACCAGGTAACCAGGCTCACCGATTCCAGCGCCGCCATCATGATGGCGCGGTCCTGCTCGTTATTGAGAGGCCGGTCCGGACCTTTACCCAGCCGCCGGGCCGACGCATCGGTGTTCAGCGCCACCACCAGGCTGCCGCCCAGCGCGCGCGCATGGGCCAGGTAAGTGGCATGTCCCCTGTGCAAAACGTCAAATACGCCGTTGGTGAAGACGATGGGCCGGGGCAGCGTGGCCAGGCGCTGCGGCGCCTCCTCGCGAGTCACGATTTTTTGGAGGAATTCAGGGGGCTGGGGAAGTAGGGGCTCGCTGGGCATCACGCCACTTTACCGGAAGGCCTGGGCCACGATCTCAACCAGCAGGCCGCCGTCAAGCTGCGCACCCACCACGGCGCGTTGCGGCCAGGCGGCGCTGTCGTCGCCAATCCACTGCCGCCAGACCGGGTCCAATTGCTTTTTGTATTGGAGGTCGGCCAGAAAAATCTGCAAACTCAGCAGATTGGCACGTGAAGCACCGACATGCACGAGGTGCTCGTCGAGCATCGCCAGCGTTTGCGCCAGTTGCCCGGCGAAGTCCAGCGATGCATCGCTGGCATTGGCCACCGCAAACACCTGCGCGCCACGCGCCACGACGCGGCTTCGGCCGCCTGCCGAGCTAGGCCAGCGGATGTCTTCCATCAGGCCCCGGCGGGTGCCGGCTTGGCGGCGACGGTCGCCGCGAGCTCTTTGCTGACCTCCTTGCGGTAGCGGTTCAGCTCCTGCACGGTCTTGAAGCTCTGGTTCATCAGCAGGCTCAGGTTGTGCAGGATGCGCTCGACCACTTTGCCTTCCCACACCGCATCAAACTTGATTTGTGTGTCGAGCCAGTGCTCCAGCCACTCGGGGTTGGGCAGGCGGCTCTGGATGGTGTCGCGCGGGAACAGGTTTTTGTTCACGTGCAGGTTGGTCGGGTGCAGGGCCTGCGCCGTGCGGCGCGCGCTGGCCATCAGCACGCCCACCTTGGTGAAGGCCGATTTGGCTTCGTTGCCGAAGTTGTTGATGGCGCGCTTCATGTAGCGCAGGTAGGCGCCGCCATGGCGCGCCTCGTCCTGGCTCAGCTGGGTGTAGATCTGCTTGATGACCGGCTCGGTATGCCATTCGCTGGCACGGCGGTACCAGTGGTTCAGGCGGATCTCGCCACAAAAATGCAGCATCAGGGTTTCCAGCGCAGGCGCCGGCTCAAACTCAAAACGTACTTCGTGCAGCTCTTTTTCCGTAGGGGCCAGATCGGGACGGAAGCGCTTGAGGTATTCCATCAGCACCAGCGAGTGCTTTTGCTCTTCGAAGAACCAGATGGACATAAAGGCCGAGAAGTCGCTGTCGTCCTTGTTGTCGCGCAGGAACATTTCCGTGGCCGGCAGCGCAGACCATTCGGTGATGGCGTTCATCTTGATGGTCTGGGCTTGCTCGTCGGTCAGCTTGGCCGGGTCAAAACTGGCCCAGGGAATGTCTTTGTCCATGTCCCAGCGGACGGATTCAAGTTGTTTGAACAGTTCGGGGTAAAGCATATGAACTCCTTCGCAATCGTATACGCAGATAAATCTGCCTCGGATGCCCTCCCGGTGCATCCTGGGTACTAGAGGGATTTTAGGCGGGGAATGTGACAACTTGCGACTTGACGGCAAATTACCGGCAAATCGGGATATTTCGCCCCTCATTCCGGCATGTTCACCTACCTCGGCCGCCAGCTCAGTGGCGGCTCCCCGGCGGAAGGGAAGTTGAATCCAGCCAGCGGCGCGATGCGTATTCCCTGGGCAGCCCAAGCCTCGCCCGGCTTGTGCCAAGACCCCAAGAACGACAAAATGAAATACGCCTTCCCCCTAACCGTCCGCGAGTCCAACCATGCCTGCCTGCACGCCCCAAAACCTTCTGATGAGCCTGCTGTGTTGCGGTGCCCTGATGGCAGCCCAGCCGGGCGCCCTTGCCGCCACTCCCGCCAGCCCGGCGCCAGCAGCGTGCCCCAGCCTGTTGCAACAGGACTTTTTGCGGCTGCAGGACGAAAAACCCCAGTCGCTCTGCCAGTACAGCGGCAAAGTGGTGGTCGTGGTCAACACGGCCAGCTTTTGCGGCTTCACAGGCCAATACAAGGGGCTGGAAGCGCTGCATGCCAAATACCAGGACCAGGGCCTGGTGGTGCTGGGCTTTCCGTCCAACGACTTTTCGCAGGAAACCGGCAGCAACAAGGAAATAGCCGATTTTTGCGAGAACACTTTTGGCGTGAAATTCCCCATGTTCACCAAAACCAGCGTCACGGGCAAGGACGCCAATCCGCTCTTCAAGCAACTGGCGGCCAAGACGGGCACGACGCCGCGCTGGAACTTCTACAAGTACGTCATCGCGCGGGACGGAACCAGCGTCACCAGCTTCAATTCCATGGCCGACCCAGCCAGCGGTGCCCTGCTCAAAGAGATCGAAAAACAGCTGGCTGCCAAGCCGCCCCGTTAACAGGAACGCCGTTAACAAAAATTTACCTGAGGGGCCTTTTATTTCAGGGAACTACCCCTCAGTTGTGCTCTCATACATTGGCAAGCGCGACAGGCTTTAACCGGCCGCGCTGCCAAGAAAACAGTTTCATTGTTGCGAAGCCTTCTGAGCCGATCAGGTTCAGTTGCAATCCCGGGGCGCTCCTCCTCCTCCCTCCCTCCCTCGTTCGCGCCGGGGCGCTTCGCAGCATTTTTATATTCCAGCCTGCAGGGGCCTGCGCATGAGCAGCGCGCCCTTGCGTGTGGCGGTCATCGGCTCCGGCATTTCCGGGCTCGCCGTGGCCCACAGCCTGCACGGCCAGGCCGACGTCACCCTGTTTGAAGCAGGCGGCTACTTTGGCGGCCATACCCACACGGTCGACATTACCCTGCCCACCCCCGGCGGGCTGGTCACGCACGGCGTGGACACCGGCTTTCTGGTCTTCAACGAACGCACCTATCCGCGCCTCATCAAGCTGCTGTCCGAACTCGGCGTCGAAACAGCGCGCTCCGACATGTCGTTTTCCGTCAAGGTGCCGGGCGCAGGCCGCAACGGCGCCGGCCTGGAATGGAGCGGCTCCAGCCTGAACACGGTCTTTGCCCAGCGCGGCAACCTGGCCAGCTGGAAATTCCTGCGCATGCTGGGCGACATCGTGCGCTTCAACCGCATCACCACCCGGCTGGCTGAATCAGGCGCCGAGGCGGCCATGGCCCAGCCGCTGGGCGATTTTCTGGAAGAGCAATGGTTTTCAGCCGAGTTCCGCGACTGGTACTTCCTGCCCATGATGGGCTGCATCTGGTCCAGCCCGACCGACCAGATGCTGCAGTTCCCGGTGGCCACCATGATCCGGTTTTGCCACAACCACGGCCTGCTGCAGATCACCGACCGGCCGCAGTGGTGGACGGTGCAAGGCGGCGCCCGCCACTATGTCGAAAAAATCATCGCCCGCATCGGCGACAAGCGGCTGAACACCCCCGTACGCCGCATTGAGCGTGACGCAGCTGGCGTGAGCGTGATCACCGACAGCGGCGCCGAACGGTTTGACAAGGTCGTGCTGGCCGCGCATTCAGACGAATCGCTGGCCCTGCTGGACGCGCCGAGTGACACCGAACGCAAAGTGCTGGGAGCCATCCGCTACCAGCCCAACCGCGCAGTGCTGCACACCGACCCCTCGGTGCTGCCCCGTGAAAAGCTGGCCTGGGCCGCCTGGAACTACGAACGCGCCCCGCAGAACCTGCCGGCCGGCAACCAGGAATCCCCCCGGGTTTGCCTGCACTACCTGCTGAACATGCTGCAGCCCCTTCCCTTTTTGCAACCCGTGCTGGTGTCGCTGAATCCGGTCCGGGAGATCCCACGTAAACACATCATGGGTGAATTTGACTACGCACATCCGGTGTTCGACCTGGCGGCCATACGCGCGCAGCGGGATGTTCCTGCCCTGCAAGGCCAATTCCACACCTATTTCTGCGGTGCCTGGACGGGCTACGGCTTTCATGAAGACGGCCTGAAGTCCGGCCTGGAGGCCGCGCGCCTGCTGCTGCAGGGCGCAGGAGCCGCCATATGACAGCAGACGCACCCCAGCCACTGATCGGCTTCGGCCAGGTCCGCCACACGCGGCTGCGCCCGGCGCGCAATGCGTTTGAATACCCGACCTGCTTTCTCATGCTGCCCATGCGCAGCCTCAAGCAGCACGGCAGCGGCGCGCTGGCCCGCAACCGCCCGGCGGCCATCAGCTTTTTTGACAAAGACCACGGCGACGGCGGCGATGATGCCTTGGCCTGGCTGGACGCCTTGCTGCTGCGCGAAGGCGTGGAAGACGCCGCCGGTGAAGTCTGGCTGCATGCCTACCCGCGGGTGCTGGGCTACGCTTTCAAGCCGGTGAGCTTCTGGTACTGCCACCGCACCGACGGCGCCCTGCGCGCCATCGTGGTCGAGGTCAACAACACCTTTGGCGAACGCCACTGCTACCTGCTCGACTCTCCGCAGTACGGCCAGGAGCTCAGGGCAAACAAGGTGTTTCACGTCTCGCCGTTTTGCACACTGGAAGGCGGTTATCGCTTTCGCTTTCTGCACATCGACAACGACGGGCTGAAAAAAACCGTCGCCCGCATCGACTACGACGATGAAGCCGGCCCGCTGCTCGAAACCAGCGTCAACGGAACGCTGGAACCCATCACCGCCGCCAGCCTGCGCAAGGCCGTGTGGGGCCATCCGGCGATGACGCTGGCGGTGATCGCGCGCATCCATTGGCAGGCCTTGAAGCTGTGGCTCAAGCGCGTGCCCTTTGTCAGAAAACCCAAACCTCCAGAAATCTTTGTGACGCGATGAACACACTCAACACCTCCTCCGCCGCGCAAACATTCGCCATGCCGGGCGACGCACCCAGTGCAGCCCGCACCGCCCTGAAGATGCTGCTGCGCCTGAAACACGGCACGCTGACGGTGCGCCTGCCCGACGGCTCGCTGCAGCGCTTTGGCTCGGGCGAGGCACCCACCGCCAGCCTGCACCTGCACAACTGGAAACCCTGCAGCGCGGCGCTGCGATCAGGCGACATCGGCTTTGCCGAGAGCTATATCGCCGGCGACTGGACGACCCCGCACCTGACCGAGTTGCTGCAGGTGTTCATCCTCAATCGCAAGGAAGTCGAGGACGTGATCTACGGCAGCTGGCTGGGCCGTTTTGTCTACCGCATCAAGCATCTGCTGAACCGCAACACCAAAGCCAACAGCCAGAAAAATATCCACGCCCACTACGACCTGGGCAATGCCTTTTATGAACTCTGGCTGGACGGCACGATGAACTACTCATCGGCCATTTTTGCCACGCCTGACACCCCGATGGAAGAAGCCCAGCACGCCAAAGTGCGCCGGGCGCTGGACATGACGCACGTCAAGCCTGGCGACCGCGTGCTCGAGATCGGTTGCGGCTGGGGTGCACTTGCCGAGATGGCCACGGCTGAATTCAAGGCCTCGCTGGTCGGCGTCACCCTCAGCACCGAACAACTCGAATGGGCCCGGCAGCGCATGGCGCGCCTGGGCACCACGCCACTGGCCGACCTGCGCCTGCAGGACTACCGCGACATCGGCAAGACCACGCCAGACGAGCCCTTTGACGCTATCTGCTCCATCGAAATGGTGGAGGCGGTGGGCCGCGAATACTGGCCTGAATACTTCCAGACCGTTCACCGCCTGCTCAAGCCCGGCGGCCACGCCTGCATCCAGAGCATCGTGATCGCCGACGAGCTGTGGGAACGCTACATAGGCTCCACCGACTTCATCCAGCAGTACATCTTTCCGGGTGGTTGCCTGCCTTGCCCGCGCGAGTTCCGTGCGCAGGCCGAAGCGGCCGGCTTCGAGGTGGTCGACGAATTTGCTTTCGGCCAGGACTATGCGCGCACGCTCAAACTCTGGCGCGACGACTTCATGGCGCAGGAGTCGCGCGTGCTGCAACTGGGTTTTGACAAAAGGTTCATCCGCATATGGGAGTTTTACCTGTGCTACTGCGAAGCCGCATTCGCCGAAGCGAACACCAGCGTTGTGCAGTTCACGCTGCGCAAGCGCTGAAACGCGCGGCCGCAATCGCCGGCCTGCTGCTCGTGTTTTTCACCGGCGCGGCGCTGGCGCAATCGCCCGCGCCCGGCTCCAACACGCCTGTGGTTACCTCCACCGATGCTGACCCGTCCGACATCCGCCCCGAACTGAAAGAGGCGCTGCCGCAAGGCCGCCTCATTGGCAAGGGCCGCCTCACCGTGTGGGGCTTTCAGGTCTACGACGCGCGGCTGTGGGTGCCCGCCGGCTTTGGCGCGGGCAGCTACACCAGCCAGCCACTGGCGCTGGAGCTGGCCTACCTGCGCGCCTTTGACGCAGTGGGCGTGGCCGACCGCTCATTGAAGGAAATGGCCCGCAGCGTGGCCATCAGCGACGCGCAGGCGGCCCAGTGGAAAGCCGAGATGCTGCGCGTGATTCCCGATGTCAAAAAAGGCGACCGCATCATGGGCGTGCACCGCCCCGGCGTGGGCGCGGCCTTCTGGGTGAACGGCAAAGCGAATGGCGAAATCCGGGACGCGGAGTTCGCCAGACTGTTTTTCGGCATCTGGCTGTCGGCCAAAACCTCTGAGCCCAAATTGCGCGACACACTGCTTGGCGGAGCCGGCGGGTGACATCGCCGCACACGCCAGCAAACGCTGAGGCCTTCGGCCCGCGCAACGGCCTGGCCTATGGCCTGCTGGGCCTGCCGCTGGCGTTTGTGGCGCTGCCGCTTTACGTCATCTTGCCCAACCACTACGCGCGCGAGTTCGGCGTGCCGCTGGCCACGCTGGGTGCGATTTTGCTGGGCGCGCGATTGTTCGATGCCTTCATCGACCCGCTGCTGGGCCGCCTGAGTGACCGGCTGTTTGCACGCTCGGCCCGCGCGGTGCTGGCGCTGGGCGCGGGCGCCGCGCTGCTGCTGGCGCTCGGCTTTTTCTTGCTGTTCTTTCCGCCGGTGACAGACCCCGCAGCGCTGACTGCCTGGGCCGCAGTGATGTTGGTACTGACCTATGCGGCCTACAGCACGCTCAGCATTTCCCACCAGTCCTGGGGCGCGATGCTGGGTGGCAATGAGGCCGAGCGCAGCCGCATCGTCGCCTGGCGCGAAGGGCTGGGGCTGGCCGGCGTGGTGCTGGCTTCGGTCACGCCTGTGGCCCTGGGTTTGCCGGTCACCACCGCCGTCTTTTTCGTCGCGCTGGCCGCAGGCTGGCTGGCCTGGTCGCGCGCGGTGCGGCCTGTGGCGCGCGCGCATGCCGAAGCCGCCGGACCTTCAGCCATCTGGCTGCCCTTCAAGTCGGCCGCTTTTTGCCGCCTGCTGGCGGTGTTCATGCTCAACGGCATTGCCAGCGCCGTACCCGCCACGCTGGTGCTGTTTTTCATTCAGGACCGCCTGCAGGCGCCGCGGCAGATGGAGCCGCTGTTTCTGGGCAGCTATTTCCTCGCAGCGGCGCTGTCCATGCCGCTGTGGCTGGCCGTCGTCAAACGCCTGGGACTGGCGCGCACCTGGCTGGCCGGCATGCTGCTGGCGATAGCCGTGTTTGCCTGGGCCACGCAGCTGGGTGCGGGGCAGGTAGCTGCTTTCACCGTGGTGTGCGCGCTCTCGGGCGTGGCGCTGGGCACGGACCTGGCATTGCCGGGTGCGCTGCTGGCCGGCGTGGTGCAGGCCAACGGGCAATCGGGCCGGTCTGAAGGCGCGTACTTCGGCTGGTGGAATTTCGCGACCAAACTCAACCTGGCGCTGGCCGCCGGGCTGGCCTTGCCGCTGCTGGGCGTGTTCGGCTATGCGCCGGGCGTGCGCGACACGGCCGCGCTCGATGCACTGGTGATCGCTTACTGCGTGCTGCCCTGCGTGCTCAAGCTCGCGGCAGCGGCGGGCCTGTACTTTTTCATTCTTCCCTCGTCTCCTTCTTCTGCTTCACCCGTACCTGAAAGCGTCTTGCCATGAACCTTGCTTCACACCGCCTGGCCGCCCTGGGCTCAGCCCTGCTGCTCTGCGCCGCGCTGGCTGCCTGCAGCAGCCCGCAGGTCAACGACTATGCCGCCGAACAACCTGTGCTGGACCTACGCCAATACTTCAACGGCACGGTAGATGCCTACGGCGTCTTCACCGACCGATCCGGCAAAGTCGTCAAACGCTTCACGGTGGTGATGACCTGCACCTGGCAAGGTCCGCCGGGCGCGGAAACCGGAGTGCTCGACGAAGCGTTCAGCTACTCGGACGGCACCAAGGAACGCCGTGTCTGGACGCTCAAGCGCGGTGAGGGCGGCCGCTACATCGGGACCGCGGCCGACGTGGCGGGCGAGGCGATTGGCGAAGAAAAGGGCAACGTGTTTCGCTGGGGCTACACCTTGAGACTGCCGGTCGATAGAAAGGTGATCGAGGTGCAGTTTGATGACTGGATGTATTTGATGAACAACAAGGTCATGCTGAACAAGGCAAAGATGAGCAAATTCGGTTTCGGGCTGGGCGAAGTGACGCTGTCATTCGTCAGACGCTGACATGCCGGAGCTTCGGTATTTTTACGCATCAAATCGACCTCCAGCCCAATCAGCGCATTGACTAGTAGCTCCTGAATTGATAGCAAGCATCAACCCATAACCATCGCAGATTGACCCACCATGCCCCTGAATCCCCCCATCACTCAATGGCGCGGCAAAACCGTCTGGCTGGTCGGCGCGTCCAGCGGCATCGGGCTGGCCACGGCTGAGGCACTGCATGCCCAAGGCGCGCGCGTATTTGTCTCGGCGCGCAACGCGGCGGCGCTGCAAGCCTTCGCCGCGGCGCATCCCGGCGCCACCAGCCTGCCACTGGACGTGACCGACCACGCGGCGGTAATGGCAGCCGCACAACTCGTGCTCACCGCCGGCCCCCTGGACCTGCTGATGTATTGCGCCGGCTACTACCAACCGCAGCGCGCCACCGGCTACAAGCTGGCCGACATGCTGCGGCACGACGACATCAACTACCGCGGCGCGCTGCACGTGCTGGACGCGGTGTTGCCCAACCTCCTGGCGCGCAAAGCCGGCCACATCAGCCTCATCAGCAGCGTGGCGGGTTACGGCGGCCTGCCGCAAAGCCTGGCGTATGGCCCGACCAAGGCGGCGTTGAACAACCTGGCCGAGACGCTCTACATGGACATCAAAGACAGCCACATCGGCGTGAGCCTGGTCTGCCCGGGTTTTGTCGAAACGCCACTGACGGCCACCAACAACTTCAGCATGCCGGCGCTGATCACGCCCGCGCAGGCGGCAGCAGCAATCTTGCAAGGCTGGGAAGCGGGGCGCTTTGACATTCACTTCCCCAAACGCTTCACCCTCTGGATGAAAGCGCTGCGCCTGTTGCCCTACCCGGCCTACTTCGCGGCCGTGCGCAAATTCACCGGGCTGTAAGCTCTGGCCTTATGAACGAGCCCGACCTATCCAGCGCATCCAACGCGCGCGCGGCAGCGGCACGCATCGCCGCCTTTTACGAGACGCTAAGCCCCCAAAGCCTGGCTCAACTCGATGCGTTTTACACGCCCAATGCCTGGTTCAAGGACCCGTTCAATGAAGTGCGTGGATTGGAAGAGTTGCGCGCCATCTTCAGCCACATGTATGAAGCGCTGGATCAACCCCGCTTTGTCGTCACAGGCAATCTGGTCGACGGCGACCAGTGCTTCCTGACCTGGAACTTCGAGTTCCGCTTCAAGACCTTCGACAAGAACGCCCTGCAAACCGTGCGCGGCGGCTCACACCTGAAGTTCACCGCAGGCGGTTTGGTGGACTACCACCGCGACTACTGGGACGCGGCCGAGGAGCTGTATGAAAAGCTGCCGTGGGTGGGCGGGTTGATGCGGTGGTTGAAGAAGCGGGCGAGGCAGTGAGCACTACAAGCCGCTATTTGCACGCCCGAGCCAGCTTGCCGGCGGCCCAAGGGGCCTGAATTCAACCCGGCGGAATCGTTTCCGCAAAACTCGCGCGCTGCATCAGCTTGTCTTGCAGCCTGGCCAGGTTGGGGTACATCTCGCGCCAGTTGATCTGGGTAAAGCGGAAATCGAGGTAGCCCAGCGCGCAGCCGACGGCGACGTCGGACAGGCTGAAATGGATGCCGCTGCAAAACGGTTTTTCGCCCAGCCCGGTACTCATGGCCTTGATGGTGGCGTCGATCTTGCCCATCTGGCGGTCTATCCAGGCGTCGCTGCGCTGTTTGGCGGCGCGGCCGGACCAGCTGGCCTCCAGGCGCGCCAGGATGGCGGCGTCGAGCAGGCCGTCGGCCAGCGCTTCCCAGGTTTTGACTTCGGCGCGTTCGCGGCCTTGCGTGGGGATCAGCTTGCCGACGGGCGACAGGGTGTCCAGGTATTCCACGATCACGCGGGAGTCAAACACGGCTTCGCCGCCTTCCATGACGAGGCAGGGCACCTTGCCCAGCGGGTTGGACGCGGTGATGGTGGTGTTCGCCGCCCAGACATCTTCCAGGATGAACTGGAAGTCGAGCTTTTTCTCGGCCATGACGATGCGCACTTTGCGTACGTAGGGGCTGGTGGCGGAGCCGATGAGTTTCATGGTGGTGGGGGAAGAATCGTGGGCCGAGGGAAGTGCATTCTATCGACTAAGCCCGGCCCCCTGACTGACGGGGGCTCAAAGCGTCGCAAAACGATACACCTGCCCATGCCGGGCGGCGCCCTGCGTTTGGAGGAGGCCGCACAGGCGCGCGGCCTACAATTGGAGGATGAGCTCTTCCAACCCGTTTTCCACCA
>JAJKJM010000151.1 GCA_021153985.1 Polaromonas sp.
GAAAACAACTGCCAGGACAGCAAGATCTTCGAGATCAAGACCGGCATGGGCGTGAACAAGAACGAGCAGGTCTACCTGGACTGGCTGCGTGAAGTCGAAAAGCGCATGGAGCCGCAACTGCAGGCCGAAGAAGTGCGCATGACGCAGAACCTGAAGTAAGTCTGGGCCGGCCCGCGGCTTTGGCACGCGGGCCGCGCACACCTCTCTTTCAACTCCGGACGGACCTTTCATGGACGTGGATTTTTCACCGATCATCGAAAACTGGCGTTTCTTCGCCGGCGGGCTGGGCATCACCGTCCTGCTCAGCGTGATCAGCGCGGCCACCAGCATCCTGGCCGGGCTGGTGATCGCGCTGCTGCGCCTTTACGGCCCTCGCTGGCTCAGCGTCGCCTTGGTCTTTTATGTCGACACCATGCGCGCCATCCCGATCCTGGTGGTGCTGGTGTGGATTTACTTCGCCTTCCCGCTGCTGGCCGGTGTGACCTTTCCGCCCTTCTGGGCTGCGCTGGTGGGGCTGACGCTGCATATCGCGGCCTATGCCTCCGAGATCATCCGGGCCGGCATTGAGTCCATCCGCCCCGGGCAGACGCGGGCCGGCCTCGCGCTGGGCATGTCGCGCGCGCAGATCCTGCGCAAGATCATCCTGCCGCAGGCCACCATCCGCATGCTGCCGGCTTTCGGCTCGGTGCTGACCATGGCCATCAAGGACACGGCCATCGCCACCGTGATCGCCGTGCCCGAGCTGATGCACCGCGCTGAAACCGTGGCCGGCCAGAGCTACCGGCCGGTGGAGGTGTTCACGACGGTCATGGTGCTGTATTTCCTGGTGCTGTTCCCGGTCACCCGCGTCGTGGACCGCATGTACCAAAAACTCGCACATCTGGGGCGCTCATGAATTTCGACTGGAACGTCATCTGGACGCATCGCGGCGCGCTGTGGGACGGCGCGCTCATGACGGTGGGGCTGACGGTGCTGACCATGCTGCTGGCCGTGCCGGGCGGCATTTTTCTGGCGCTGATGCGGCTGTCGTCCAACAAGCTGCTGAGCTCGGCTTCGCTGGCCTTCGTGGAGTTTTTCCGCAACCTGCCTTTGATCCTGGTGATCTACTGGGCGTTTTATGTGATGCCCATCGCGTTTGACGTGCAGTTCTCGGCGCTCACGACGGCGCTGGTCGCGCTGGTGCTCAATGTCTCTGCCTACAACGCCGAGACCTTCCGCGCGGGCATCAACTCCATCCGCAAGGGCCAGATGGAAGCGGCCCTGGCCATGGGCATGTCGCGCCGCCAGGCCATGTTCAAGGTGGTGATCCCGCAAGCGGCGCGCCGCATCTTGCCGGTGCTGGCCAGCACCTGGATTTCGCTGTTCAAAGATACCTCGCTGGTATCGGTGATCGCGGTCAGTGAACTGGCCTACACCTCGATGCAGATACGCGCCCAGACCTTCCGGGTGCTGGAGATGCTGACTGCCATGGCCGCGATCTACTGGCTGATGGGCTACCCCCAGGCAAAACTCGTGGACTGGATCCACAAAAAATACGGAGTCAAGGAATGACAACAGTGATGCAAGCGGGCACCGCCGCAACCGCACCGCGCAAGGGGGCCGAGCAGCCGCCCGTGCTGGTCTACGAAAACGTGAAAAAAATGTACGGCGATTTTGTGGCGCTCAACGGCGTGTCGCTGCAGGTGAACAAGGGTGAAGTCATGTGCCTGATCGGGCCTTCAGGTTCGGGCAAGTCGACACTGCTTCGCTGCACCAACGCGCTTGAAACGCTGAATGGCGGACGCGTATTGCTGGACGGCATTCCGCTGCCGACGCGCGAAACCGAGGTGCGCAAAGTGCGCCAGCGCATGGGCATGGTGTTCCAGAGCTTTGAGCTGTTTCCGCACAAGACGGCGCTGGACAACGTGGCCATGGGCCCCATCACCGTGCTGGGCATGAGCGAAGCCGATGCGCGCAAGCGCGCCATGGTGTTGCTCGAGAAAGTCGGGCTGGAGTCCAAGGCCGGCAACTTCCCGGCCAACCTCTCGGGTGGCCAGCAGCAGCGCGTGGCGATTGCCCGTGCGCTGGCGATGGAGCCCGAGGTGATGCTGTTCGACGAACCGACTTCGGCGCTGGACCCTGAAACCGTGGGCGAGGTGCTCAACGTGATGAAAAAACTGGCCCAGGAAGGCATGACCATGATCGTCGTCACGCACGAAATGAGTTTTGCCCAGCGCGTGGCGAACTGGGTGGTGGTGTTTGAAAACGGCGCCATCCTGGAAGAAGGCCCGCCCGCGCAGATTTTTGAGAACCCGACGGTCGCGCGCACCCGCGACTTCCTCGGCCACCTGGGATGGAACGGCTGAACACCGCAACACCGCAGCTTGCCCGCCCTTCATTTTTATACCCCCTGATTACCCTGACTTTCATGAAAATCACCAACGCACGCGTCATCGTCTGCAGCCCCGGCCGCAACTTCGTCACCCTGAAAATCGAAACCGACGAGGGCCTGACCGGCATCGGCGACGCCACGCTCAACGGGCGCGAGCTGGCCGTTGTGAGCTACCTGACCGAGCATGTCATTCCGTGCCTGATCGGCCGCGACGCGCACCAGATCGAGGACATCTGGCAATACCTCTACAAGGGCGCCTACTGGCGGCGCGGCCCGGTGACCATGAGCGCGATCGCCGCGGTGGACACGGCGCTGTGGGACATCAAGGCCAAGGCCGCCAACATGCCGCTGTACCAGCTGCTGGGCGGGCGCAGCCGCAACGGTGTGATGGTGTACGGCCATGCCAACGGCAGCGACATTGCCCACACGGTGGACGAAGTGCTGCGCTACAAGGAAATTGGCTACCAGGCGATACGCGCGCAAAGCGGCGTGCCAGGCCTGGAAAAAGTCTACGGCGTGGGCAAGGGCAGCATGTTTTACGAGCCGGCCGACGGCAACCTGCCCAGCGAGCACGACTGGAGCAGCGAGAAATACCTGCTGCACACGCCCAAGCTGTTTGACGCAGTGCGCCAGGCGGTGGGGCCGGACATTCATTTGCTGCACGACGCGCACCACCGGTTGACGCCTATCGAAGCGGGCCGGCTGGGCAAATCACTGGAGCCGTACCACCTGTTCTGGGTTGAAGACGCAACGCCGGCCGAGAACCAGGAGGCCTTCCGCCTGATCCGCCAGCACACCACCACGCCGCTGGCGGTGGGCGAGATTTTCAACACGATCTGGGACTGCAAAGATTTGATCCAGAACCAGCTGATCGACTATATCCGTGCAACGGTCGTGCATGCCGGCGGCATCACGCATTTGCGGCGCATTGCCGACTTCGCCTCGATGTACCAGGTGCGCACCGGCTGCCACGGCGCGACAGACCTGTCACCGGTGTGTATGGGCGCGGCGCTGCACTTTGACACCTGGGTGCCCAACTTCGGCGTGCAGGAGTACATGCGCCACACCGAGCAAACTGACGAGGTGTTCCCGCACAGCTACCGTTTCGACAAAGGCTTTATGCACTGCGGCGAAACGCCGGGGCATGGGGTGGAGATTGACGAGAAGCTGGCCGCCAAGTACCCGTACCAGCGTGCTTATCTGCCGGTGAACCGGCTGCAGCACGACGGCACGTTGTGGAACTGGTGAGGATGGAAATTTAAGCAAAATTTCTCTCTAGCCCAATCAGGATATTGACTGGCAGCTACTGATTTGATAGCAGGCGCCGCTGACGGGCGCCGGCTCGTTTCAAGCGAGTATGGTTGCCAGGCTGGCTTCGAGGTGCTCTGACGGCAGGCGTTTGAAGCCCGAGCGGGCAAAACGCTGCAGGCGCCCCACCATGAAAGCGACGATGACCGAGGCGCGCACCTGGGCGTCGACCGTGGGCGTGGCCGCGCCGCTGGCGGCGGCCGCGTCGCGCAGGCTTTGCTTGAGGCTGGACTCGAGCTTGTCGAAAAACTGGTTCATGCGCTCTTGCAGGCGGTCGTTTTCAAACACCAGCGCATCGCCCACCATGACGCGGGTCATGCCGGGGTTTTTCTCGGCGAACTGCAAAATCATGACGACCAGCTTGCGGGTGCGCACCGAATGGTCCGTTTCGCGTTCGCCGATCTGGTTGATCAGGGTGAAGACGCTCTGCTCGATGAATTCGATCAGGCCTTCAAACATTTGCGCCTTGCTGGCGAAATGGCGGTACAGGGCCGCTTCACTCACATCCAGCTTGGCCGCCAGCGCCGATGTGGTGATGCGTTCTGCGCCTGGCTGCTCCAGCATGGTGGCCAGCGCCTGAAGGATCTGGACCCGGCGCTCGCCCGGTTTGGGCCGCTTGCGCACCGCAGGCTCGGCAGAAGCTGGCGTGGCCTGCGGGTTCACTTCGGATTCAGACGCTAAGTCGGACATAGGCGATGGGAGGAAATGAAGAATGTTTCAAAAAACCGGGAATCGTTGCAATTGATTCTCGCACAGGGACGTGACGGTTCATGGCTTGACGTGCCTGGGTTTTACTGCGTGAGGCGAAGCTACAACGTTCTCTTTCGTAACAGCGAGCGCTCACTGTGGCGGGCGAACTACAAACTCAGGCGCACCCGCAGCCCGCGCGGCCCTGAGGCATCCGCGGTGGCGTAATCCAGCTCGAGCTGGGAGCGGTGAATCCGCGCGATTTCATTGGCAATGGCCAGGCCCAGGCCGTTGCCCTCCCCGACCGTACCCAGAACCCGGTAGAAACGTTCCAGGGCCTTGCCGCGCTCTTCGGGCGCGATGCCAGGACCGTCGTCTTCCACCCCCAGGAATACGCCCCAGCGTGGATGATCCGGGTCCGGCCGGGAATCCGCCTGGGTGGCAACGGCCGGCTGGCCCCGGCTGGGCCCGCAGCGGATGGTGACGGTACCGCCGGCCGGCGTGTACTTGACGGCGTTATCCACCAGGTTGCCCAGCAACTCGCGCAGTAACCATTCATAGCCGCTGGCCTGCGCCGGCTCGGTCTCCAGCCCCAGGTCAATGCCTTTGCGGGCGGCAGCGTCCAGGTGCAAGGGCAGGATGGATTCGCACAGGTCTTTCAAGTCCACCCGCTGCATGGGCTGGGCGGCGATAGCCGACGCATCGGCGCGCGACAGGGCCAGCAGCTGGTTGGCCAGCTGCGAGGTGCGGCGGGTCGCATTGCGCAGTTTGATGATTTTCTCGGCGGACAAGGTGACGGCGCCGTCAGAGCCTGCGGCCTGCGCGACCCGGGCCGCCTGCGCCCAAGCCTCGACCTGGGCCTGCAGCCCGGCCAGCGGCGTGCGCAGCTGGTGCGCCGCGTCGGCGACGAAACGGCGCTGGCCTTCGGCCTGGTCGTTCACCAGGCCGAACAGCCGGTTTAGCGCGCTGACCAGCGGCCGGACCTCTGCGGGCGTGGTGTGCGGGTCGATGGCGCTCAGATCGCGCGGGCTGCGGCGCTCCACCGCGTCTTTGAGTTCGATCAGCGGCTTGAGCGCCCGCGTGACGGCCCAATTCAGCGCGAAGCCCGCGGCCACCACCAGGATAAGGTTGGGCAGCAGCACCTTGAGCAGCACGGAGCGCACCCACTGCTGGCGCGGGTCGGACCCGTCGGCCAGTTGCACGATCAGTTGTCCCGCGACCGTGTTGACGCGCTGGGCCGCGATGCGGTAGGTCACGCCTTTGTGTTCGATGCTGTGGAACTCGGTCTCATGCGTGGCCGGCAGGAGGTCGGGGATCCACTCCTCCCCGGACATGAATTCGCCCTGGGCGTCGGAAATCCGGAACCCGGCGGAACCGGCGTGGCCTTTGAGGAAATCGTCCACCGCGGGCGCGAGCAGAAGCAGGGGTTCGCGCCCGCCGGGCGTGATGCCGGGCCCCACCACGGAGTCGGCCAGCAGAGGGATCAGCCGGGCCAGTTGCTGGTCTTTTTGCAGGGCGACGTTGCCGGCGGTGCGGTAGTCAAAGTAAACGCTCACCAGCGCAAAAATCCCGAGCGGCACCAGCAGTAGCAGGAGCAGGCGGCGCTGCAAGCCGGACTTCATGGCCGGCGGCATCAGGCGGCTGTCGCTGGTTCGCGCGGCCAGGGCGCCCAGCCGGGCCTTCAGGCGGTCGGCCCAGGAATGGCCGGGGGCGCCCATGCGCGCCGCGCTTACTCGGCGCCGGCGCCGGGCAGGCCGGGCGCGGCTTCCGTCAGTTCAAGGCGGTAGCCAAAACCGCGTATCGAGCGTACGGCGATGCCGTGCGGCTCCAGCTTGCCGCGCAGGCGCGAGATGTAGACCTCGATGGCGTTGGGCGTGATTTCCTTGTCCCAGCCGGTCATGGCCTGCAGGAGTTTGTCTTTGCTGGCGGGCTTGGGCGCGTTGATCAGCAAATACTCCATGACCGTCCATTCGCGCGGCCCAAGTTCAATGAGCTGGCCGTTGGCGCGGGCTTCGCGGTTGGCGGTGTCGAGTTCGAGCGCGCCGAAGCTCAGTGTGGCGCTGGTGGCGGCCTGCGAGCGGCGCAGCAACGCACGCAGGCGCGCCAGCAGTTCGGGCAGCTCAAAGGGCTTGACCATGTAATCGTCGGCGCCCAGGTCCAGGCCCTGGACGCGGTCTTGCAGGGCGTCGCGCGCGGTGAGGATGAGCACCGGCATGGCCAGGCCGCCGCGGCGCAGGCGCCGGGTCAGCTCCAGCCCGTCAATGCGCGGCAGGCCGATGTCGATGATGGCGGCGTCAAAGGTTTCGCCCTGCAGGACTTCTTCGGCACGCTCGGCGCTGCCGACCCAGTCGACCGCATAACCGGCGTCGCTGAGCCCCAGCTTGATGCCGCTGGCTACCATCACGTCGTCTTCAACTAAAAGTAAACGCATTTCAAGGCCCTCAGCAACACGATGGGGTCTTCTACCAGTGCCAGCGCGGAACCGGCTTTGCCGGGCCGCAGGTGGCGCCCCCTCGGGGGGAGGCGCCGAAGGCGCTTCGGGGGGTCATCAATGACTTCGGATCATGGTGCCGTAGGCCTGGTCGGTCAGGATTTCCAGCAGCATGGCATGCGGCACCCGGCCGTCAATGATGTGGACCGAGTTCACGCCGCTTTTGGCCGCGTCCAGTGCGCCTTCGATCTTGGGCAGCATCCCGCCGGAAATCGTGCCGTCGGCAAACAGCTCGTCAATCTCGCGGGCGCTCAGGTCGGTGAGGAGCTCGCCAGCTTTGTTGAGCACGCCGGGGGTGTTGGTGAGCAGCACCAGCTTCTCGGCCTTGAGCACGGTGGCGAGCTTGCCGGCCACGACGTCGGCGTTGATGTTGTAGCTTTCGTTGGCTTCGCCGAAGCCGATCGGGCTGATCACCGGGATGAAAGCGTCGTCCTGCAGGGCCTTGACCACGCTGGGGTCAATGCTGACGATGTCGCCGACAAAGCCGATGTCGTGCTCTTTGTTCGGATCGTCCTTATCGACCATCTTGAGCTTTTGCGCCCGGATCAAGCCGCCGTCGCGCCCGGTCAGGCCCACTGCCTTGCCGCCCGCCTGGTTGATCAGGCCCACGATGTCTTGCTGCACCTGGCCGGCCAGCACCCATTCGACCACTTCCATGGTCTCTTCGTCGGTCACGCGCATGCCCTGGATGAAGTGGCCTTTTTTACCCAGGCGGTTGAGCGCCGCTTCAATCTGCGGGCCGCCGCCGTGCACGACCACCGGGTTCATGCCTACCAGCTTGAGCAGCACCACATCCTCGGCAAAGTCGGCCTGCAGGGCCGGGTCTGTCATGGCATTGCCGCCGTACTTGATGACCAGGGTCTTGCCATGGAACTTGCGGATGTAGGGCAGCGCCTGGGCCAGGATTTCGGCCTTGTCGCGCGGGCCGACATGGGACAGGTCAGGATCAGTCATGGGGGTGTCGCTCATGGCTAAGGTCTAAAAAGGGGAGATGGCGCAATTGTGCAGCATCGCCGGTGCCCGCCGGTCAGCGCAGCGTGGTGAGGTAGGCCGGGTCGAACCGGCCGGGCTGGTAACCAAAGTCGCGCGACGCATCCTGGTGGTCGAACACCAGGTCGGCCTGCATGCGCAGGGCCATATCGGCCGTCAGGTGCGCAAAGCGCGGATGCAGGCGGGCAAAGCGCACCGCAACGCGAAATGCCCAGATCGGGACGGGGATAAAAACCGGCTTGCGGCCCAGGGTTTCAAAGATGCGCCGCACCATGTCGACGTAGGCCAGCGTCTCACCGCCGCTGAGGTTGTAAGCCTTGTTGTAGCTTGCGGGCGCCTCCAGGCTCTGCACGCAGGCCAGCGCCAGGTCCCGTGCATTCACCGGTTGCCGGCGGCCGGCGGCTTGGCCAAAGCGCGGGAAAAAACCGAAGCGGCGTATCAGCCGTGCGATGTCGGCGACGTTGCGGTCCCCGCCGGCGCCGCCGTAAATCAATGTGGGCCGGAAAATCGTCCAGGCCATGCCCAGGCGCTCGCACTCGGCCGCCAGGTGGTCTTCGGCCTCAATAAGTTTGTTGACCACTTCCAGTTCATAAGGGCTGGCCGATGCCAGCTTGGTGAACCGGCTGGTCGAGCTGAACGCAATGACGCGCCGCACGCCACGGGCGTGAAATTTTTCGAGCCAGCCTGGCAGCAGCCACAGGCTGGCGGTATGAATCAGGGTGCCGGCATCGACGGCCGGGACATCCGCAGCCTTGTCGGCCAGGTCGAGAAAATGCCACGCATCACCAGCGGGCCCCTCAGGCCGTTTTCTCCCAAGCGCAGAAACTGGAACACCGCGCTCAGACAGCATGGGCACGAGCAGGGACCCTATCGTGCTTGCGGCACCGGTGATCAGCACTGTCTGCCGGGTTTGGCGCATGGTTTACTCCTCCCGCAGGTGCAACGCCGTGTTCTTCAAGGCGGCATCGACGGAAAGAGGAGGCTTCCAGCCCAGCAGCCGCCGTGTCTTGCCGATGTCGACCTGTAGCGTATCGCACAGGCGCTGAATGATGGGCTCAGTGCCTGAGATGCGACCCGCAATCCGGAGGATGAAGAGCGGCATCGGCAGCAGCCTGGCGGGCCGTCCAAAAGTCACTGCGGTGCGTTGCAGAAGTTCTGTCACGCTGAGGTCCTCTCCATCGCTTACCAGAAAGGTCTGGTTAGCCGCCGCCGGATGAATCAGGCAGGTCACGAGGAGGTCAACCAGATTGTCGATCGAGACCAGGCTGCGCCGATTGTCCAGTGAGCCGAATGGCATGGGAATACCCCTGCGCAACCAGCGCATCATCGTGTGGAAGTTAGCTTTGACACCAGGCCCATAGACAAGCACCGGCCGGACAATCACCACCTCCATGCCGGTCTGGCCGGCCAGCTCGATCAACGCTTTTTCCGCCTCCAGCTTCGAAACGCCATAAGGATCCGTCGGCTGCTCCACGTCCTCGGCGGTAAATGGCTGGCCTACCGCCGTCTTCTCTCCATTGACCTTGACGGAACTGATAAAAACAAAACGCCGCACCCCGGCCTGGGCTGCCTGGCGCGCCAAGTTGAGCGTGAGAGCCACATTAACCCGCCGGAATTCCGCCAGCGGATCGGCAACCGTGTCGTTCATCACATGGACGCGCGCGGCCAGATGTACCACGCTGTCAATGCCCGACAGTGCATCAGTCCACCGGGTGTTCTCATCAATGTTGCCCAGCGCGAGATGTTTCACGGCGGCCGACTGGTCGAGCCCGAGATTTTGGCGAACCACGCCCAACACAGTGCAACCGCGGGACGGAAGGGTATCGCACAAGGCCTTGCCGATAAAACCATTGGCTCCGGTGACAAGCACTCGCCGTCCCGTCAAGTCCGTCCCCGCAGTTTTTCCGCCGGTGCCACGGGCGAACTTGCCTCGCGGTTCGGCGGTAGTACCGCTGCTAAAGACGCCGCCCCACTTGCGCCAGTAAAGCCAGCCTGACTTGGCCGTGACAAACTTGGATCGCAGCGAGCGGTGCGTGTCACGCGCCCACTGATGAATGACACGGACACTTGGCACATAGACCACATCCGCCACGGTGAGCATCCTTCGCCCGATGTCCGCATCTTCGTAGTGCAGGAAAAAATCCGGATCAAAACCGCGGATCGCCTGCAGCGGCGCGGTCCGAAAGAACATGAAGCACCCTGTCGGGTATTCGACGGGGTGAATCGGCCTGTCATAGTCGCAATCGCGCATCTCGAATTCGTTGATCACGGACAGCAGTTTCGACTGAAGCCATGGCGACGAAAAGCTGCGCAAAAACATGATCAGCAAAGTCGGGTTGCGTTTGCAAAGGTAATGCCGCGAGCCGTCTTCACCATAAACCGCAGGACTTAGCATCCCCACGTCGTCATGCGCTTGCATGAAGCGAATCGCCTCCAGCAACGCATCGGCATTCACGAAGAGGTCCGGATTGATGACGAGGTGATAGTCGGACCGGGCATGTTCGATGACGAGGTTATTGCCGCGCCCATATCCCAGGTTGCCTGGCGAGCGCATCAATTCCAGCTTCCAATGAGGCACCGCCGCCTTAAAGCCTTCAAGCCAACGGGCCACCCGAAGATGCTCGCCGGCGTCGGCCGAGTTATCGACCAGCGTCAGGCCCAATTCCAGCGCATAGTGCTCTTTCGCTATCTTCGCGGCCTCCTCGAGCGCGAGCAGCGTTCGCTCAACGGTGGGCAGGTCAGGGTGGTAAAGAACCAACGAAGCGCTGATGACGAGCGGATCCATATCATTCGCTTTCGGAAATTCCGGGCACACCCCGGGAAACGACGGTAGCGGGAACACCGACGGCCACCGCATGGGCGGGCACGTCGCGCAGCACTACGGCATTGGCGCCGATCTTGGCATGGTCGCCCATATGGACGCGGCCGATCACCTTGGCACCGGCCCCGATGAACACCTCGTTTCCAATCACGGGCCGCATGGCGGCGGTGAATCCCATGTCGGGTTCGCTCGCCCCCAAGGTCACCCCTTGCATGATGGTGCAATTGTCCCCGATGCGCTCCGCACCGATGACCGTGCCAACCGTATGCGGAAGGGAAAGCCCTCCGCCTATTTTGACCTGCGGTGATGTCTCAAGTCCAAATACCGCGACATTCAGCATGGAACAAAGTTTCGCAACCGCGCCAAGGCGGTGCTCATGGAAAAACTCAGACAGCCGCAACAGCACCACCGGCGCCATTCGAGGGTTCAAACAGGCTGCCAGCAGCGCCGGCGTTGATAGGGGAGAATGCCGGCCCCGCATGCGGTGGTAACGCTCGATGTCGGATCTGAGTAGTTTCACGGAGCAACTTTCTTGTAAGCGAGGAAAGAGGCGGCACTCGCGCTCAGTCCCGCGGCCAGGCAAATCCATTTTGCGAGCCCGGAGTGTGCCCAGGACAGGGTTACCGGTTCCAGAGCCAGATAGAACAAGGGTAACGTCCCTGCCGTCAGAAGGGGCCATATCTGGCGTCGCCGCATGAGCTTGTTCCTCATACACGCATATTCGACCACGAACACGAGGTAAAGAAAATTCGGCAGTACAAACGCCCAGCTCAAAGCCTGCAGTGAAGCCTGCTGCTCGAGCGCATACCGCGTCGTGCAAAGCAGCAGCAGGTTAAGGGTGAGATCGGAGATCATCAGCACGCGCGAATTACGTGTGGCCAGAATCATGGTTCCGTAGACCCAGGAGGTGCCGCGAAATATCACGGCAATCACCAGTACGGCCAGGACCTTGCCGGACTCCTGGAACTGCGGGCTGTAGAGCAGGTTGATCAATGGTTTTTTCAGAAAAACCATCCCATAGCAACCCAATATGCTTGCGCCGAGCACCAGATAAGCTGTCTTCAGCATGCAGACCTTCTGGTCGGCAGGCTCCACTGCCGCCGTCAGCAGGGGCAGGTAAATGGCGCTGCAGGCTGTCAGGAAAAGAGTGGCGTAGTTGAAAGTCAGCGTCCAACCTGCGTCGAAAAGCCCGGCGAAGGCGAAGCCTTCCATCTCAATCACCCATGACCTGACCAACAGCAGGGTGACAGTGGTGGAGAGGGCGGCCACGAGGTTTGACAACGCAAATCGAAGAAAAGCCCGGCTTTGGGCTCGCGGCAGGAGCCCTGCCGGCGTGCCTGCCGCAGGCCTGGGCAAACGCGACATCCCGAAGAGGCCGAACACATAGGTCAGGCCAAAACAAAGCACAAAAGATCCGGCGAGCAAACGCGGGTCCGACGGCAGCCGCAGTATCCAGGCGCCGGCCAACAACGCCACCATTGCAGCGGGCCCCGCAGTTTGCGCTAACGCCAGGTGGGCGTATGAACGGTAGCCATTCAACACGGCAATTGCGTAGGTCCCCGCCACATTGAGCAGTACGGCCAACGCGACCCAGCGAACGGTCGCCACCAGCTCGGGGGCGCTGGACGACAGGAGAAACCGGGTCAACTGTGGCGCCGCCAAAAGCATCCCCGCTACAACACCCAAACCGGTTATGCCGATGAAGCGGGCGGCCGATGACCGGAAACGCGCTTTTTCATCGTCTTTCGGGCGTTCGGCGAGGCCCTGAACAACAGAGTTGGTGCCGCCAAATGTCGCGCCTATGGTGGCGGCCTGGGCCATTTGTCTGAGCTGAGAGAACAGGCCGACGCCCTCCGGTCCCATCCAATAAGCGATGGCCTTGAAACTGAGTAACCACAGGAATGCCGATCCGAAGACACCTGCCGTGCTGATCAAAATCCCGCTTTTCAGGCTTGCCGGACGTGCGCGCATAGGCCTGCGGGCGCTAGACGTCCCGGCGGGACGGCGGCAGAAGACGCAAACGCGTCAGCAGCAAACCCCACAGGAAGTACGCAAAAATCCCCGGATACGGCTGACGTAGCGTGACCTTGAAGTTGCTGTCGACGATAACCAGGTAAAAGACCAGAACAGCCAGCCACCAGGTCTCGGCGGACAAGGTCCGTCTGTGCTTCCAGCAAAGCCCGGCTGTATAGGCGACCAGTGCCAATAACGGCAGAATTCCAACAAGGCCGAAGGTGTAACCCATGTCGATATACCAGTTATGCGGGCTCGACCTGATTTCGCGCGGCATGGGTTGCGGATGGCCCACCAGGACCGTCTTTGCGCTTTCGAAGATCGCCCCGCCAAAAAATTTCCAGTCCTCAAAGCGCTCCTGCACATTGGTGGGTATATTTCCCTCGGCCAGGCTTTCAAATTTGGCGTGAAAGTTTATCTGGTGTTTTTCCAGCGAAAGAACGCTCATTTCCTTGAAATAGGCCACTGCGCCAACGCCCGCCGCGACCGCAAGAATCAGGAAAATGGCTGCCGACTTTGCACTCACCTTGGCCCTGTATTTATAGAGTTTCAAACCCAGGAAGACCAGCAGGAAGCTGACGTAGGCAAAGATGGTCAGAAAGGAAAGACTGGCTGTGACGTAGGCAAGCATCGGCAGCATCATGACGCAAAGCCACACCCGGTGCTCGTCCCACAGGGAGGTCAGAGAAAACGCAAAAGCGCACACAAAGATCAGCGTCACGTACTGAAAATGTGAATAAATGCTGAACGCATACATATAGTGCGTCAGGATTAACCCGCCTTGCAGCCAGGAGGCCAGCAACTGCAGGGGCGCAACGATGGAGACGACAACCAAAAATGCCCGGGCGATGATTTTGTCGCGGTCTTCGACCAACTGCCCCAGCAGCAAGCCGGCAATAGGCAGCATGACCTGCGCGATCATGAGCAACTTGCGCTGCGGCGGCACCACTCCATTGCTGCCGAGCCATAAGGAGGCCAAGCTGACCATAACAACGCCACCTATCATGGCAAGCGCCGGACGAATCCGCTGCATGCTGCCGAAGGTCAAAAACACAAGCGATGCCGCGCAAGCCAGAAGCGACACTGGGAGCGGCAATGCCGCCAATACGCCTTGCGAGTCGATGATGGGATTGACATCCCGGTAGACGCCACCGCCGAGCTGGAAAAACACAGGGAGTACAAGCAGCAAGCCGACGGCCCACAGCCAAGGGGTTTTATTCTTGAAAATCATCTCTGATCTTTTTGATGAAGCGGTTAGTCTTGAGAGCGGGCCCGGGTCTACTGAAGGCCCCCTGCTCAACCGGTGGTTTCGAACTCATATTTGGCCAGCATCGCGACGGCTGCCGGCGTCAAGCCGCCGCGCCTCCTGCCACGGGTTCGGCTGCCGAAATTGGAGACTGGCAGTGTACGTCAACAAGGTGAAGCGGCTATGCGGCCACCAGGTGCCGACGACTGCCGGACAGATGGCGATGCGACGCCGGCCAACCACAGTCAGGCACCCAACACGGACTGATAGAAGTCGACGAAAGCACCGACCACGCGTCCTTCTGAATACTTTTCGGCGACTCTGGCGCGCGCCGCCTCTCCCATTGCCAGGCGAACCTCCGGGCGGCCTGCCATCAACATCATCGCCTCGGCAATTTCAGGAATCGCAGCCGGCTGATGGAGAATGCCGGTCACGCCTTCCGCGACGGCGTCCGTCACACCATAAATACGCGACGCGATAGCCGGCAGCCCGACCGCCGCGGCCTCGATGACTACGGTACTGAACCCCTCTCTATAGCTTGGCAGGCACAGCACATCAGCGGCCTTCATGTAACGTTCGGGCGTGTCGGTAAAGCCGACGGTGTGAACGCGTCCGGAAACGGCTCGCGTCAGTTCAGCTAGCGCTCCGCCCAGACGCTCTTCATCAGGACCTACGACCAGCAAGTGGACAAGTTCGTTACCAGCGGCAACCCGCGCGAATGCCTCGGCCAAGTCGAGCAACCCTTTATCACGCGTCAAGCGCCCGATAAAAAGAAATACCATGGCATCTTCAGGGATCTGCAGGCTCTGGCGAACATCGAGGCGAACGCTGTGGCTGGCGCTAAAGCGGTCAATATCCACGCCTGCCACGGAACCATCAGCCAACACGCCGATGCGGGCAGGCGAGACGACTTGCTGGTCAATGAGGAACTGGCGCTGGGCGTAGCTGTCGGCAAAAACCTTGGTGGCGCACCAGGCCGTCAAACCGTCAAGTCTTTTCAGCAATTGCCTTTTGAGTCCACGCTGGGTGGCCCAGACCTGGCCGGTGAATGTGTGGAATCTCCAAGGTATGCCTGCCGCTCTCGCGGCAACCATCGCAAGCAGGCCGGCCTTAGGCATGATGGAGTGCACTGCATCAAACCGCTGAACCCTGAAAAAACGCCAAAGCTCCAGGGTTGACGCGATGTCACGGCGAATCGCAATCTTCCGTTGGATGTCTACGGCAAAAAAATCGGTTTCCGATAGGGACGCGAGCAGATCACCGGCTACCCCATTCGCCACAATGGTGACGTCGTAGTAGCTGCTCAGCTTTCTGACCTGTGGACTTAAAAACACATTGACGGCAAAAGGCACGGTCGCCACGATGCATATTTTTTTCCGGCTGGCGGCATGTCCGGGGAGTGTTGACTGAAGACTCATGAACCGGAAATGCGATGAAATTCGAAGCCATCGCGCAGATAGTCCTCAATTGGAATGAATGTGTAGCCCAGCAAGCTCTTTAACCGTGAAATGTCGGCCCTGGAGTATTCGGCTTCCCGCACGCTTGAAGCGCGAATGACAAGTTCGGGGTGGCGCGCACGGACCATATCTACCAGCGTCGAGACCTTGGTCGCGATTCCGGTGCCAACGTTCAGTATGGTGTGTGGAATGTCCAGTTTCAGCAGTTGCACCACAATCGCCGCGACGTCGGCGACATGAATGAAATCCCTTTGGGCGATTCCCGCATTGTTCAAGGTAAAGGGGCTGCCGCTTTGCAGGGCCTTGCGGATATGGCTCAAGATGGAGAAATGGTCCGTTCCGCCATACATATTAAAAACCCGCAAGATTTCATATTTGATGCGGTTTGCCTCGCAGAACTCTGAGATGATCTTTTCATTGAGCAGCTTGTTGATTCCGTTGATGCTGGTGGGATGGCAGGCACTGGCCTCTCCCGAACCGATACTGTCACCGTAAACGGCGCAACTACTCATAAAGATCAAACGAGGGATTTCGTGGGACCTCATTGCTTCGAGCAATCTGGCCGTCGTGACCAGGTTGGAATCGAGTAATTTCACCGGTGACTGCGCCATCGAGCTCTGGAGGTCGCTCGCGGCATGTATCACAACGTCAACTCCGCTAGACAACACCTGATCAATACCATCCCAGTCGCCGCGATTGATGGCAATGACATCGCCATCGGCCCGGGCAAGGAATTCCTGGCCGAAGTTTCCGCTAGCGCCCGTGAGTGCGATTTTCATTTTTCCCCCGATGCGGTGTTCTTCGCGGAGACCGGAGAATGGCCCGCACGGACGCCGTGCCATATGTTTGCCCATGCCGACATGGTCTGCGCATCGACGGGCCCCAGCGTGTTGCGCGCAGACTTGACACCAAGCCCGATATTAAGGAAATCGCCTGCAATTCTCAGGGGCTGCAGGATGCTGAGCAACATGGCGTCCATGAACTTGCGCCGGGCCAGTGCGTCTTTGCCGATCACGCGCCAGAATACAAGCCGCCTTTTGTACATTTTCCTGAACGATCGGCCGTCTTCCCGGTAAGCAAGCAATACCTCGCGCAATCCCGCGAAGCAGCTCGTATCGAAGGCGCTGTACAACAGCAGTTGATCCTCGGAACCGTCCGCAGTGGGCACGTAGCGGTGCGCCGTGAACCAGCTCGTTTTCCCCATCCAGGCCGGGTGCGGGAAGTAAAAACCTTTCCATGGACGGCGACCGATAGCTTCGTGGCTTTGCGCAACTTCGATCACACCCGTCAGGCTTCCGTCGTCACGAAACACAACCACTGACGAGGCGATCAGGTCGACGTCGGGATGAGCCTCCAGAAATGCGACCTGGGTTGCCAGTCGCTGGGGAAACGCAATATCGTCCTGGTCCATGCGGCAGAAATACTTGCCTTTGGCCAGCGCCACCGCCTCGTTCAGCCGCGCGGGAAGCCCTTTGTTCAAACCGTCCGACAGCGCAAGAATGCGGGAATCCGGGAAACTCCTGGCGATGCGCACGCTGTCGTCACGCGAGCCGTCATCGATCAGGATCAATTCCCAGTTCTGGTAAGTCTGGGCCCGCAGGGAGTTCACGGCTTCGAGCAGCGTCGCGCCGCCGTTGTAGATCGACAAGCCGATCGTGACCAGGGGTGAATCGGGCTTCAATGAGCTTCCTCTGAGTCCACGCAAATCCACTCGGGCGGATTCAACGAGGATACGTTGTGCAGTTTCGAAGAGAACCAGTTGGCCGGATAAAAGACCTTCTTGCCGGGTGTCCAGCCCAGCCAGGCTGCCCACCAACTGAACGAACTGTTGGCCATCACGTGGTGCTTGCACAGGCTCATCAGCCGCATATCTTCGTAGGCAGCGGCGCCTGAGTTGTGATCCACAAAGGTCACCTCGCCCGGGAATTTGAGATTTGCCCTTGCCCAGGGCAGATCGTCGGAGAAAACGAAAAAATGAGGGGAATCGATCTCCCCGGAAATACGGTTCAGCACCTGCTCGTAGTAGGCAAGGCCAACAAACCCGTGAAGGCTGCTGGCCACAGGATTCGACACGTAATCGCCCCGCCGGACATGGACCGAGACCGAGTTTTCCCGCGCGATGTGTTGGGCGAGGTCCAGGTTCTTCCCCTGTGGAGGCTGGCCCGGCGTCAGTTCGGACCGAATGAGGCCCGAAAATTTCTCAAAGTATTTGTAGGACTGCCAATACCCCTCTATATAAACCGGAGCGCGCTGTTCCAGCAAGGCGGAATCGAAATCGAAGCCTTTCTCGCGAAAATAGCTTTTCCCCTGTATGCCGAGCTTGTGAAGAATCATTCGGGGAATTTTGTGGGTTGATCCCGCCAGCTTTCCCACCTCGGCGTCAGAGGCGATTTCGGCGGCGACATTGAACGCCCCCAGGGCATATCCGCTGTGAATCACGTAGCGGTCAAACGCCGAGTTGTCGAGCTTGAGTTCGCATCCATTGGCCAGCGCCAGTGATCGGCCGGCCGCGTACTGAAACATCTGATTTCCGAGACCTCCGAGGAGCTTTGTGATGACCATGTTCGCCTGATATCCGCTCAGAGAAAGTTCATGCCGAAGACCCGGCAAAAGTCGCGCGCTCTTGCTGGGTGGCGGTTTGGCCCATGAGCACCTGCTCATATTGCCCGGCTATTTTCTCCCAATTGAATTTCTCGCTCCAGTTTTTCCGTCCGGCGCGGCCCAACGTCTTGAGATATTCCGGCGCCCGCATCAGCTCCGCCATCGCGGCGGCCAAATCCTCTTCGTTCACCTGCGTGTACCCTTTCCCGTCGACCGTGGAAGGGCACATGACGCCCGCCCCTGTCCATTGCGCGATCTCGGCGGCATTTCCCACGCCCACGGACAGGAAGGGTGTTCCGGCTGCCGCGGTTTCGAATAGGACCAAAGGCGAGTACTCGATCTTCGACGCAAAGACAAACAGGTCCGCTGTCATAAACAGCTGCGTCAAATCCTTGCGCGGAAAATCAGTCACCAAGACGGTTTTTTGGGCCTGGGTGCGATTAATTCTGTCGACCATCCTGAGAAGATCCTTGTCACCCGGCCAGACCGTCCTGAAAGCCTTCTTGATCAAATAAGAAAATCCCTGAACCTTGATCAGGTGCACGATTTTTCTGTATATACCGGAAGCCCCATGTGCAGGGGCTTTGACCTGGTTGCCGTTCAGTATGAGAGTGGCGTGTTCATTCTTCTTCAGTTTCAGCAGGGAGAAAGCCCGGGCCAACTCAAGGTGCCCCTTCAAGCCGGTGAAAGTGCCCACGGTGAAAAAAACAAAGGATTGCTGCGGAATGCCATGTGCGGAACGAAACGTGAGGTCGGGCTCGACATCGAACGCGCTTCGGCTCGCGCCGACCGGAATCACCGAAAAATTCTTCAGCCCCAAACGGCGCGAAAAATTGATATCGCGGTAGTCGGTGGAATGGAAAACCAGGTGGTCAAGCTGGCTGAGGATGGCCGGAAGCTGCTCAAAATAGCCCGCGTACGCAGGCTCATAAAAGCCGGAGTAACCGCATGGAATGAAGACTTTCCGGGATTCAATCCGGTCAAGAATCGGCCAGAGCGCATCAAAAGTCCATTGCTGTGCGGCCATGACCATCACCGCATCGAACCCTCCATCGATGACGTACTGCTGGTACCGTGATACCTCGCCGGTCATGCCAGACACCCGGTTGCCGGAGACGTTGAAGCTCTCGATCATCACACCGTTGAGCGACTGGAAATCACGGTCCTGCAATTGCGATGTAGCCACCGTAACCTGGTGCCCCTTGAGCGTCAGGTGCTCGGCCAGTTCGCGCATGACCTCCTGCACGCCACCAACGCTGGGCGCATAAAACTGGCAGCAAAAGAGTAAACGCATGGGCTTCAAGCTCAGGGACGGCCGCGATTGCGGCCATACCAGGCCCAGGTTCGCGCGATGCCTTCGGCAAAACCTGTTTTTGGCTGCCACCCGCAAAGGAGCCGGAGCTTTTCCACGTCCAGAATATTGGCGGCCACATCAAAGGAGCGCGGTTCAACATGCATGATTTTGGGTTGGATGCCCGAAGCAAGGGCAACGCGGGATATTTCGTTCAGCACCTCCAGATTGGAGCGCCCGATCGAACTTCCGATGTTGTAGGACTCGCCCGGCAAGCCCTGATCGAGAGCGCAAACCAAAGCCTGCGCGACATCCTCGACGTAAATGTAGTCTCTGACGGTGCCCTGCTGTCCGAAAACACGGATTTCCTGGCCCGAGAGCATTGACGCCATGGCCGTTGCGATGAAGCCTTGCCCGACGTATGGCTTTTGCCGTTCGCCGTACGGGTTGGAAGGCCGGACGCACAAGACCGGCAACTGCCGCATGCGGTGGTAGACCTGCGCGTACTTTTCCAATGCCAGTTTGGTGATCCCGTAGGGAGAGATCGGGTTGGTGGGATGTGTTTCAGCAACAGGCAGTTGCAGCGCCTCGCCGTAGACCGTACCACCCGATGAAACAAAAACCATCTTCCGCAAATTCAGGCCACTGGCCACATCAAACAGCGCGACGGAACCGGGGAGATTGTCGACAATGTCCTGGACCGGGTTCTCGAAGCTCGTTTTCGGAACGCTTGAATAGGCGAGATCCACCAGTTCATCCACGCCCTGCAGCGCGCCGCCGATAAAAACCCGATTCTGGATGTCGCCCTGAAGGTAAGCCACGCCCGGCGGCAAGGCGACGGCGTCCCGATCGCTTCGGCCAATCACCAGCACGTCGCGGCCAGTGCTGCGCAAGGCGGATACCAGATGAGAGCCGAGAAACCCCGCTCCGCCGATAACGCAGCACCTCATGTGTGACTGCGCCGGAGGCGTTGAACAGAGTGCACGTGCGGGCCAGTCATGATGAAAGAAGCTTCCGGATTAATGTTGATGGCAAAGAACTCAGCGCTTTCGCGACGGGCTTCAGGGCAAGTTACCCGCACGCCGCCCCCTGCGTAGTGCCCAATTGAGAAATTCATTGCCGGCCTCCAGCGCACGGGTCAATGCGTACACCACCCAGCCAAGGTTCTCCTTCCGTATCTGGCGGCACTCCTGAATTGTCAAAGGGACGTTGCCCGAAAAGCCCCCGCGGTAGTGAGTGGCAGTGACCAATTCAGAAGTACTGAACCGATGGCGCCCAAGAAACAGGCGAAGAAACAGGTCATAGTCTGCCGCGATTTTAAACTGCTCCCTGAACCTGTACTGTTTCTGCAGGTCGGTGCGCACAAATGTGGCCAGGTGCGGCACGGTATTGAAGAAAAACAGGCGCCAGGTGGAAAGTTTTAACAATCCCAGCGGTTCGCCGGCTTCCGAAACCGCCTCGCTGCGGCAACTGAGCACCACGGGCTTTTGCCGGCCCAACAGGGCGATTGCCTGATTGAATCCATCCGGCAGGAGATGGTCGTCACCGTTAAGAAACAGGGTGTAGTCGCCGCAGGCGAGCGCGACGCCCTTGTTCATCGCATTGTAGATACCGCTGTCGCGCTCCGAGACCAGGACATCCACAATGTCACCGTACCGTGAAATGATTGCGAGCGTCGAGTCCGTCGAGGCGCCATCAATCACAATGTACTGGATGGCCGGCGTCTTGATGCTTCGCACGGAAGCCAGCGTACGCTCCAGAGTGGCCTCGCAATTCCGGGTGACAGTGACAATCGACAAAAGTGGCCGCGAGCCTTCGGCCATCCCGGCTGCCAGCGACGCCACGTCATTCGCCGGGTGATGCACATCAGACGGCATCGCGGCCTCCATCCTGTTTGGGCTCAATCGAATCATTCCCTGGTATCCACCTTGAAAGTAAAAAAGGAATGAAGAATATCCATAAATATTCGACAGACAGGATATAGGCGTTGGAGGCAGAGCAGATCAGGAAGAAGGCGCTTCCACACAGAAGCGGCACACTCATCTGGCGAGGCAGCAAGGACGAGAGTGCCTTTTTGAACCAACGAAGGTACACGAGCGCAAAAATGGCGATGCCCGCAAGCCCGATATCCAGAGCCATGCCCAGGTAGGTCAGCTCGAACCGCCATGGCTGCTGTTCGGACCGGATGCACTCCAAGGTCACGTATCCGAGCCCTTTGCCAAACCACGGCTTGGTTGCAATTTCTTTGACCAGCGTGCTGATCTGGGCCTGCCGGACTACGGCGCCCAACTTATCTGACGCAAGCCCGGTACTGAGGTAGTTTTCCATGGCACAGGCGTTGCTGCTCAATGCGTACAAATTCGTGTACGCGCCCTGTACCTTCATCATCGGATCGAACGGCGTCTGTATGTCTCTGCGTTTGACCGAATCTCCCAGCTCGGGAAAAGAGTTGAACATGGCCTGGGCGTAAGTGGCCTTTTCAAACGCCGCGATCTGAGGAAGTATCGCCAGGGCCAGAAGCCACGGCGCCACCAGTTTTGCCGCGGTCTTCAGGTCGCGATGGAACAACACCTGGTAGAGGAGGACGCAGACGCTCAAGGCAGTAAAAAGAACCAGGATGGCTTTTCGCCCCGACAGCAGCGCCATCAGCAAGGCTGCGGTGAGCAGCAGAAAGTTAACTCGCGACTGCCTGAAGTAGTAATACCCCGCCATGACGGGAAGCAGGAAAATCAAGGGCGTGATCTGCAAGGTGTAGACCTTGGTATAGCCGTCCGGAAACTGGATACGAAAAAGGGTTGCGGCCTCCAGCGCCGAACGCAAGCTGCCTGTTTCGGTGAAAAACAAAAAATAGAACACCAGCAGGTTCACCGCGCATATGAGCTTGACCGCAGGCTCCATGTAGTTCAGTGAAGCCAGTGCGAACGCAGGTCTGTGAAATATCAACAGATAAACAACCGGCGCCATCACAAAGACCGCAAGCTCGTTCCGGGCGCCGATGTTGCCACTGGAAAAACCGTAGATTGCGCCCCACAACCCCGGCAGCACTACCAGCCAATCCAGTAGCCAGTAAGGGTTGCGATCGACACGCTCCAGGGCCATTCTTATCACGCTGAAAACCAGCAAGGCTTTCAGGCACAAAAAGAACAGCGCAGTGTTGGTATAAAGCAGTGAAAGAACCAGCAATGCCAGCTGCAGCGACACAACTCCGTAGAGCAAATGTTGGTAATATTTACCCGCGACTATTCCAGCGGCAAGTTTGTTGCCTTTGTCGAAAACCTCTTGTACCGGAGCGTGCATATTGAAAATCAGGCGCTTTATTGTCTTCACCGCCTCGAACCAGAACAATTCCAGAGACTGAGCACGGGTCGCCTCCACCAAAAACGGATCAATGATGTTACCCCACCGGGGACCCGATAACTCGCGCCTGGCATCGGTTTAAACGCATCACCCCAACAGCGGCGGCCTCGGCGCGCGATGGTCCCGGTGGAGCGTCTCAGGCCATAAAATCGTCGCACTGAACATATCAAAGGTCACCATGGTGAAGGAATGTGCAACAGAAGTGGCACCGGCGAACAGACATTCCGGGAACTTCGATGGCGTGAGACTGCTTGGCGCCCTGTTTGTGCTGCTCAGTCATCAATTCGCGCTCTCGGGCCGCCACGAGCCCGAGATCATGGGACCGCATACTTTCGGCAATCTGGGGGTGCTGATGTTTTTCTCCATCAGCGGCTTCCTTGTCATGCAGAGCTGGCAGCGGGACCCCAACCTGCCCAGGTTCATGGCGCGCCGCCTGTTAAGGATATGGCCCGGCCTGGCGGTCGCGGTCCTGCTAACAGCCTTCGTTCTGGGACCGCTGGTGTCTCATCTGGGGCCGGTCCAATACTTCAGGTCGTCGGAATACCGGCAGTATCTGCACGAACTGTATTTCGGTATTTCCCGAGGCCAACTTTTCACCGGCATTCCCTCCACGGCTGCGAACGGATCGCTCTGGACCATCCCCATTGAGGTGTGGTGCTACCTGGCGCTCGGCATCGCCGGGACACTCGGTATCTTCCGCCGCCGGGAGGTGCTGCCCCTGATCCTCGCTTCAAGCCTCGTGTATTTTTTGTTCTTTTTCGGAGGACAGGCAGGAGGCACGGCCTATGCTGCCGGATCACATTTCTTCCCCAGTCTGGTCGCATGGCTTTACTTTGCGGCGATATTTTTCCTGGGTGCAACCATCAACATGTGCCGTCCGGCGCTCATCACGGCCTACAACAAGTGGGCTGTCACCATTGCAGTAATACTGGGGCTGGTCGCCATTGTCTTCACCGAATACAGCACCGCGCTCTTCTTCATGGTCCCGATCGTGACGATCAGCGTTGCCGTTCGCTCATGGCCGGGGCTGAAAGATGCAGGTCGCTACGGCGATCTTTCCTATGGCATCTACCTCTATGCCTGGCCTGTGCAGCAAGTCGGCGTACTCCTGCTCGGGAAGACCGCGCCCTATTGGCTTCTGGCCATCTGTTCGGTGACAGGTGCCACAGCACTTGCATTCGCTTCATGGCACCTGGTTGAAAAACGCGCACTCCTGATCAAACCGCGAGGCAGCGCCAAACGCGATCCCGCACTGTTTGCGTCGTCTACCAGTTAGGTCCCCTGCAAGGCAAGGAGGCTTGCACCACTTTGCCAGCCTGGAACCAGCCGCGCCATTGGATTTCTGAACCCTTCGGCTGTAATGCAGCGATTGCAGTATCAAATAATGGGGCGGAGGCCAAAGGTCAAAGCGATGACCCGCTTGGTCGCCTTGTCCACCATGCAATATCCGGTCGTTGGCTCGATTTCATCAAGTTGGGTGCGCATCTCTATTGCCTTCGTCGTAGAGTCCCAGGTGAAAATGAACTGCTCCGCATTTCCCCTGCTCTCCACCGAAGGGATTCTCACTTTCTCGGGAACAGGCGCAGCCTTCTTCAGCGCGGCTTGGCACATGGTGAGCGCCTGAATCTGCTGAAAACTTCCAGCCTCCCCCGAATGCACCACCATCGCCACAGCACAAACGGCCGTCACAGCGAACACCGTCGCACCTAAACCAATCGTTCTCTTTTTCACGTTCATGGAGTTCTCCTAAGACTGCGCAAGACAGGCGCCGCCAAAAGCGACCGTACGAAGGTTAGACCGCAGCATTCGCGGGGCAATATTTGACACCGCCAATTTTTCCGAATCCGAAAAATACCCGTTGAAGCGCCCAGCGCGCCTGCCGCAGTTTCCGCATCGGCGGCCCTCTTCTCCATCTTCTCGATGCGTCGGCATTCAGGTATCCATCTGAGCGGCACCAAGCAACTCGGACATTGAGGTTTCGATCAAACCCGGTGCCAGTTCTGGCATCTGGGCCAGAAGCGGCCTCATCAGCTTTGCATAAAACGCCTGATGGTACTTGGGCAGGCCATGGCAACCGAACGGCACATCCCGGCCCGTCATCTCAAAGAGGACGCCGGGATTGGCCTCAAACGAAAAACGGGCAGCGATTTCAAGCGGGCAGCTACGGAAAACCGGACTGCGCATTCCCCAGTATCCAAAAAAAGCGTCTTCGTTGACGGGCCAGCCCGCAGCAGAACCTGCCTCAGCCTTGAGCAGCGAGATGGTCGGCTCGAGCCGCCGCAAGGAAAGGCCGCCATTGCCGACGCTCACCCTGGTTCCGAATAATTTGAGGAAATAGCCGCTGCTGATCTTGGGATGGACCCACTGAGCGGGTACCCAAGGTGCTCCAAAATAATCGAATGGCATGGCGCAGAAAGATTCGAGGTCACCGTGAAAAAGGAAGGCATCCAGCTGGTGTATGAGCATCCACTCATACGCGCTCACAAAAGTCTCATAAAACCGCAACTCAAGCATCAGCTTGTTGTAGGTTTTTACGCTGGCAAAGTAAGCCGAATCAAAGAATTTGACCTGGAGTTCAGGCCACAGATTCAAATATGCATCCAGGCACAAACCTTGCGGTGCGGCCAAATAGACGTCGACGGAAAAGAGATGGCGCAAACGCAACAGAGACAGCTGCTCAAGGGGTGAAAGCTCCGTGCGGTACACGGGCACAACAATTGCGCAGCTCACGCAATAATGTCCTTCACATCGAGCCGCCAGTCACCTTTCACCTGCTTGGGAATGGTCCAGTCGTCCCCATAGTGCTCCTGGAGCCACTGCTTTATGTTGGCATGAGTAGGATAGCGTTTTCCGCGGAAAGTAACGTAGTCGTGCGAGTCGCAATAATGGTCATGCTGCCTGCGCCCCTTTTTGAGTTCGGGTACGAATTGGTAGCCATAGCCGTCGCCCTTCTTGTGCCAGAAACAGATGTCGAAAATCACATGCTCCGCCGAGTAAAAGATCAGCTGCTGCATGACCCCGCGGTAATACAACTCACGCCCGACCGTGAATCCGCGGGCAGCAAACGCGGCTTTGACACGCGGTACGTCTATGGCCCCAACCACACAAACGTCGATGTCGTTGTCGTGCGGGATCAGGCGGTTATCCCTCACAATCCCGAGTATGGTTCCGTCGCATAGAAAATAGTCGACCCCCAGAGACTCGAGCAGGCTGCATCCCTCTTCGAGCGTAGCCTCCGCATGCTCGTTCAATGGATCGGAAACTTCAAACGGAAACGAATAGAAGTCGTTGAAACCGCGGTATCGCAGCACCCATCGAGCCCGAACCGCATACACGAAGCGTTTGAGCCGGCGAAGTAGAGAGATCATGTGAATGTTTCAGTATTCTTGAGGTGAGGAGCGCAAAGCACAAAACCCTGGGGCCGCAACCACGGCAATGTACTTCTGGAGTTCGAGCGCAATTAGTTTTTCATGCTCCGCCGCATGCGCGTCAATTCTGGCGAAATAGGCGTCTCCGTGCTGGAGCTGGCGGCTTTCCGCATGCGAGAGGTTGAGAAATGCGTGCATCGGCACCCGCGACAATCTATGGATGAACATAAACGTGGCTTTGGCCTTCTTGAACGCTTCATCATCCAATTTGGGCAGATTGTGAAGGTTTTTCAGCACCTCAAAGTATTCAGCCTGGGTTTTCGGGTAAATCGCGAAGCCAGCCTCCACGTAGGGATTGTCGCCCGCTGTGATCGTCGGGATTCTCGCCAAGGCGCCAAACTCGAAGCCGGCCGACCCCAGGCAGGTGATGGTCGCATCGCCGACATGGCCGATGCTCCTTGAATCAAAATCTACGCCTTGCGACATAAAAATGACGTTACCGGAACTGTACCTGTCCACCAATGCATCCCAGTCAACATCCACAACCGGGTAGAAATGCGCGGACGGATGCTGCTTGAAAATCCAGTTGACGTTTTTGTTTCTGGACGCAAATTCAAGGGTTTTGAGAAACCAGTCGAGAAAGTCCGCGAACAACATTCCATTGAAATGAGAATGGGGGTAGTCAGTAAAAGCATGCAGCATGACGAAGATGTTCTTCTTCGCCGCGTCAAGACCGAAAGCGGACGCGAATTCCTGGCGCTCGGAAAACAGCTTGTTGGCAAAGGCAAGTTTGGAATCGGCGTTGTAAGAGCCCTTGAACAGCTCGTCCTGGATTGACTCGAACAGCCTGTCGAATTCCTGTTGGGGAAGGCTCAGCAAAGGCTCCAGGTCCGCAACAGTTGTTCGGTATTCGTAGGACTTTCTTGTCCGAGACACGATCATGGTGCCGTATTCACCGCCCCCGAATGAATAAATCGGTATGGCTTGTTGTTGGCACAAGACCGCCAGCGGTGCGGAGTTGAGTCCGACCCGGTGCGACAGGAGCACGGCAGCCGGCTTGATCTGGCCAAGCAGCCTGCGATCACGCTCAACCGCCCTCAGGGTGATGTAAATGTATTTGACGAGGCGGCCGTCGAAGTAATCGACAGTCCCCTTTTGAGTGCCCGCCAAGTATTGATCATAGACAATATCCCCCACCAGCTCACCTCGCCAATGAAGGTTGACGAGATCCCTGCGAAAGAAATGGTAAAGCCAAAGCGCCGCCGATATCACGAACAGCCACAAGCGTGCCCCCCCCGACAGCTTCACGTCCTCGACAATCTGAAATTTCTCGAAGTAACGCGGCAAGACCTCCTTCAAGGTCGATGCCTGCCCGATCCGATTGATAAAAACGGGGAGCAACTGCTTGGCACACGAGATGATGTGCGTATACACGCACAACTCATGGAGAGACACATTGCTTTGAGTCGATTCAATGAGCAGAATGCCGTTGTCACCTTCCGAGCGGGAAGTCATGATCGATTTGCGCCATAGACTGATCATTTGGCAGCCGTCCCGACGAGGCCCACGTACACGTTGCAAGAATGGTTTTCTTCGTAAATCACACAGTACCTAGCTAGCTTTTTATAGCAATACACCTCGAAGCAGCCAACAATTTGACGCGCTGTAAACGAGGCACTCGAAAAGATCACCGCGCGCGGAATGCATTTGGATAAGTGGATGAGGCTATTTATTTCTTCCCAAGCAACAAGAAAGAGGGGCGGTACTTTCGGTAATGCACGGGCTTGCTTTTGAATAACTGGTATTCAAAGCGGAAGTCTTCAAACTCATTCTCCGAAAACCCCTGAATCATCTCAGGGCTGGCCCAGTAGCCTGGGAATATGGGAACCTCAATCTGCTTACCTCCCAGTTGCTCGCTGGCAGTCAGTGGAACAGGTTTGACTTTCGGTTGATAACCGATGAGTTTTTTGACGAGGTTTTTGATCGGCGTTAAAGCCGTCTGCCGCTGTGTCCCTCGCATTTGATCATAGTACCAGTCGATAGGCGTATCAATCAGGTACAGAGCTCCGCCCTGCTTGAGCAACCCGCCGCACAAGGCCAGGAATTTCTCAAAGTACTCGGTTGACGGAAAGTATTGAATGACGCTGTGCAAGAAAATAAGATCATAACCGCCTGCGTCCGCAGGGTCGGCGGTTGAAGCGGCAACGAATTCATCCAAGTCGCCCGTAAAAAATTTGGCCCCCGGCACGGTCATGCTTGCATGGCGAATTTGCTCCCGCGAAAAGTCGATGCCTGTCAGCTCAAGCCCGGGACGCAGCTCTTTAAGTGCCAACAGGATTTTCCCCGTGCCGCAGCCCACCTCCAGCACACGGTGCGGGCCGGCGCTGCCTTCGCGAATGCCGTCGAGCCCTTTGACTATGTACGCAGCTACTTCCTGGTAAAGCGTTTCCGGCAAGGGAATTCCGTTCTCATCCACCCAGTGGTCTTTGCAGTTTTCCGGGGCATTTTTTCCGACCACATCCCAGTAATCTCTAGCCTTGTTCACCGGGTCAACATCAACGCCCATTTAAAACTCCCAATTGCAGAATATCTGCCGTTTAGCACTGTCGCCTTTTTGGATGGGCCGGCCATGTGTCGACAGCAGCCTAGCATCAGTGGTCAAAGAAAAAACCTGCGTAGGTCTGGGTCTAGATCAAATCAGAGTATGCGAGCAGTATGCATAGGACCGTAGATGATCACGATTTTCAGGAAAAACAGGATGTAGCTGTTATTAACCAGAAACGCATATATGTCACTCAGCCAATCCCCACCAACCTTCATCCCTGCGTGATCCACCAGAGAATCAGTCAACGACATCATGTACAAATTTAAACACGACAAAAAAGCCCCGACCTCGCTACCGTAAGGTATTTTAAATAGGTAAAAAATACCGACCGCGGATACATACACAAGAATAGTGTCAGACCAGGTATCCAGTGCGCCGCCAATCTTGGATTTCTTGTTGTACTTTCTTGCTACCCCCCCATCCAGGCAGTCTGCCAAATACCTGATAACAAGCATAACGACAGTCGGAAAAAACATTTCATGCGTTATCGCATACAGAATGCAGAAATTGAGGACTAGGCCAGTCAGAGTGATTAAATTTGGATGTACATACTTAAATATGCCAAAAACGTTCAATATGACATCCGTCAACCAATCATCTCCCCTTGCTCTTAGAATTTTTTGAGTCCTGTTTTTTAGAGAATGATTCATAGAATATGTTTGTGTATATGGGGAGCCATTCGATACTTTTGCTATCCCAATAAGTCCCAGCTCATGGGGGCACCTTTGCTAACGTCCTTGTTCACTCGACGTCCAAGCAGCATGTCGTAATATTTTGGGGGAAGCCCCATGCCAGGACGTATGCATCGAAGGTTCTCGCGCGTCAATGTGTCGCCGGATTTCAGGTCTTTCGCAATATAGATAGAACGCCTAAAGGCCAGCGACGGCTTTTCGGCCTCGGTGATGCCATAGCTCACCTGTCCCAACGCCTGCCATGCGCGTTCCGTCTCCACGACCAGTTGCGCCATCTCGCCTGGCTCCATGGAAAAGCTGCTGTCCACACCGCCGTCGGCGCGATTGAGTGTGAAGTGCTTTTCGACTACGGTCGCACCCAGCGCCACACTGGCCACAGACACACCCACGCCCATGGTGTGATCCGAGAGGCCAACTTCGCAACCAAACAATTCTCGAAGGTGGGGAATGGTCAGAATGTTTGTGTTTGCTGCCGTAGCGGGATAAGTGCTGGTGCATTTGAGCAGCACCAAGTCTTTACAACCAGCCTCGCGCGCTGCCCGCACGGTTTCATCGAGCTCCGCCACAGTGGCCATGCCGGTAGAAATGATCATCGGCTTGCCGGTGGCCGCGACCCGGCGGATCAACGGAAGGTCTGTATTTTCAAAGGACGCGATTTTGTAGCAAGGCACATTCAGACTCTCCAGCAAGTCCACGGCCGTGTCATCAAAAGGCGTGCTGAAGGCAATGATGCCCAACTCACGCGCTCTGTCAAAAATCGGCTTGTGCCATTCCCAAGGTGTGTAGGCCTGGCCGTAAAGCTTGTAGAGCGAGGTGCCTGCCCATAAGCTTTTCGGGTCACTGATGTGAAATTCGCGTTCATCCAGATCCAGCGTCATGGTGTCCGGCGTGTAGGTCTGAATTTTCAGCGCGTGCGCGCCAGTCTTCGCCGCAACCTCGACAATTTCGAGTGCACGTTCGAGGGACTGGTTATGGTTTCCCGACATTTCGGCAATTACAAACGGGGGCGCCTCTCTACCGATTTTTCGATGGCCTATTTGCATCATGATCCTTCGTGTATGGGTTGGGCAAGTCTCGCCCGCGCCTGCCTTTTCATCGTCGCAATCTGGGATTTCCCGTCAAACGCGGCGTCAAATCCCAGTGATTCAAATATCCTCAGGGACGCGTGATTGTCGCCTTTCACGCGGCCCATGATCAAAGCGTCTCCAACATCGGCCGCAAAAGTGATCAGCGCCTGTTCGAGCATTTGGCGTCCAAGCCCCAGGCCCCGGAAATCAGGCGCCAAGGCGTAATGCACCTCCCAGCCATCTTCGAATCGCTCGAAGCGAATTTGCCCCGCAGGTACCCCGTCGGTGGTTTCGGCAATATAAATCCGGCAGCCATCGGCATTGTTCAAACGTCGCCCAAACCATTGGCCGTGGGTCGCAGGATCAATCTTGCCCGGCACCAGCGCGTTACGCCGCGTTGCCGGGTCGTTCGCCCATTCAAGCAACAAGCCTTCGTCCGCTGCAGTGGCGAGGCGGTTGCGCAGAGCAGCGCCGCCCGCCGAACTCAAAACTGTGCAAACGCGCTGCACGCCGCGGCCATCCACAATTGAAAGGCATTGCTGCGACCAATACTCGTTCAGTCCATTGCCAACAATTTCGGCAAGTTTCGAGGCGATCACGGCCTCATTGGCATCCCGATGGAATCCGAGCGAACAAGCGAGGCCGCGCCTGTCTAGCTCCGCCGCAATGGGAACCTGGTTGTCCGCAAGCGCAATCACGATCGAAGGCAGCCCCAGACAGAGCCGCTCCCAGCTTGTCGACCCGCCAGCACCTATCCCCAAGCTGGCGGATTCGATCAGTGGGGCAAGCGTCGGCAGCCGGTCGTGCAGGTGAATGTTGGGACGCCCCGCTGCTTGCCTGCGAATCGCCTCAGCGTACATGCCGCTGCCCACCACAAGATCAACATCAATATCATCCCGCCCCAAGCGCAGGAATGCGCCCAAGCTGCGGCCGGTCAGGTTGTCGACGTCAGCTCCGCCGAAATAGATGAGGATGCGCCGCACAGCGCCTTTTCTGGGACTGGCGCGCTGATGCCGCTCGGCATAGCCAGGCTGCAACAGCGCGTAGCGCGGGCCCAGCAGTTGCCTGCAGGAGGCCGGCAACCTGGCGCCGTAACGGACGTCCATCTGCGCTACAAGATTCTGGTCGAGCAACACGTCGCAGTCGTGCGACCTGTCTGCAAGATCGTCTATCACCATGATGCGGCCGACAGTCGGCCTCAGACGTTTTTCCCAGCGTTGGTCAATGGCATAGTGGTCGACGACTAGCCAGTCCGGCTTGACGCCCATTGCCTCAACGATAGCCAGGGTCTGGGTGGCATCCTGCGCCTGCGTGGCGCCGAGCCAGCCTGAGTGGGCGAGAGGCTCTTCGCCGGTGGCATCCGCGCCGTCGCAGCCCTCCAGCAGATGCACCGCGAACCCGATGTCCAGAATCAAGGCGCCGAGATGACCGGTGTGCCCGCGACACACAAACGAAACCACCGCTCCGCGTCCACGCAGCGCCTTGGCTAACGTCAGGCAGCGCATCGCGTGCCCTGTGCCAGCTATTGACGAAGCGTCCGTGCGGATAACGATGTTCATGGGCAGCGCGGTGGCTTCAATTCAATCGCTTGAAACCGGCGTGACAAACCGGCCCCTTGAGCAGCGCGTGAATGTCACGGCCGTCCTCGCATTCGCGTATCACGCCGAAAATCGGCGCCAAAGCGTCGAAGTAGCCGTCAACAACCTCAGGCGTGTGCTCCGTACAGGCGTAAACGCTGTTGCTGGCCAGGTATCCCTTGGCCAGCATCTCCTGCGTGATGAAGGTTTTGTAGGCCAGCGAGTTGGCGCCGGTGATCGTGAAGCCCGCCAGCGCCGGCATGCCCCACTGTTCCAGTTGGAGGCCGTTCTGAGTGGCCAGCTGAGCCCAACGCTGCTTGATGCTGTTGCCCACGGCGGTAATGACTTCCCAGGACTTCTCCCGCTCCATCACTTCCAGTGTTTTGAGTGCGGCGGCCGGTCCGATCCGTTCGGTCCAGAAGGTGCTGCTGATGAAGGTCGTCTGCGCGGCTTCCATAACCTCCCGGCGACCGATGGTGCCGGTGACGGCGTAACCATTGCCGAGCGCCTTGCCAAACATCGCCATGTCAGGCTCCACCCCGTACAGCGAGTGCAGGCCGCCAAAGGTCTGGCGAAAGCCGGAAGTGCACTCGTCAAAAATCAGCACGATGCCGTTGTCGGTCGCAAGCTTACGCACTTTTTCAAGAAAGCCGTCTTCGGGGCCCATGTTGCGTGAGACTTCCATCTTGATCACGCCGATCTCGTGATTTTTGACCAGCGCCTCCAGTTCCGGAAAATTGTTGTACCGGAAGGGCAATACGCTGCCCCGGAGATTCTGCGGCACACCCTTGGGCTCCAGGCCGGGCAGCAAATGCCCCGCGAGATTCTGCTCATCCCCGAGGTTGGCGGCCAGGTACCAGTCGTGCCATCCGTGATAGCCGCAAATGGCGACTTTGTCGCGGCCGGAAGCGGCACGCGCGATGCGGATCGCGACCGCATTGGCTTCACCGCCGCTGCGCGCCAGGCGCACCATGTCGGCCCACGGATGCAGCTCGACCAAGCGCTCAGCCAGGTAGACCTCCTCGGGGCAATTGAAGGTGGACATATTCCCCGCCGTGACGGTTTGGTGCACCGCCTCGTCCACTTCCGAGTGTCCGTAGCCGAGCGTGTTGGTGCCTATGCCCATGATGGACATGTCGATGTACTCTTTTCCATCCAGGTCCCACACCTTGCAGCCTTTGGCTTTGCTGAAGTAGGCAGGCCATTGGTCGGGCAGGAACATTTCGGCCCGCTTGGAGAGCAGCATGTTGCCGCCGGGAATGACCTGTTTGGCGCGTTTCCAGAGTTTTTGACCAGTACCCATAATCGATCCTTGGTTGCGAAGCAGGTTCTTGTTGATGTGAAAAATTTCAGGTTGGCTGCGCTGCAATTGCAATACCTGCGCCCAGCCAAAGTGAATATCGGGCGAGAAATGGTCGAACACCCGGGACATCACCTCATAGTCCGCAGACTCGTCCACAGTCCAGCGCAGGCCCGACAAGTCGTCGTCGTGCTGCAGGCCGGCTTGCCGATACTGGCTGTTTGTCCGTAGATAGGGCGTTACATGTTCGCGGTCAAAAGGCAAAGCTGTTTCGCGCGCCGCTTTTTCAAGCGCTTGCGCAGTGAAGACTTCAATGTCCAGTCCATCCGGAAAGGTCGGCGGAGACACGTTGCTGAAATAATCGGCCTGTGAAGTTTTGAACAGGCGGATAGCCTCGTCAACCAGTGCCGGATCAACCAGCGGGCAATCGCCCGTGATGCGTACCACCACATCCGCGTTCGCAAGCCGGGCGGCCTGGACGTAGCGGTCAAGGACATCATTTTCGCTGCCGCGATAACACTTGAATCCCAGCGCCACCACATGGTCAAACAGAGGCTGATTACACGCATCCACCGAAGTCGCGACCATCACCTCATCGATTTCCCGGGCTCGCGCCAAACGGGCCAGTAGCACCTCAATCATGGGAATGCCGCCAATCGGCTTCATGACCTTATTGGGTAAGCGGGTCGACCCCATGCGCGCCTGTACAACGGCCACGATCTTCATGCGTGCCCCCAAGGTTCTAGCCGGATCAGTATCTCTGTCATGCGAGCACCGTCATTTCAAAATACGCCCCATCAACACAAGGTCTTCCGCTCTGCCATCCAGCAAGAACTGCGCAGGGCGCATGCCTTCAATCAGAAATCCTGCTTTTTCGAACGCCTTTTGGCTTCCTACATTGGAGGCATAACAGCCGGCGGTCAGCTTGCGCAGCTTGAGTTGGGTTGCGGCAATCCCACAGACCACCTCGATCGCCGCGGTGGCGATGCCCTTGCCCCAGGCCGCCTTGTCGCCGATGAGGATGCCGATATCACCGGTCTCATGGTGCGAATCTATGGGGCCGAGCTTGATGTTGCCCACATGCCGGCCCAGTTGCCGGCTCCTGATGCCCAGAAAAAGGTTGTTGGGGGACACCAGCACCGAGGCTACGAAGGCGCGCGTCGACTCCACGGTATGGGTCGCAAACCGGCTTTCAAGGTATTGGTTGATTTCAGGGCTGTTAAGCCAGGCGACATAGCAGTCTGTGACGTGCTCCGGCGTCAACACGAACAGGCTGCCAGCGTCCCCCATCGAAATATCCGGCAAATCAAGGTGCATGTCAGGTTCCGATCCGGATGGGAATACCGGCGCTTCTGACGTGAGCACGCGCCTGCATGGGGTTTTGGTCCCTGAAACAGAAGAAGGTGCCGGCCGCTATGCCCTCGGCGCCTCCCGCCATGAATCCCTCAATAAAATGCTGCGCCACGCCACAGCCGCCTGAAAGGATCACGGGCACATCCACGGCATCGGCGACCTCCCTTCCGAGGGCGACATTCAGTCCCGCGCCCTGCCCGTCCCGGTCGGCGTCAGTCAGCAAAATCTCCCCGGCGCCTGCAACAACCGCCTGCCGGGCCCAAGCCACTACGTCCAGGCCGGTGTTGACCGAGGCTTTATGAGTGAACACGACGTTTCGCTGGAGAACAGCGTCGTACCGAAAATCAATCGACACCACAACACACTGGGCCCCAAAGCGTTCAGCTGCCTGAGTGATCAATTCAGGGTTCAACACCGCAGCTGCGTTGATGGAAACCTTGTCGGCGCCGCGCTCCAGCAATAGGGAAAAGTCGTCCGGCGTCTGAACGCCTCCGCCCACCACAATGGGCATGAATGTTTCCGACGCCAGTTTTTCAATAACACCCAAAAGGGCGAAGTCCTCGGCGATGGGCAGGCTGTCGATATTGAGCACAATCAACTCGTCGGCCAACTGGGCTTCATACACCTTGGCCTGGGAGACCGGATCTCCCACCTCGAAAACCTGGTCGAAGTTACGGGTCGTCACCAGGATGGGCCGCACCAGCCGACCGTAGGTCTTGTTCTTGATCAGCAGCTTGGGAACAATTCTTTTCTTGAGCATGGTCTACATCGCCAGAAATGATTTGAGCAGGCGCATTCCCGCTGCCTGGCTTTTTTCGGGATGAAATTGCGTGGCGACCATGTTTCCCCGTTTAATCAGTGCGCTGAAATGCTGGCCATGGTGTGTCGAGCCAATCTCGCGCCCCAGCCTGGGGGCGTGGTAGGCGAAGGAGTGATCGAAGTAGAAGTCCACCGACTCGCCCTCTTTGAAAAGGCCGAAGGACTCCTTGAAGAGCACTTCGTTCCATCCCACGTGCGGCACATGGATGGCGGCTTGCCCCGCGGATTTTTCCAGCTTTCGAACCGTGCCGCCGATCCATCCAAGGCCGGCGTGGGAGCCGAGCTCTTCGCTATGGTCGGCCATCAGCTGCATGCCCACACATATACCCAAAAGAGGCTTTTCATCGCGCAGCGCCCATTGCTCCACACCCTCCAGCAAGCCGCTCGCGCGCAGCCGGTCCGCGCAGAACCCGAAGGCGCCTACGCCGGGCAGGACAAGATGGGAGCAGCCGTGAATATCTTCAGGGCTGCGCACCAGGATGGATGCCACATCAACGGCCTCCACCGCGTTCACCACCGAACGGATGTTGCCCGATTGGTAGTCGACGATGCCAACGACTTGGCGGTTCATCAAACGTTCGTCCTTGCAAAGCCCACGCGTTCAGACATGGCGGGATTTCCAGCGGATTACTTGCGCCTCGGCATCCGCGCGGGCCATGGCGCCGTCTTTGTTCCAGCGCTCATAATCCGCCATCCTCTGGCCGGGCAATGTTTTTTGAGGGTCGTGGGCGTAGGGCGACACTTGATGTGCCATGGCAATTTCCATGAATTCCTGCTCCGTCAAACCGACGAACTCGAGAAACAGGTCAAGGCTGGGTGGCCGGCGGCCTTCGTACTCCGCAATCAGCTTCTCGCCATCTTCCTTCTTGAGCCGGCCATGCCGAATATCCAGGGCCACCAGGTGCGACGGCCTGGAGTAACCGCGCTTGATGTATTTGATGTAATCGCGAACGCCCTGCATGTAGCACTCGATCTTTTCGTAGCTGTACTCGGGCGGCACGTTTTCGACCTGATCCCCCTTCCAGCCCAGATCGCGCTGGATGATTTCAGACTGCTTTTTGACGTCCCACTGGATGTAGGAACCCAGGCACACCGAGCGATAGCCGAGGCCGCGCAGGTCTTTGATCGGAGGGTATTTATAAGGCTTCAGATCCCTGGGATCCAGCGCACCTTCCAGCCGGATGAACATATCGTCAGAGGTGATGCCCAGGTTGACATACCTGTTAAAGCGCTTCTCATCGACCTCTTCAGGCTGACTGTAATCGTAGTACGCCGTGTATTCAGCGGAAGGCTCACCCCAGAAAATCAGAGGGACTTTCTTTTCGAGGGCGACCCACATCGGGTATGAAAAAATCCCGGTGTGGCAATGCCAGCAAAAGTCGCCTTTTTCCAGAAAGCTCTGCAGCATGAGCTTCTGGACAACCTTCCAGTTGGGAGTGAAGGTATGGATGTCCACACCCAGCTTTCGCATGGTGCGCTTGACGTTATCTTCCAGATTGGGCCGCATGAACCCATGATCAAAGCGAACTACCAGCGGTTTGAGGCCGTACTCCTTGACGAGATAATTCAGCGTCCAGGTGCTGTCTTTTCCGCCGCTGAAAGGAACGATACAGTCGTAGTCGTATTTTCCGCGGTACTCCTCAACCAGCGCGTCAAGGTCCTTCTTGCGCTGTCCCCAATCAATACTGTCCTTCTTGAAGTCCTGCTGGTTGCAGATATTGCAGACACCCTGGGCGTCAAAGATGATCGTCTCGTGGGTTTCGGGAAGATTGCATTTGGTACAACGTTTCATTGCAGTTTCCATTGAGTGGGATTAATAAGGCGCAAGTCCGAAGACTCGAGAAAATGGGGGAAGTCAATCTGTTCGGTGCAGGGGGCGGCAAGGATCTCATCCAGATGGCCGACACCGTCCACACCGACGACAACGCGGCATATTTCAGGCCGGGATAACGCGAACATCAGGCTGGCCCGCAGCGGGCTCAGGTGTTCCGCCGTGAGCCAGCCATCCCACGTCGACCACAAGTCCTGCCAGGCGGAAAATTCCGCGCGCCGCTTTTCAGGCGGCTGCAGCAGCAAGCCTTGCAGAAACACCGAACGCACATGGACTTCCGTGCCAGCTTGATGCATACGCTCCAGCCAACCGGAGCTCGCCAAGCGGCGGTCAAACACATTGAAAGGTGACTGAATAAGGTCGAGGCGGAATTTCGGCCACAGCGCCTCCAGCTCCTCCGGTCCGTAGATGGACACACCGATCTTGTCCACTAGCCCCAGTTGCTGCACATCGCGCAAGGCAGCATAGATCGCCGCCCCATGCGGCTCAAGGAGTTGCTGCGAGCGATGCAGCAAGAGACCGTGGAGCTTGGGCACCCCGAGCCGCGTGAGCGAACCGCTCAGCTCCGAACGGACCCATGCCGCAATGTCCGCGCAAGCTCCGGGCAATGCCGGCAGCTTGGACACCAGTTTCCATTCCTGCACGCCCAGAGACCCCAGGGTTTTCTCGCTGTCGCCGTAGGCGATGGCGGTGTCCAGAGTGTCCATGCCGGCCGCCCGCGCCCGGCGCAAGATTTCGCCTGCCTCGCCCGGATTGATTTGCCCGAGCTGATTGGCAACGCCATAAGGCATGCCAAACTGGGCCGTGCCAAGAGCAATGCGGTTATGCATGGCCGAGCACCTCTTTCAACGCACGCACCACTTCCTCCTGCTGCTCGAAGGTCAGGGTCGGGAAAAGGGGTAGCGAGATCGCCTGGCCGCCGTAGGTTTCCGCTTCGGGAAATTGCCCTTCGGAAAAACCGAGGTCGCGGTAATAAGGCTGCAGATGCACCGGCATGTAGTGCAGGTTGACGCCAATGCCTTTGGACCTGAGTTCGTCAAAAATCTGGCGATGGCTCTTGGCCGTACGCGCCGGCTGAATCCGCACCACATACAGGTGAAATGCGGAGACATTCTGTTTCAGAATCGTGGGCAGGGCCAGCGGCAAACCGCCCAATGCCGCATCGTAGCGACGGGCCAGCACATTGCGGCGTTCCACATAGCTTTGTAGGCGGTCAAGCTGGCTGATGCCAAGAACGGCCTGGATGTCCGTCATGCGGTAGTTATAGCCAAGCTCGTGCTGCTCGTAATACCAGGCCGGAGGCGCCCGCGACGCGTCCGCAGCCCGGAATCGCTGCGCATCCCTGGTGATGCCATGGCTGCGGAATAGGGCCATGCGTTCAGCCAGCATGGCATCGTTGGTGAGCGCAAGGCCGCCTTCCCCCGTCGTGACGATCTTGACGGGATGAAAACTGAACACCGTGATGTCCGACCAGCGGCAGCTGCCGACCGGCTCGCCATGATGCGACGCCCCGATTGCATGCGAGGCATCTTCCAGCACCTTGAAGCCAAACTCCTGGGCCAGCGCCCAGATCGCCTCCTGGTCGGTCGGCTGGCCGCTGAAGTGCACAGGCACCACCACTTTAGGCAGCTCGCGGCGCTCCCTGGCGTCGACAAGCTTTTCGCGCAGGCCGGCGACGCTGATATTCCAGGTGTCCGGATCGATGTCGACGAAATCGACCTCCGCGCCGCAGTAGCGGCCGCAATTGGCAGAGGCAACAAACGTGTTGGGCACCGTCCAGAGACGGTCCCCCGGCCCCACACCGAGCGCCAGGCAGGCGATATGCAAGGCCGACGTCGCGCTGTTGACGGCGACCGCGTGGCGCGCACCGACATGAGTCGCGACGGCCTGCTCGAAACGGGGGATGGCGGGTCCTTGCGTGAGGAAATCCGAACGCAGTACCTCAACCACGGCATCGATATCCGCCTGGGAGATGTCTTGCCTGCCGTAAGGAATCATCATTTGGCAGCGTGTTGATTGAAGGACAGAATCTCTTCAATGCTCAGGAAATGCGGATTTTTTCCGGAATGGTATTCAGTGCCCTGCTCGACCGCTTCGCCCTTTTCGCCGATCCCGTTCACGGAGAAATCCGCGTACCTGGAGAACTGAATGGTGGGCTTGATGACAAAGTGATCGGAAAACTCCAGTGTCAGATGCGAATCATCTGCGGGGCACATGATCTCATGCAGCTTTTCACCGGGGCGAATCCCGATGATTTTGTGGGGGAGTTGCGGCGCCATGGCGGTCGCCAGGTCCGACACCTTCACCGACGGGATTTTCGGCACGAAGATTTCCCCTCCGTGCATTCGTTCGAAATTCTTAAGGACGAAATCCACGCCTTGCTGCAAGGTGATCCAGAACCGCGTCATTCTCGCGTCGGTGATCGGAAGGTGGTCGGCGCCGCTGTCGATCTGCTTCTGAAAGAAGGGAACGACTGATCCCCGCGAGCCCACGACATTGCCATAGCGCACCGCGGAAAACCGCGTCTTGTGCCCACCGGCGACGTTGTTGGCAGCGACAAACAGCTTGTCGGACACCAGCTTGGTCGCCCCATAGAGATTGATCGGGCTGGCGGCCTTGTCTGTCGACAGCGCGATGACTTTCTCGACGTCATTTGCCAAGGCGGCGTAAATCACATTCTCCGCGCCATGGATGTTGGTCTTGATGCATTCCATCGGGTTGTACTCGGCCGCCGGCACCTGTTTGAGCGCTGCGGCGTGAATCACATAGTCAACGCCCTTCATCGCCTGTATCAGACGCTCGCGGTCCCGGACATCACCGATGAAATACCGCATGCAGTCCTGATTGAAGTCCTGCTCCATCTCGAATTGCTTGAGTTCGTCGCGGGAATAGATGATCAGCTTGTTCGGCGTGTAGCGCTCAAGAATGGTTTTGACGTACTGCTTACCGAAGGAGCCGGTACCGCCCGTGATCAGGATGTTTTTATTGGTGAACATGGTTTTTTTGCGTGGGAAGATGGATGAAATTTAAGAGGTAAGAGCAGGCTCTTGGTTTGCAGCCAGTGCCATGCGTTGAAAGCTCGGGCTGCTGGCAAGAAGCTCTTCATAGGTCCCTTGGGCCACAAGCTTTCCCGCCTCTAGCTGAACAATGGTGTCGCAGTTGCGTACCGTGGTCAATCGGTGCGCGATCATCAGGATCGTCAACTCTTGGTCCAGCCCTTCAATGGCGCTCATGACGGACTGCTCGGTTGCGCTGTCGAGTGCGCTGGTCGCTTCATCAAATACAAGCACGCTGGCTTGCTTGTAAAGCGCGCGTGCGATGCCAATACGCTGGCGCTGCCCGCCGGAAAGGCGCACACCGCGCTCGCCGACAAGCACGTCATATCCCTCGCGGCGGCTTTCGATGAATTCGGCGATCTGGGCCTGGGCCGCGGCCTTGCGTACCCGCTCCATGTCTATGGCGCTCTTGGGCACGCCGAAGGCAATGTTCTCGGCAAGCGTCGTGTCGGCCAGATAGATCGCCTGCGGAACGTGGGCAATCGAACGCTGCCATGCGCCGACGGCCGGGCCGGCGATGATTGCGCCGTCCACGGAAAGCGTGCCTTCCGTGGGTGCCAGCAAGCCCATGAGCAGGTCAAGCGCAGTACTTTTCCCGCTACCGGTGCTTCCAACGAAACCGACGCGGGAACCTTTGCGAATGCTCAGATTCAAGCGATCAAGCACCAGCGGACCGGTGGCGGAATAGCGAAAACTGACGTTGGTGAACTGGACGCCGTCGTGCAGCTGCAAGGGCGCCGGCTGACTGGCCATCGGAAAGTCCGCCGGATAGGGCTGGTCCAGCATCTGCAGCAGTCCGGCCAGCGACGTCTGGCTGCCCGTGATGCCCGCCCATGCGCTGTAGCTGAGCTGCAGTGCGGGCAGCAGGCGCTGCGCGCCAAGGGCCAATGCGCCCAACACCGGGAGCGCCACCGCCACGCCGCCGGGTTGCCGGCTCAGGCCGTAGGCGAGCGCCGCGATCAATCCCATGCCCACCGCTTCCACCACGAATCGCGGGCTGGCTGCGATGAACACATTGTTTCCCTGCGCCCTGCGCAGCGGGTAGTCCGCCTGCCGATACACCTGGCTGTAGACTTCCTGCGCACCGTCCAGCAGAACGTCGCGTATGCCGCCCAGGCCTTCCTGCAGCGCCTTGATGACCTGTGAGTACTCATGGTTGATGCGGTCACTGTTCCGGCGCAGGCGGCGCCTGGCGATCCAGCTGATCACAAAATAACTGCTCCCAAAACCCGCGATCGCCACCATCGCCACCATCGGGTTGATCACGATCAGCGCCACGGTGATGGCTACAAGCAGAATCGATGAACTGACCAGCGTCAGCAGCTGATAGAGCACGTTCACCGCATCGCCGATCTTGTTGGTGATGCTGCTGATGACTTCGCTGCTGTTACGCGAAACATGAACCGGGTAGGGCTGGTACAGGGTTCTGCGGTACACCTCAATGCTCAGATCGGCGCTGCTGGCGAACGCCAGCCTGGTGGTTACCCACAGCACCAGCATTCGGACCGCTCCGGCAGCGACCGCCGCAGCCACAAACGCGACGGTCAAAGGCAAAACGAGCTGGTCCGCCGAAGTGAGGCCCCAAGCCCTGGCGAGGTCCGCGATGAACGGCCGCTTGAAGAGGATTTCCGGTGAAACCAGCACGCCAATGAAGGGAAGCACGATCCCCAGACTGACGACTTCAGCGGCAGCACTAATCACCGTGAGCCCGGTCAGAAGCACAAATTGCCGCCGCCGGCGCCTGCTCAGGTGCCCGAGCAGGCGCCCCAGCAATGCCGGTACGGATTCACGCTTGAACTGGGGATCCACCATCAGCCCCCGGCTTGGGGCGCCGATGGCGCGCTGGAAAGAAAGGCCCGGTATGTTTCATCGAGACCGGGTTTCAGGGAGATGCCAGGCGCCCAGCCCAAGGACTTGAGCCTGGAGACATCGAGCAGCTTTCGTGGCGTACCGTCGGGCTTGGAGGTGTCGAATTCGAGCACCCCCTGGAACCCCACCACCTGCATGATGGTTTTGGCGAGTTCGCCGATGCTCAACTCTTCGCCGCTGCCCACATTCAAATGAGACTGCATGGGCTGGGTGGCGGCGCCATAACGCGCGCGATCAAGATCCATCACATGCAGGCTAGCTAATGCCATGTCATCGACATGCAGAAATTCACGCTTGGGCGTACCGCTTCCCCAAACCACCACTTTTTCGGCCTTCGCGATCTTGGCTTCGTGAAAACGCCTGATCAAACCGGGGATGACATGGCTGTTTTCTGGATGATAGTTATCACCCGGGCCATACAGGTTTGTCGGCATGACGCTTCGGTAATCGGTGCCATGTTGCCGGTTGTAGCTCTCGCAGAGTTTGATGCCCGCTATCTTTGCAATTGCATAAGCCTCGTTGGTCGGCTCAAGCAGGCCCGTCATCAGGCTGTCTTCTCTCATCGGCTGGGCGGCCAGGCGGGGATAAATGCATGACGAACCGAGAAACAGCAGCTTTTGCACACCATGCCGCCAGGCCTCATGGATGACGTTCGCCTGCATCGTCATGTTTTCATAGATGAAGTTCGCGGGATAGGTATTGTTGGCATGGATACCGCCCACGCGCGCTGCGGCAAGGTAAACCTGCTCGATTTTTTCATTCGAGAAGAAACTCCTCACCTGCGCTTGCTCCGTCAGATCGAGTTCAGCATGGGTGCGGGTGACGATATTGCGGTACCCGCGCAACTTCAGCAAACGAACAATGGCAGACCCAACCATCCCGCGATGGCCGGCGACAAAAATCCGGGTGTTCAAATGTTCCATGCTTGTTTATTTCTCAAGAGATATCGCCACGTTGTAGCCGTGCTGCTTCAAAAGCGCATGGCGGCGGGCCTCCTCAAGGTCCTTCGCTACCATCTCCTGCACCATCTCGGCGAATGTCGTTGTCGGCGTCCAGCCCAGCTTGACGCGCGCATTGGTGGGGTCGCCCAGCAGTGTCTCCACCTCGGTGGGTCGAAAGTATTTGGGATCGACCGCGACGATGACCTGCCCGACCCTGGCGCCGCTCGTCTTGTCCGAAGTAATGGCGGCGATCACCCCTTTTTCCTCCACGCCGTGGCCTTGCCATTCGATTTCGATGCCCAACTCGCCCGCCGCCGTTTCAACGAACTGGCGAACCGAGTACTGCACGCCGGTTGCGATGACGAAGTCTTCAGCCCGTTCCTGCTGCAGCATGAGCCACTGCATCTCGACGTAGTCGCGCGCATGGCCCCAGTCGCGTAGCGCATCCATGTTCCCAAGGTAGAAGGTCTGCTCCAGACCCTGCGATATGTTCGCCAGCGCCCGGGTAATCTTGCGAGTGACGAAGGTTTCTCCGCGACGCGGGGACTCGTGATTGAACAGGATCCCGTTGCAGGCGTACATGCCGTAAGCCTCGCGATAGTTGACCGTTATCCAGTAGGCATACAGTTTGGCCACCGCATACGGGCTGCGCGGATAGAACGGCGTGGTTTCACGCTGCGGTATTTCCTGCACCAGACCATAGAGCTCCGAGGTCGATGCCTGGTAAAACCGCGTCTTTTTCTCAAGCCCCAGTATCCGGATCGCCTCGAGCAGCCTCAAGGTGCCCATGCCGTCGACGTCGGCCGTGTATTCAGGTGACTCGAACGACACCGCGACGTGGCTCATCGCCCCCAGGTTGTAGACCTCATCGGGCTGCACCTGCTGCATGATGCGCATCAGGTTCGACGTGTCGGTGAGGTCGCCGTAATGCAGAAACATGTGCGGATTGTCCGCATGGGGATCCTGGTAAATGTGATCGATGCGCTCCGTATTGAACAGCGAAGCCCGTCGTTTGATGCCATGCACATCGTATCCCTTGGCCAGCAGGAACTCGGCCAGGTAAGAGCCGTCCTGGCCGGTGATTCCGGTAATCAATGCTACTTTTTTCATTTTTTATACCCTGCCATATACGTCGTTAAATCGCTCTATATCGTCTTCACCCAGATAACTGCCCGACTGCACCTCGATCATTTCGAGATCCATCTCCCCTGGGTTCTCAAGCCGATGCATTTCGCCGATCGGAATGTATGTCGACTGGTTCTCGGTCAGGGTGAAAGTCTCCGAACCCTTGGTCACCAGCGCGTTTCCCTTGACGACGATCCAGTGCTCAGCGCGGTACTTGTGGCGCTGCAGGCTCAGGCTGGCGCCAGGCTTGACGTTGATCCGCTTGACCTGAAACCGCTCGCCACAATCAATGCTGTCATACCAGCCCCAGGGCCGGGACACCTTGCGGTGCAGCGTGGCTTGCGGGCTGTCCAGCGCCACCAACTCGGCCACCACGAGCTTGACCTGCTCGGCATGGGTGGCCGCGGCGACCAGCAGCGCATCGGGGGTGTCGATGATCAAAAGGCCCTCGGTGCCCAGCGCTATAACAGGGCGTGTAGGCGCATGGATGTAGGTGTGGGTGGCTTGCACGGCCAGGCCTTGGCCGCCAACGCGGTTACCTTGGGCATCCGGCGGCGTCAGTTCGGCAACCGCGTTCCAGCTGCCCACATCGCTCCAGGCCCCCGAGAAAGGGATGACCACCACATTGTTGTGCTTCTCGAGCACGGCATAGTCAATACTCTCCGAGCGACAGGACGCAAAAGCGCCCGATTCTGGCCGGAGAAAATCCCCGTCCCGGCTTGCCGCAGCCATTGCTGACGCGCATGCCTGCAGTATGTCGGGCGCGTGCGCCTCCAGGGCCCCGAGAAGCACCGACGCCTTCACCAGGAAGATGCCGGCATTCCACAGGACATTTCCCTGCATGATCAGCGCGCCCGCCTTCTGGAAATCCGGTTTCTCGATGAATCGTGTCACCGCAAAGCTCTTGTCCGGATTCCCGGCGCCGCGCTCTATATAGCCGTACGCCGTGCTGGGAAATGTGGGAACCACACCGAACGTCACAAAGGCGCCGCTGGTCGCGGCCTCGCGGCCTGTTTCGACCATGGCGGCAAAGCCGTCGACATCCGGAATATGGTGGTCCGCCGGGCAAAACAGCATCAGGTCGTCGGCTTCGGCGCGAAGCGCCGCCAGCCCCATTGCCGCGGCGGTATTCCGGGCCATCGGCTCGAGAATGACCTGGGCCGCTACACCTGCGCTTTGCATTGCCGCGCCCACCAGAAATCTGTGCTCCTCAGCCGCAACGCACATCACCGGTGCGCCTCCCTGTGGGGCGCCGAGCCGCGCCACCCGCTCCAAGGTGAGCTCAAGCAGGCACTTGCCTGCAATCAAGGGGACGAATTGCTTCGGAAAGCTGCTGCGGGAAAGTGGCCACAGCCGGGTGCCTGAGCCGCCACAAAGGATCACGGAAGTAATAGCCGAGTTGGTGCTCATGGGTCAGAATTTAAAAAGAATGGGGCGTGCCGCTACAGCGTGAATCGGGCGCAGATCAGGCGTCATAGCCCACTGCTCAATGGAATGTCGGCCCGGTGCTCGCCGACTTCCCGTTTGAGAAGCTCGATTTCGCGATTCAGGCTCTCATATTCGGCCAGTTTCCGGCGCAAAAAGCATGCGGTGAGATTCGCTTTCTCCGCGATACCGAGCGGCGTCAGCAGATAGGCGTATGCCAGCTTGTTTTGGCTATTGCGAAAGTTCTGCACCTTGATCAGGCCCTTTTCCACCAAAGCCTTGATGCAATAATTGGTTTTCCCCAGGCTCACCCCCAACGCGTCGGCGAGATCGCGTTGATTCATATGTGAATTTTCCATCAGGAGTCGCAAGACTTTCAGGTGGTTTTCTTCTTGGGAATCGGACATCATGTAAGTTGCGACGATTTGAGGGGTTCCGTCTGCCGATAGCGCGTAAATGGGGCAAAAGCAGCCAGCCTGTTCAGCAATTGAACGGAGTATAGCCTGACGAGCCGGGAGCCGGCACCACAGCCCGCCTGCGGGCTCCCTTTTCACATTTATGGCGCGGCCAGGCCGGGACCTCACCGCAGGACTTTAACCCCGCCCGCGCTCCACTGCGGCGACAAACGGTGGTTAAAATTGCCAGCGCGCAAGACGCAAGGGCGCATGTTCCCAGGCGAAAGAGGCTTTTCATCCGCAAAACGCGGGTATAGGCACCTGCCCGGCTCCAAAATGGCCGGCGGAGCATTCAGGCATCATCCAATGCTGCCGGCGGGCGCTTTTGTCCAGGGCAATCTATCCTTTGCGGATTATTTTCTATGTCATTGCCCATGAGGTCCTGGTTTGAAACGCTTGTTTGATATTGCGCTGGCTGTCGGGGCGTTGTGCGTGCTCGCGCTGCCTCTTGCCATACTGGCGCTAGGAGTTCGGGCAAGCTCCACAGGGCCCGCCTTGTATTGGTCCGACCGCGTCGGCCGGCGCAACCGGATATTTCGCATGCCCAAGTTCCGCAGCATGCGCATTGGAACCCCGGTGATCGCAACACATCTGCTAGCCGACCCCTCCGCGCACCTCACACCAATCGGCGCTTTTCTGCGCAAAAGCAGCCTGGACGAGCTTCCGCAACTCTGGAGCATATTGGCCGGCGACATGAGCTTTGTCGGGCCGCGCCCGGCCCTGTTCAATCAACACGATCTCATCGAGTTGCGTACCTTGCATGGCATCGATGCCCTGCTGCCCGGGCTCACCGGATGGGCGCAGATCAACGGGCGCGATGAATTGCCGATACCGGACAAAGTTGCCCTGGATCTGGAATACATGAAACGCCAATCCCTCTGGTTCGATATTCGCATACTGTGGGCCACGGGAATGAAGGTATTGCGGCGCGACGGCATATCCCATTAATTCGAAACGCCCGCCGGGGTTTACCGTGCAATACAAATGATAAAAACCAAACTATTGAGTCAACCGCGACACGTCAAGCAATTGGTCGCGCTGCTTGTGGACGCCCTCATGGGCGTTGTCGCGGTATGGGCGGCGTATTCGCTGCGGCTGGATTCCCTGCATTGGCCCTATAGCATCCATCAGTGGGGCCCCTATGTACTCGCGCCCGTGCTGGCGGCGCCCATCTTCTGGCGCAACGGCCTGTACCGCGCGGTATTCAGGCACAGCGGCATGGCTGCCATGCGGGCGCTGGCCGTCGCCGTATCGCTATATGCGGTTTTGTTTTTCGGAACCCTGATGGCTATGGGATGGCCCGATGTGCCGCGCTCCATCGGCCTGCTACAACCACTCATCCTGATGGTGCTGGTGGGCGGTTCCCGCGGGATTGCGCGCCAATGGCTGAGCAGCTTGTCCGACGGCCAGCGCCGCGAAATGAACGTGAGCCGGCTGCTTATTTACGGCGCGGGGTCCGCCGGTGTCCAGATCGCCAATGCCATCGCCACTTCACACGAATTCAAGCTACTCGGCTTTGTGGATGACAGCCCTTCGCTGCAGGGACTGACCATCAATCGCGTTCCGGTTTATGCGCCGGCAAACCTGAGCGCTGTCGTGAGTGAACATGGCATCACAGACATCCTGCTGGCCCTGCCCTCCATCACCCGCACACGCCGCAATGAAATCCTCAATGAACTGCAGCCGCTGCCGGTGCACGTTCGCTCCCTTCCAGGCCTGACCGATCTGGCTCACGGCCGCGTCGCGCTGGCGGACATCAAGGATCTCGACGTAGAGGATCTGCTGGGCCGCGACGCGGTGCCGCCCGACCGCGCCTTGCTGGCCCGCAATCTTTTTGGCAAAGTGGTATTGGTGACCGGCGCCGCCGGCAGCATCGGCAGCGAGTTGTGCCGTCAGATCCTGCAGGAGAAGCCCGCGCGGCTGATTCTTGTCGAACACAGCGAGTTCGGGCTCTACAGCATCCATCAGGAACTTCAGCAGCTGTGCCAGCGCATCGCGGAGCACGAGGGTGCCTTCGTGGAGTTGGCCCCCTTGCTGGCCAATGTCCGCGACTACGGCCGCATGCTGGAAATCTGCCGGGCCTACCAGCCCCATACCGTCTATCACGCGGCCGCCTACAAGCATGTTCCGCTTGTCGAACACAACCCCGCCGAAGGGGTGGCCAACAATGTGCTGGGCACACTCAACACAGCGCGCGCCGCCATTGAAACCGGCGTCAACCATTTCGTGCTGGTGTCCACCGACAAAGCCGTGCGGCCCACCAACGTGATGGGTGCCAGCAAACGTCTCGCGGAGATGGTATTGCAGGCGCTCGCGGCAACGCCGGCCCCGAGTTTCGGCCCGGGGGCTCCTACCCTCAACAACCTCACGCGCTTTGCCATGGTCCGTTTCGGCAACGTCCTGGGCAGCAGCGGCAGCGTCGTGCCGCTCTTTCGGCGCCAGATTGAAGCCGGCGGCCCCATCACATTGACTCATGCCGACGTGACGCGCTATTTCATGACCATCCCCGAAGCCGCCCAGCTCGTGCTGCAGGCGGGTGCCATGGCCGAAGGCGGCGAGGTCTATGTCCTGGACATGGGCCAACCGGTGCGCATCATCGATCTGGCCCGCCGCATGGTGAAGCTCTCGGGCTTCACGGTGCGCGATGAAAACCGTCCCGACGGCGACATCGCCATCGAAGTCACCGGTTTGCGCCCTGGCGAAAAATTGTATGAAGAGCTGCTGATTGGCGACAACCCCGTGGCGACGCTTCATCCCCGCATCCTCAAGGCGCACGAAGAGTTCGTACCGTGGGCAGATTTCCGCGGAGACCTGGAACTGCTCAAGCAGGCGGTGAAAGCCAACGATACCGCTTCCTTGCGGGCATTGCTGCTCAAGCACGTCAGCGGGTTTACGCCTGACACCCAGGAAAGCGACCTTGTCGGCCTGGCAAGCCTTTAACAGGAACCTGCGGTCTAGGACGCGGACACCGCCTCTTTAAAGCTCAGTCCCGCGGCGTCCTTCCCCGAGAGCAGGGGTGAGCCACCTTCCAGCGGCCAGGCAATCGCCAGCACGGGGTCATCCCAGGCGATGCAGCGCTCCTGCTCGGGCGCATAGTAGTCGGTGGTTTTGTACAGAAATTCCGCACTGTCGGTCAGCACCAGAAAGCCGTGCGCAAGGCCGGGCGGCACCCACAGCTGCCGATGATTCTCCTCGCTGAGCTCCAGGCCGAACCATTTGCCGAAAGTCGGCGACGCGGGCCGGATATCGACCGCGACGTCGAAGACGGCGCCCCGCACGACACGGACCAGTTTTCCCTGCGGCTGGCCTAGCTGGTAGTGCAGGCCGCGCAGCACATTTTTTGCGGACCGGCTGTGATTGTCCTGAACAAAGCTGAAATCGGTGCCGGTCGCGGCGTTGAACGCGCGCTGGTTGAAACTCTCCAGGAAGAAGCCTCGCTGGTCACCGAACACCCGGGGCTCGAGGATGAGCACGTCGGTGATCGGCGTGGATGTGACTTTCATGACCGGCCGGCCTCCTTCAAAAGGTTTTGCAGGTATTGGCCGTAACCGCTTTTTGCGAGCGGCTCGGCGAGCTTGTGCAGCTGGGCATCGTCAATGAATCCGTTGCGCCAGGAGATTTCCTCCGGGCAGGCGATCTTGAGCCCCTGCCGATGCTCCAGCGTCGCGATGAACTGGCTTGCATCCAGCAAGCTGTCGTGGGTGCCGGTATCAAGCCAGGCGTAGCCCCGCTGCATGATTTGCACCTTCAACTGGCCCTGTTCCAGGTAGCGCTGGTTGACCGTGGTGATTTCAAGCTCGCCGCGAGCGCTCGGCTTGATCGACTTGGCGATCTCGACGACCTGGGCATCATAAAAATACAGGCCCGTGACGGCGTAATTGCTTTTGGGTGCGACCGGTTTTTCTTCAATGCTGCGTGCGCGTCCGGTAGCATCAAACGCCACGACACCGTAGCGCTCCGGATCCTTCACGTGATAGGCAAACACCGTCGCACCCGACGCCTCGGCATCCGCCTCACTGAGCAGCCTGTGCAAGTCGTGGCCGTAAAAAATGTTGTCTCCCAGCACCAGGGCGCTGGGCGCGCCGTTCAGGAATTTTTCCCCGATGATGAAGGCTTGGGCCAGTCCGTCGGGACTGGGCTGCACGGCATATTGAAGGTTCATGCCCCACTGTGATCCATCGCCCAAAAGCTGCTCGAATCGCGGCGTATCCTGCGGCGTGCTGATGATCAATACGTCGCGAATACCCGCAATCATGAGCGTACTAAGCGGGTAGTACACCATCGGTTTGTCGTAAACCGGGAGCAGTTGCTTGCTGATGGCCAAGGTGGCCGGATGCAGGCGGGTGCCGGAGCCGCCGGCCAGGATGATGCCTTTGCGTTGAGTCATATGTGAGCGATCAGGTAATTTCTGCCAGCATGCGGGCTACGCCCTGCTCCCATGAGGGAAGCTGCAGGCCGAAAGCGCCGCGAAGTTTAGCGGTGTTCAAGCGGGAATTATGCGGGCGCGCCGCCGGCGTCGGAAAGGCCGATGTGGCGACAGGATCCACGGCGTCCGGTGAGGCCTTGAGCGTTCTGCCGCTCCTGGCAGCGCAGTCGAGAACAAACCGCGCATAACCGTGCCATGAAGTCTCGCCCGCGGCCGCCACGTGGTAGACGCCCGCAGCGCCCGCCGAGCCCGCCGCTTCCGCGAGCGCACTGCACAGCATGTGGGCCGTAACGTCGGCCAGCAGGTCGGCCCCCGTAGGCGCGCCGAACTGGTCGCTGACGACTGTCAGGCGCTCGCGCTCGGCAGCCAGGCGCAGCATCGTTTTGGCGAAGTTGCCACCCCGCGCCGCATAGACCCAGCTGGTGCGCAGAATCAGGTACTGGGCGCATCGGGCCGCGATGCGCTGCTCGCCCTCCAGCTTGGTCCGCCCATAAACACTGAGCGGGCCGGTCGGGTCGGCCTCTTCCCAAGGTTTGCTGCCGCTGCCGTCAAAGACGTAATCCGTCGAATAGTGAAGCAGCCATGCACCGGCGGCATTGGCCGCTTCGGCCAGCACGCCCGGCGCTTCGGCATTGACAGCATGCGCAGCAGCGGTATCGCTTTCGGCTTTGTCTACAGCGGTATAGGCGGCGGCATTGACGATGACGTCAGGTCGGACCTGCCGCACCGCCTCGCGGATGCCGTCCAGATTGGTGAGGTCACCGCAGAACTCCTGGCTGTGGCGATCAAGCGCTACAAGCTCGCCGAGCGGCGCCAGGCTGCGCTGCAGCTCCCAGCCCACCTGTCCGTTCTTGCCGAAAAGCAGTATCTTCATGCGCGCTCAGGCCGCAGCCGCCGCGTACTGGGCCTCGACCCAGTCACGGTAAGCGCCGCTCTGCACATGGGTCACCCATTCTGGGTTGTCCAGATACCACTGCACGGTTTTGCGGATACCGGTTTCAAATGTTTCAGCGGGCTTCCATCCCAACTCCTGCGTCATCTTGCCCGCATCAATCGCATAACGGCGATCATGGCCCGGCCTGTCCTTGATGAAGGTCACTTGCTCACGATAGCTGCCGCTGGCGCGCGGGCGCAATTCGTCGAGCAGGGCGCACACCGCATGAACGATGTCGATATTGGGTTTCTCGTTGTTGCCGCCGATGTTGTAGGTCTCGCCGGGCTTCCCGGCCTCAAGCACGCGGCGGATTCCGCTGCAATGATCTTTGACATACAGCCAGTCGCGCACTTGCTGGCCGTCACCGTAGACCGGCAGGGACTTGCCGGCCAGGGCGTTGACAATCATCAGCGGGATCAGTTTTTCCGGGAAGTGGTAAGGGCCGTAATTGTTGGAACAATTGGTGGTGAGCACCGGCAGGCCATAGGTATGGTGATAGGCCCGGGTCAGGTGGTCGCTGGCCGCTTTGCTGGCCGAATAGGGGCTGTTCGGCTCATAGCGGTTGGTTTCGCTGAAGGCCGGGTCGGCGGGCTTGAGCGAACCGTAAACCTCGTCGGTCGAAACCTGCAGGAAGCGGAACGCGGCCTTCTCGCCGTCCGGCAGACCGGCCCAGTGTTGGCGCACGGCTTCCAGCAGGCGGAAAGTGCCGACGATATTGGTCTGGATAAATTCCTCCGGATCCGCAATGGAGCGGTCCACATGCGACTCCGCCGCGAAATGGAGCACGGCACGCGGCTTGTGCCTGGCCAGCAGCTCCGCGACCAGGGCGCTGTTGCCGATGTCGCCCTTGACAAAAATATGCCGTGGGTCGCCCTTCAGGGGCGACAGGGTTTCCATATTGCCGGCATAGGTGAGCTTGTCCAGATTGATGACCGGCTCGTCATTGCCTGCCAGCCAGTCAAGGACAAAATTGGCGCCGATAAACCCGGCTCCCCCCGTAACCAAAATCATGAGCTCACCCTTCCAATGTGCCGGTGCAGTGTGGCACCGGCTCACATTATGCCCTTGGCCTCGCGGTAAGAGGGTGGGAGGCGGGGGTGGAACGGCCCTGGCTAGAAGTGAATTCCGCGCATCATCTGCTGCATGGCCACGGCTTCCGCGGACAGCTGAGGTTTTGCGGCCTTCTCACCCTTGGCGGCAGACGAATCCGGGAACATGCGAAAGCTGGTGTTCATGGCAATCTGCGCGATGCGCGGCACCAGGGCATGCATCAGCTGGCCGGTAATGCCAAGGCGCGTGGCCACGCGCACCGGCTTGAAGATGCAGGCCTGCGCGATCATGTCGGCAGCCTCTTCGGGAGACAGTGTCGGCACGTTGTTGTACAGGTTGGTCGGCGCGATCATGGGTGTACGCACCAGCGGCATGTTGATGGTCGTGAAGCTGATGCCCACATCCGCAAACTCGCTCGAAGCGCAGCGCGTCCAGGCGTCCAGGGCAGCCTTGGAGGCCACATAGGCCGAAAAGCGCGGCGCATTGGTCAGCACGCCGATGGAGCTGATGTTGACCACATGGCCTTTGCGCTTGGCCGCCATGCCGGGCAGCAGCCCCATGGTCACGCGCAGGCAGCCGAAGTAGTTGAGTTGCATGGTGCGCTCATAGTCATGGAAGCGGTCGTAGCTGGCCTCGATCGCACGCCGGATGGAGCGGCCGGCGTTGTTGATCAGGAAATCGACACCCCCGTGGTTGGCAATCAGCAGCTGAAGGAAACGGTCGCAGTCAACCATGTCGGCGATGTCGGCGGGGTAGGCCACGAAGTGGTAACCCTTGGCCTTGGCTTCCTTGCAGGCTTCGTCGAGCTTGTCCTGGTCGCGCCCGCAGATGACGGTGATGGCGCCCGCCTCTGCAAATTTATGCGCAGCAGCCAGGCCGATGCCGGAAGAGCCGCCGGTCACCAGCACCACCTTGCCATTGACGGTTCCCCGCAACGACCGGTCGATATGCAGGTCCGGGTCCAGGTGGCGTTCCCAGTAGTCCCACAAGCGCCAGGCGTAATCCTTGAGGTTGGGGCACTCGATATTCGCGCCCTTGAGCGCGGCCACGGTGTCGCGGCAGTCAAAGCGTGTCGGATAGTTGACGAAGGTCAGCATGTCTTCGGGTAGGCCCAGGTCGGCCAGCACCGCGTTGCGCACGCGCCGCACCGGCGCCAGCGCCATCAGGCTCTTCTTGACGCTTTTCGGAATGAAGCCGAGCAAAGCGGCATTCACGAAGAGGTTCATCTTGGGCGCATGTGCCGCGCGGCTGAAGATGTCCAGCACGTCGCCCACGCGGTAGCCCACCGGATCCACCAGGTGGAAGCATTTCTTGGCAATCGCCGTCTTGTGGCTGATGTGGTCCAGCGCGTCCACCACAAAATCGACGGGCACGATGTTGATGCGGCCACCCTCAAGCCCGACAGCCGGCATCCAGGGTGGCAGCAACTGACGCATGCGCTGGATCAGCTTGAAGAAATAGTAGGGGCCGTCGATCTTGTCCATCTCGCCGGTCTTGCTGTCGCCCACCACCATGGCGGGGCGGAACACCGTCCACGGCACCTTGCATTCCTTGCGCACGATTTTTTCGCTCTCGTGCTTGGTCATGAAATAAGGGTGCTCGTAGTTTTCGGCCTCCTCAAACATGTCTTCACGGAACACGCCTTCATAGAGACCCGCCGCGGCAATGGAGCTCACATGGTGAAAGTGGCCGGCATCAATGGCCTTGGCAAACTCGACCGTGTTGCGCGTGCCCTCGATGTTGACGGCGATCTGGCTTTCTTCGTCGGCGCCCAGGTCATAGACGGCAGCCAGATGGTAAAAATGCCCGACCTGGCCCTTGAGCTTTTTGATGTCTTCACTGCTGACGCCCAGTTTTTTGCTGGTGAGGTCACCATGCACAGCCACCGCGCGGGTAGCGCTGACGCCCCAAAATTCCCTCAGCGCCGCCACCTTGCTGGCGCTCTCCTTGCGGATCAGAAAATGAACGGTCGTGCCTTTTCGTTCCAGAAGTTTTTTGACCAGGCGTTTACCGATGAAGCCTGTGGCCCCGGTGACGAAATAATGCATGTTGTGTTTTCTCCGCTGAACTGCCAATCAAAAAGCGATTCTTGCTTAAACCGCATGACTCTCTATTCAGCAGAAACCCGCGCTCACCGGCCCGCAGAGCGCTTTTCCATAGAGCCACGTCTCTAACGCTCTAGAACGCGGCACCTAAACGCCGCCGCGTGCAGGGCTTATTATTTTCCGATGCGCGCGGTATATTGCGCAACGATCCACAACCACCCACAGTCTGGAGTACACCATGGTCAAGAAATTGCAAAAAATGAGCGCTGACAAAAAGACAGGCCCCCAGCTGTCGGGCGCGGTGAAGGAATCAGCCCAGCAAATCTGGCTGGCCGGCCTGGGCGCCTTCTCCAAGGCACAGGAAGAAGGCGGCAAAGTGTTTGAGACCCTGGTCAAGGAAGGCCTGTCCATCCAGCGCAAGACCCAGGCCGTCGCCGAAGAAAAAATCTCCACGGCCACCAACAAGATGGCCAACATGGCCACCGACATCCAGTCCAAAGCAGGCCACCAGTGGGACAAGCTGGAAAACATCTTCGAGGAACGTGTTGCCAAAGCCCTGAACAAGCTCGGCGTGCCTTCGGCCAAAGACGTGGACGCCCTGATTGCCCGCATCGACGAGCTCAATCGCAATGTGCAAAAAATGAGCGGCAAGGCACCCGCAGCCAAACCAGCCGCCAAAACCGCGGCCAAGCCCGCTGCCAAAAAAGCCGCCGCCAAACGGCCTGCGGCACGCAAGTCGGCCTGATCGCCGCAAGGAGGAAAAAAGGGACATTGCCGTCCCTTTTTTTACGATTGAGCGTGACTGTTTTGCCTGTCCGTAAATGCTGCAAAGCAGCAAATTCCTCTCTGGCCGCCGTCTACACTTTCTTGCCATGACTCCAGCCAAGCGCTCCAAAAGCAAACCCTCGCCGCACCAGCCGCGTATTGCGTTGGCACTTGCCGGCGGTGGCCCGTTGGGAGCCATTTACGAAATCGGCGCGTTGTGCGCGCTCGATGAAAGCCTGCAAGGCCTCTCGTTCACCGACCTTGATCACTATGTCGGTGTATCCGCGGGCGGCTTTATCGCTGCAGGCTTGGCGAACGGCATGACACCGCGCGAACTGTGCGCAGCCTTCATTGAAAACGGCGACACCAGTTCTGAAGTTTTCGACCCGGCGTGGCTGATGGTGCCCGCTTACGGCGAATTCCTGCGGCGCGGCATCATGTTCCCGGGCCTGGCCGCATCGGCTCTGTGGCGCGCCACTTTCGGGCGCAAGTCAGTCGTCAACGCACTGGAAGCGCTCGGGCCGGCCCTGCCCACAGGCATCTTCGCCAACGACGAAGTTCACACGCAGCTCGAAAAACTCTTTTCCAAACCCGGCCGCACCAACGATTTTCGCGAACTCCGCACGCGCCTCACGCTGGTCGCCACCAACCTCGACAGCGGCGACGCCGCCCCCTTCGGGCGCCCCGGCTGGGACCACGTGCCCATTTCCAAAGCCGTGCAGGCCAGTTCCGCTCTGCCCGGCCTCTTTCCGCCGGTCGAGATCGACAATCACTATTACGTCGATGGCGCGCTGAAGAAAACCATGCACGCCGGAGTCGCGATGGACGATGGCATCGACCTGATGTTCTGCCTGAACCCGCTGGTGCCGTTTAATTCCACGCGTTCGCCCGAGCTGGCCATGGACCAGCGGGTCATGCGCCGCGGCCTGCCGCTAGAGAAGCAATCCATCCCGCGCCTCGTGAACGGCGGTCTGCCCGCCGTGATGAGCCAGACCTTCCGCGCCATGATCCATTCGCGGCTCGAGCTGGGCATGAAGCACTACGAGCATGCCTACCCGGACACCGACATCGTGCTGCTGGAGCCCGACCACCGCGACGCCGAAATGTTTTTGGCCAACACCTTCAGCTACAGCCAGCGGCGTGAGCTGGCCGAGCACGCTTACCAAAAGACCCGGCAGATGCTGCGTTCGCGCAAGACCACGCTGTCGGCCAAGCTGGCGCGGCACGGCGTGTCACTGAACCTGGCCATTCTGGAAGATTCCAAACGGCACCTGGTGAGTGAGCGGCCGACCGCCACGCGTGTGGGCCGCGCCATCGCCTCGCTGGAGGACGTGATGGAGGATTTGAGCCACGCACTGAAGATGGCAGGCCGGGCGAGGCAGGCCAATTCCGTGCCGGCTTCTGCGGGCGCTTAAGCCAAAGGTTCTCCAGGCGGGTCGGGTCATCGCACAAAGCCCCACGCCCCTGCTGATTGATGGACTTCCCTAGTGCCACACCCCTGGGCACTGGGTTAGAGTAAGAGCAAAACAAGGTAGACAACTTATGGCGAAAAAAGCGCCGCGGCGCACGGCAGAGCGGATCCTGGAGGTCACCCTGGACCTCTTCAACCGCTTTGGCGAGCCCAATGTGTCAACCACGCTGATCTCTGCCGAGCTCAGCATCAGCCCCGGCAACCTCTACTACCACTACCCGGCCAAAGACGAGCTCATCAACTCGCTGTTTGACCGCTATGAAAAATCCCTCAGCGAGCTGCTCAACGCCAGCGACGGCGTGCGTGATGTAGAAGACGCCTGGTTTTTCATGCACACGCTGTTCGAGCTGATCTGGCAGTACCGCTTCCTGTACCGCGACCTCAATGATCTGCTGAGCAAAAATCGCCGGCTGGAAACACATTTCCAGTGGGTGCTCAAAAACAAGACGCGCGCCGTCAAGGGCCTGCTCGACGGCATGAGCCGCGCCGGCGCCATGACGATTGATTCACGCGAAGTCGAAGCTACCGCCACCAGCATGGTGGTGGTGCTCACCTACTGGCTCAGCTTTGAGTACGTGCGCGACCCGCGCAACGCGCTGGAGCCGGCCAATGCGCAGGCAGCGCTACTGCGCGGGGCGCACCATGTGCTGAATCTGCTGATTCCTTACCTGGAACAGGGCCAGCGCGCTCATTTGCAGGCCTTGGTAGGCGCTTACAGCAACCCGGCCTGAAATCCGTCACATCGCCATCATCAACAACACCAACAATTCTTATTTAGGAGACAACAAAAATGGCCAAATGGACTGCCTTTCCCCATGCCGGCGACTACACATTTGATGCCGCCAGCCTGAAAAAGAGCTGGGCCCGCCTGCACCAGGGCGATTGCGAGCCCCTGCCCAAAGATACGGACGTGCTGCAGGCCTGGATCCTGTTTCACAACGGCGAGTACCAGAAGGCCTTTGATGCCGGCGTCAAAGCCGGCGGCGACGGCATCACCGTGGCCAACAAGGCCGCCAGCATGTACGCCACCTACCTGGAAACCAAAGAGAAAAACAAGCTCGACCTCTTCATGGAAGTCGCGGCCCGCGCCGAAGCCCAGCAAAAGGATGACCCGAAAAACGCCAACGCCTGGTACTGGCAGGCCTATGCCCTCGGCCGCTACAGCCAGGGCATCAGCGTCGCCAAGGCGCTCGCACAAGGCCTGGGAACCAAGGTCAAGAACGCGCTGGAGCAGGCCATCAAGCTGTCACCCAAACACGCCGACGCACACATCGCACTGGCGGCCTTTCACGCCGAAGTGATCGACAAGGTCGGTTCCCTGATCGGCGGCATGACCTACGGCGCCAAAAAAGACATCGGCTTGGCGCTCTACAAAGACGCCCTGAAGCTGCACCCCAACTCCGCCATCGGCATGATCGAATACGCCAACGGCATGGTCATGCTGGAAGGCGACAAGAAAATGAAAGAGGCTACCAAGCTATACGAGCAGGCTGCTGCCAGCAAGCCGCTGGATGCGACGGAGCGGCTGGATGTGGAGATGGCCAAAGCTGAATTGGAAGACTGAGGTTTTCGCCGCTCCTGCTGGTGCAGGACCAAAACAAACAAGGACTCGCCATGGCGAGTCCTTGTTGTATTGAGGTTTGGTATTTGTCTTTAATCCCCGCTCCCGATTGGCCCTTCTGGATGCGCCGAGGAGCGCAGGTTCAGGCGGATCAGGGATCGCGTTGTTTGAGCCGAAGGCGAGTTTAGCGAGACCCCGCCTGAGCCGAGCACCGCAGGTTGCCCCGGAGCGCAGCGCAGGGGACGCAGCAAGTAGGGTCGCCTTTCTTTTGCTTACTTTTCTTTGGCGAAGCAAAGAAAAGTGAGTTGCATGCCGGGCAACCCCCGGCCAGCA
>JAJKJM010000152.1 GCA_021153985.1 Polaromonas sp.
ACGCAGCAAGTAGGGTCGCCTTTTCTTTGGTGACTTTCTTTTGGCGAAGCAAAAGAAAGTTACTCGCATGCCGGGCGACTCCCGGCCAGCCGCCCTCAGCAAAGAGCACGCCCTAAAAATCCACAACAGCTCAAAAGAGGACTACCCCTTACTCCCCTTCACAGGCCGACTCCAATTAGTCAAACTAACCTGCTTGCCCCGCGCCACACTCAGCGCACCCGCAGGCGTACTCTTGGTAATAGTCGATCCGCCCCCAACGGTCCCACCCGCACCAATGGTCACAGGCGCCACCAGCACACAGTTGCTGCCGATGTGCACATCGGCTTCGATCACTGTGCGGTGCTTGTTGGCGCCGTCGTAGTTGGCGGTGATGCTGCCTGCGCCGTAGTTCACGCGCTCGCCCACGGTGGCGTCGCCCAGGTAGGCCAGGTGGTTGGCTTTGGCGCCTTTGGCCAGGGTGGCGTTTTTGACTTCGACGAAGTTGCCGATGTGCACTTCGGCGCCCAGTTTCGCGCCGGGGCGCAGGCGGGCAAACGGGCCGATCAGCGCGCCTTCGCCGACCTCTACGCCCAGCTTTTCGCCGTCGATGTGGGTGAAGGGGTGGATCACCGCGCCGGCGGCGATGGTGCAGTTGGCAATCACGCAGTTCGCGCCTATGCGCACGCCGTTGCCCAACGTCACCGTGCCTTCAAAGACGCAGTTCACGTCGATCTCGACATCCTGCCCGCAGCTGAGCGCACCGCGCACATCGAGCCGCGCCGGGTCGGCCAGGCGCACGCCTTGCTCCATCAAAGCCACGGCGCCGCGGCTTTGGTGCACGCGCTCCAGCTCGGCCAGTTGAACCGGGCTGTTGACGCCGGCCACCTGGGCGGCGTCGGTGATCTGGTGGGCGACCACAGCCACGCCGTCGGCCACGGCGAATTTCACAATGTCGGTGAGGTAGTACTCGCCTTGGGCGTTCTTGTTGTCCAGCCGGGCCAGCCAGGCACGCAAGAGCCGCGTGGGCACGGCCATGATGCCGCTGTAGATCTCGCGGATCTCGCGCTGGGCGGCGCTGGCGTCTTTGTGCTCGACGATGGCGCGCACCTGGGCCGAAGCCTCGGTGCCGGCGCGGACGATGCGGCCGTAGCCGGTGGGGTCGGCCATGGTCAGGGTCAGCAGCGCCAGGCGCTGGCCGTCGCACTGGGCAATCAGCGCCTCAAGCGTGGCGGGCTGGGTCAGCGGCACATCGCCTGACAGCACCAGCGTGACGCCGTCGTCGGCCAACAGGGGCAGCGCCTGCTGCACAGCATGGCCGGTGCCCAGCTGCGGCTCTTGCCGTGCGAACTTCAGGTCCAGCTTTGAATCCGGACTCGCGGCGGCTTGCGTAAAACCGTGACAGGCGGCTTCAACGGTTTCTGCGCCGTGGCCGGTGATGACGACTGCCTTGCGCGCCGACACGGACGCGGCGCATTCGATGACATGCGCGAGCAAAGCCTTCCCGCCCAGCCGGTGCAGGACTTTGGGTAAGCTGCTCTTCATCCGCGTGCCTTTGCCCGCGGCCATGATGACGACATCAATTGGGGTTGCCATGAAATTTCCTCTGAATCCTGGAGTGTTGACATGTTCCCGGGCTGCCGCGGCGGCAGCGGGACGCTGCACACGGATTATCGGTGTGCTGGGCGCCCTGGCGCTGGCCGTGTTTTTGCAAGGCTGCAGCGTGATGAAAATCGCCTACAACCAGGCGCCCGAACTGATCTACTGGCACCTGGACGGCCACTTCGACTTCACCGACGCACAAACACTGCAGGTCAAGGCCGACCTGGCCAAATTGCAGGCGTGGCACCGCCAGACCCAGCTGCCCGCGTACATCGAGACGCTGCAAAAATTCCGGCAGCAAGTCACGGCAGACATGGATGCGGAAAGCGCCTGTGCGCTGTATGCCGACGTGCGCGGCAAGCTGATCGCGGTCACCAGCCGCGCCGAGCCTGCCACAGCGACCCTTGCCGGAACACTCAATGCAGACCAGCTGGTGAATCTTGAACGCCGCTTTGCCAAGGGCAATGCCGAGTACCGCGAAGACTTCCTGGACACCACCCCGAAGAAACGGCGCGACAAGCGCTACAAGGAGGCGGTCAAACGCGCCGAAATGCTTTACGGCAGCCTGGACCACAAGCAACTCGCCGTGATCGGCCACAGGATAGACACATCGCATTTCAGCGCGCCGGTGTCTTATGCAGAGAAACTGCGGCGCCAGCAGGACGCCTTGCAAACCCTGCGTCCTTTGGTGGCGGGCCAAAGCACACCGGAGAAAACACAGGCGGCCATCAAAGACCTGTTCGAGCGGACACTCAACTCTCCCGATCCCGCTTACCGCGACTACATGGAAAAATTGACGCAGGACGGCTGCACCAGCTTTGCCGAACTGCACAACAGCACCACGCCGGCCCAAAGAGCCAAGGCTGTAGAAACGATTTTGCGGTACGAGCAAGACTTCAGAATCCTGCACCTGCAGAAATCCTGATGCCAGCGTAGCCGGCTGTCATTGGCCCGGCGCCCTGGAATGCGACATGCCCTCTTCCTCGGCCTTTTTCAGTTCCGCCGCCTGCACATCCTTCATGTTGTCCTCGTAGTCGCGGGTGGCTTCGTAGCTGCCTTCGCCCATCTGGCCCGCGGGGCGGTCAGAGCGATCAGAGGACCGTGATTTGCGCGGCTGGAATTCCCGCGACCCGCTGCTTTGCTGTTGCTGGCGGTCACTAAAACGGCGGGGTTGCTGCTGCAGCCGCGAGCGGTTGGCGGTGTCCATGGGAGGTCTCCTGGGGGCTTTTTGAGGATGTATTCCAGTCACGGGTTTTCATCCCTTCATCGAATGAACGGCGAAAATCCGGGGCAAGAAAAAGACCTTAAAGGCCGGCCGGGCGCCGCGCTGTCATCCGCCCCGGGCGCTCGGTGTCAGCGCCTGCCTACACGCTTGTTACAACAGGGGGACCTGCGGCGGCGGCGTGTCGTAAAAGTCGGCAATGCGCTCCAGCGCACGGGTATTGAGCAGCCGCAATTTGCCGTTTTCGATCTCGTGCAGGCCCAGCTGGCGCAGGCGCCGCAGGGTCTTGTTGGTATGCACCAGCGACAGCCCCAGCGCATCGGCAATGTGTTGCTGGTTAATGGGAAATTCAATCCTACCGCCCTCCGCCATGCCCACCCGCTCCAGCCGGCGAAAGAGGTGCATCAGCAGCATGGCCACGCGCTCGGTGGCGTTGCGCCGCCCGGCAGTGAGCAGATGGTCGTCCACCATGCCTTCTTCGCGCGCGCCCATCCAGGTGATGTCGTACCCGAGGCTGGGGTGGTTGCGAAACAATTCCCACAACCCTTCTCGCGGAAATACGCACAGGCTCACATCTGTCACGGCCTCGATGCCATGCATGGCGCCGTCGGCAAACTTCTGCTGCAAGCCGATGAAGTCGCCCGGCAGCAGGAAATTGAGAATTTGCCGCCGGCCATCGCTCAAAGTTTTGTAGCGGAAGGCCCAGCCTGAGTACAGCGTGAAGAGTTTGCCGTTGGGCTTTTGTTCATACAGGATGGTGGTGCCGGCTGTGACCTGCGAGGTGCCCGTACGAAAGGCTTCGATGAATTGGAGCTCTTCTGCCTTCACCGGCATGAAGGCGCCCGTCTTGCGCAAACCGCAGGCGGCGCAGTGTGGCGGGCAGATGGCTGAAGTTGGCGTTGGAATGCTCATGGAAAGCCAATCTTAGGTGCATTTTCCTGTGTCTTTTGACATTGTGACACTGGCTCCGCCCGGCTACATTGGGCCGTAATGACAAAAATAAGCACCACCCTGTATGAAATTCTTTACGTCAGCACCCTGGCGCCTGAAGCACCGCTGAGCGTGGTCGGCGATATCGCCGCCAAAGCCCGCCTGGCCAACACAGAGCGCGGCATTACCGGCTTGCTGGTTTTTGACGGCATGCGTTTTTGCCAGCAGCTTGAAGGCGGGCAAAAGCAGGTGCTGGCCCTGCTGGAGCGCATCCGGCAGGACACCCGCCATATCAATATGCAAATCCTGCACCACGGCGAACTGGCCCTGCGGCGGTTCCGGAACTTCAGCCTGGGTTATTGCATGGTGGAGGACGATGACGTGCTGGGCCGCATGGAGCAGCTGGACGGGCAGGCCGCTCTGGATGCTTTCACCGGACTGCTGGCCAAGCTGGACCTGGACGCCTGAGCACGGATGTCTGTGGATAAAAGAATTTATCCGCAGATTACACAGATTTGCGCAGATTGAAGACAAGGCGCCTAACGTCAGCAGGAATTCTTGATTGGTTCCTCAGCCCTGCAGGGCGGCCCACATCTCTTTGTCCCGCTCGGCCGTCCAGATGCGTGGGTTCTTGATGCCGCTGGCCTCGTCAAAGGCGCGGCTCACGTCAAAGGGCAGGCAGTGCTCGTAAATAAACACGTGGCCGAAAACCGGGTCCATGCTTTTGCGGGTGTGGTCCATCGCGGCCTTGAGGTCCATGCCGGCGGCGGCGGCTTCCTTGCCGGCCTTGAACAGCGTTTCGACCCAGCGCTTTGTATAGTCCAGCGCCTTGTTGACATTGGCCGCGCCCTTCATAGCCTCGCCGCGGCCGGGCACGATGGCCTCGGCTTTCAGCGCGCGCAGGGCTTCCAGTGTGGCGGGCCATTCTTCCAGCTGGGCGTCGCCGGTGTAGACGCCGGCCTCGTACTCCACCAGGTCGCCTGAGAACAGCACTTTTTCTTCTTCAACCCAGGCGATGGTGTCGCCGCGCGTATGGCCGGGACCCGGGTGCCAGACCTGCACTTTCACGCCGCCCAGATCCAGCACCAGCTTGCCGGGCACTTCGCCCTTCACCGGGTTGCCGCCGTCAATCACCAGGGTCGGCCAGGTCAGGCCGGGCACGCTTTCGGCGTTGCGAAAAAGGCGCGGAAATCGCTCCATCTCGCTTTGCATGTCTTGCGTGCCGCGCTCCACGATGAGCTCATAGGTGCCCCGGCTGGCGATGACTTCGGTCGCGCCCTCGGCCACATAGGCGCTGGCGCCCAGCACGCGCACCGCGTGGTAGTGCGTCAGCAGCACGTACTTGATGGGTTTGTCGCTCACGGTGCGGATGCGGGCGATCAGGTCCTGCGCCATGGCGGGGGTGGCCGTGGCGTCGCTCACCATGATGAATTTGTCGCCGATGATGACGCCGGAATTCGGGTCGCCCTCTGCGGTGTAGGCCCAGCAGTGCGCGCTGAGCTGCTCAAAAGTGATGGTCTTGTCGGTCAGGTCGGACTGCGAGGCAAATGCTTTGGACATGGGGCTTCCTGTTGTTGTCAGGCTGCGGGCAGGCCGCCGGCAGCGTCCATTGCATTTTACTTAAACGTAATTCGTTACGGATTGTTGAACCGTAGAGCCCGGCAGTTCCCTGCCAGGGCAAGCCTCACTATCAATTTAGTAGCGCATAGCCCAGGTACTACCTGGGCTAGAGGCCGATTTCATTCACAACTCCAGGTAGAGGATGCTGCTGCTTACTCAGGCTCTATGCCGGCCGCCTTGATGATCTTTCCCCATTTGAGGGTTTCCTCCGCCTGGAACTTGCGAAGCTCTTCGGGGTTGCTGACAAAAATCTCGGTGCCGCTGGTCTGGTAGAACGGCGCAGCCGACGGGCTGCGCGCGGCGCGGGCCAGCATGTCGGCCAGTTTGGCCACGATGTCGGCGGGCGTGCCGGCAGGCGCATAGGCGGCAAACCAGTAGGTCATCTCGTAGCCCTTCACGCCGGCCTCGGCAATGGTCGGCACATCGGGCGCCAGCGGTGAGCGCTGGCGGGTCGACACACCCAGCGCCTTGAGCTTGCCGGCCTTGACCTGCGGCAGGCCGGTGGTCATGTCGGTGATCATCATGTCGATCTGCCCGCCCAGCAGGTCGGTCACGGCGGGTGGGTTGCTCTTGTACGGGATGTTCAGGATGTAGGTGCCCGTCATCTGCTTGAACTGCTCGCCCGCCACACGGCTGGAAGAGCTGCCGCTGCCGAAGGACAGCTTGCCCGGTTTGGATTTGGCCAGCTTGATGAAGTCGCTGACACTGTTGACGCCCAGCGCGGGGTTGACCACCATGATCTGCCCGCCGCGCCCCAACGCCGTGAGTGGCGCGAAGTCTTTCACGGGGTCATAGGGCAGTTTCTTGAAGAGGTGCTCGTTGGCGGATTGTGTGGTGTTGGTGGTGATGAAGACGGTGTAGCCGTCGGGCTTGGCCTTGGCCGCCGTCTGGGCGCCGATAAAGCTGTTGGCGCCGGGCTTGTTGTCGACCACCACGCTGACTTTGCTGTCGTTGGTGACCGCCTGGCCGATGGCGCGCGCCAGCTGGTCGGTGGCGCTGCCAGCCGCAAAGGGCACGACAAAGGTAATGGGCTTGTCGGGAAAGCCCTGGGCCTGCGCCAGGCCGCAAAGGGCCGCGGCGGCGAACAGCAGGGGGCGGATACGGGAGCGTGTGAAGCGCGTGGTTGAGGGGGTCATGTTGTCTCCTTTTTTAATTGAAAAACCAGTCGGCATCGGCCAGCGCCGGGCCTGCCAGCAAAGGCGCCATCGCGGCCGGCACGGTGACCGGCAAATCGAGCAGCCAGAACGACAGCGCCTTGCCATGGGCGTCCAGGTTCAGCGCGTCGTTGACGCCGCCGTCCAGCACCTCGTCCAGCACAAAATTGAGCGCGGCCAGCCCCGGCAGTTCAAAGCGCTGCACACGCGCAGGCCGGCGGTGCGCGAAATGCTGCGCCACCGCGGCCTCGGTCACTTGCGCCAGCAACACCGGGTAAAGATCGGGGTGCCAGGCGATCACGCTGATGTTGGAACGATTGCCTTTGTCGCCGGTGCGGCCGTGGGCGGCGCGGTACAGCGGAACGGTAATACGTGAATCGCTCATGCAGCCACCTGCAAGGCGTCGAGCATCTCAAAGTGAAGCGGCACCGCTTCACGCGGCACCAGGCAAGACAGTGTGCCCAGCCGCGGCGTAAGCGTGGTGCGCACACCGCCGCCGCCGGCCGGGCCGCAGCAATACAGCGCGGTGACCTCTCTGGCCAGGCGCTCGGCCTGCGCACGGTCGGCATGGGTGGCGGCGACGCGCAGGCGCACATCGCGCGCATCGCCGGCAGGCATCGCGGCCAGCAGCCGGCCCGCATCGTCGCCCATCACACTCTGCACGCCGATAAGGTCCACACGCAGCACCAAATCAGGCAGCCTCCGGCGCAGCACGTCGGCGGCCAGGCGGGCGCGCGCTTCGGCGCGGGGCCCGGCATAAGAAATCTCCCCTTCGGCCAGCCATCCGCTCTCATGGCAAACATTGACCTTGAGGCTGGCGGGCCGGGCATGGCCGCGCACGCCAGTCAAGGCCACCCGGTCAGGGCCGGCCACGGCAAGCTGCGCGGCGCTGATGTCGGCCACCACGTCGGGCGTGAGGTAAGCAGCCGGATCGTGGACTTCATACAGCAGCTGCTCCTTGACGCTGGCCAAGGTCACAGCGCCGCCTGTTCCCGCCGCCTTGCCGATGACGCAATGGCCGTCGCGGTCGATTTCCGCGATCGGGTAGCCCACGGCGTGCAGGTCCGGCACGTCCTTGTAGCCCGGGTCGGCGAAATAGCCGCCGCAGACCTGGGCGCCGCATTCCAGCAGATGGCCGGCCATGGTCGCGCGCGCCAGCCGGTCCCAGTCGTCGGTGCGCCAGCCGAAATGCGACATCGCCGGCCCCACCGTGAGCGAAGGATCTGCCACACGCCCGGCCACCACGATTTGCGCGCCAGCGTCGAGCGCGGCGGCGATGGCTTCGGCGCCTATGTAGGCGTTGGCGCTTACTTTGCGAATGGTGTCCATCGCATCGCCCAGTTGTTCGCGCAGCAGCGAGTCGTGCTGCGCGCCTGATAAATCATCGCCCGCCACCACGGCGATGCGTGGCGCGGGCAAGCCCATGCCGGCGGCCATGGCCTGGATGTGCCGCGCCGCCGCCAGCGGATTGGCGGCGCCGAAGTTGCTCACGATGCGGATGTTGTGCGCCAGGCAGCGCGCCAGCACCGGCCGCAGCATGTCGTCCAGCAGGGGCTCGAAACCCGCTTGCGGGTCGGCCCGGCGGCGCAGCTGCGCCAGCGCCAGCGTGCGTTCGGCCAGGGTTTCAAAAATCAGGAAGGCCGGCCCGCCCCGCGCGATCAGCGTGTCCACCACCGGCCCGGCGGCGTCGACCCGGTCGCCGGAGAAGCCGGCGGCGCAGCCGATCAAAAGAGGTGAAGAGGTGGATTCAGCCATGGCGGGCAGTAAGAGAGAACCCTGAATTTAGGCCCTGCGCATTTATTTGTAAAATTGAAACTTCTTATCCATTGATCTGAATTACAAATAAATGGCCCAACCCAACCTTTCCCTGCGGCAGCTGCGCGCCTTTCTGGCCCTGGCCGACCAGCGCAGCTTCACGCAGGCCGCGGCCACCTGCCACCTGTCGCAGCCGGCTTTCAGCGCGCTGATCCGCACTCTGGAGGGCGAGCTCAACACGCGCCTCTTTGACCGCGACACGCGCAGCGTGGAGCTGACAGCGGAGGGGCGCCTCTTCGCCTCCTCGGCACGCCGGCTGGTGGGTGATTTCGGCGCCGCCCTCAGCGACCTGAACGACCATGTGGAGCGCCGCAAGGGCCGGGTGCACATCGCGGCACTGCCTTCGCTGGCGGCGGGCTGGCTGCCCGCGGTGTTTGCCGAATTCAGGAAGGCCTGGCCCGGCATCGAGCTGAACCTCAGCGACCTGCTGTCAGATGCCTGCGTTGACCTGGTGCGCAGTGGCAAGGCCGACTTTGCCCTGGCCTCTACCGGCACCAGCCAGGCGGGCCTGAGCACCCGGCTGGTCTGCACTGACAGGTTTTACCTGGTGTGCCGCAAAGACCACCCGCTGGCGGCGGAGTCGTCGCCCACGCTCAAAAAACTGGCGCCCTACCCTTTCATCCACATGTCGCGCAACAGCAGCGTGCGGCAGGCGCTAGAGGCGGCGCTGCACCCACTGCAGGCCAATACCGTGCTCGAGGTCGACCAGCTGGCCACCGCGGCCGGCATGGTCGAGGCCGGGCTCGGCATCAGCGTGGTGCCCGCGCTGACCTTGTTTCACTTTGAGCGCAAAACCCTGGTCACCCGACCTCTGGCCACCACCGGCCTGACACGCAAGATTTATCTGGTGCGCCGGCAGGAAGGCAGCCTGTCGGCGGCTGCGCAGGCCCTGCACGACCTGGTGATTGAAAAGATGAAGGCGGCAAGCGCCTGAAACGTGCCCCCGGATCAGGGGGAAGAAAAGGCGGTTGCTATTAATTTAATAGCTACTTGTCTATGCCACTATTGGGCTAGAGGCCGATTTCACGCATAAACCAAGCACCGGGCCGCTTTGGTTATGACCTGGCGACGGCATCACTCAGCCAGGCGGCCGCGCGTTGCGCCAGGACCTCCAGCGGCGCGTCGCCCTCCAGCGTCAGCACGCCCGGTTCGGCCGACGGGTCTTGCAGGGCCTCAAACTGGCTGGCCACCAGGCTGGGCGGATAGAAGTGGTCGGCCCGCTGGCCCACGCGGCGCAGGGACTCCGCCTGGCTGATGGCGAGGTGCACAAATTTGAGGCCGTGCGCGGCCTCGCGCAGGCTGTCGCGGTAGCCCGCCTTGAGGGCCGAGCAGGTCAGCACCACGCCGCCCGGGTGGCGCGCCAGTTCAGCGCCCAGTTGCCGCAGCCAGTCGGCCCGGTCTTCGTCAGTCAGGGGGATGCCTTGCTGCATCTTGAGGATGTTGCCGGGCGGATGAAAGTCATCGCCTTCAATCAGCGGCAGCCCCAGCTGGTCAGCCACCAGGCGCCCGACCGCCGACTTGCCACAGCCGGCCACGCCCATGACCACCACTCGCACGGGGAATGGGGCCGAGGGAGCATCGGAGGCAACAGGCGCTTGGGTCGTCGAAACAGGGGGCATCCGCAAATTATCGCGGGCAAAGGCCCGCAGCCGCAGGTTTGATGCGCATTTGCTATCGTTACGCCATGGCCTCACCTGACAACGATTTTGCGATGTACTGCTGCGAGTTGCTCTCAGGCGTGGGGCCGTGCACGGCCAAACGCATGTTTGGCGGCTACGGCATCAGCACCTCGGGCCTGACGCTGGCCCTGGTGGCCGACCTGGGCGGCGGCGACAAGCTGTGGCTGAAAGCCGACGCGGAAACGCGCGGCCTGTATGAAGCCCAGGGCTGCGAACGCTTCACCTATGAGATGACCCGCAATGGCGTCACGGCACCGCACAGCCTCAGTTACTACGCGGCGCCTGAAGAAGCGATGGAATCACCCGCCGTGATGCTGCCGTGGGCGCGCGTGGCGCTGGAGTGCGCGCTGAGGGCCCGTGCGGCCAAAGCGGCCACGGCGCCCAAGGTGAAGAAGCCGAAAACGCCAAAGGCGCCGGCGGCCAAAACGGCCAAGATGCCGAAGGCGGCAAAGACGGTCAAAGCAAAGGCCAAAGCCGTCAAACCGGCAAAGACGGCCAAAACACCAAAGCCCCGCACCAGCCGTGCATAAAAAAACCCGCAGCCTTGCGACTGCGGGTTAACGGCTTTCTCCGGAGTAAAACTGTTGGCGATCTGCGTTTAGACCAGGTTGGACATGGCCAGCACGTTGTAGTTGTGCGGATGCCGGCGCTGGTCATCCCTGTAGGCGTCAAAGTCGTGGCCGGTGACGTGAGGGCGGGCGCGGGCGGTGACGAAAACCAGGGCGAGGGGCGTCAATACCGCTTCCACCGCGGCGGCGGCACCCACCACCAGCCCGCGGGCCAGGCGGCCCAGCGCACCGGCGGCCAGGCCGAAGGCGGCGCGCAGGTCAACCAGGGGCTGCATGACACCGGCGCGCCAGCCGGAAGGCTCTTTCATCTCGGTCACTCCGGCGCAAGCCGTTGCCGGCTCCCAGCTGAAGTAGGCAGAAGCAGCGTGACCAGCGCTGAAGGACTCCATCACCAGCGACTCACCCGCCCGCAGCGAAAGGCTTTCGCCCCGGCCGAGGAAGTGGTCGCCGGCGCGGACTTCGATGTCCTGGCTGGCAAAGTCGAAGGTGGCCCAGACCCGGCCATGCGCAATTCGCAACACACCGGCCTGCGAGGCACGCAGCGTCAGCGCTCGGCCCGCGCCCAGTTTCCAGAAGCCCGCCAGGCCGGCCACGTGGCCGTTGGTGGCGTCTGAAGCCTGTTGCAAGAAACGATCTCCTGAGAGGTGAGTTGCGTGGTCCATGGTGGTTCTCCTAAAGGGCACAAAGTGAGTGATGAGGGTTGAATCATCTCGCCACGGGCTTGCACAGTCCAATGAAATCGCGGTAAGCTATTGATTCCATAATCGCATCAATCAATCAGGCCCGAATTGCCCTAATTGGGCGTTTTCACCCCCACACTGTCATGCTCCATTCACAAACACACCTGCGTTCCCGGCCCATTTCAGCGGGCCAGTTAAGGGCTTTTGAAGCCGTCGCCCGGCACCTCAACTTCCGAGCCGCATCGGAAGAACTGGCCCTCACGCAATCGGCCGTGAGCCGCCAGATCCAGGGCCTGGAAGAAGACGTCGGCGTGAGCCTCTTTCACCGCCACACCCGCGCCGTGGAGCTCACCACCGCCGGCGGCATCCTGCTGCGGGCCGTCACGCCCTCGCTGGAGCGCATTGACAACGCCGTGCGGCAGATACGCCAGACCGCCGGACGCAAGAGCGTGTCGCTCACCACCTTTGCCTCGTTTGCCTCGATGTGGCTGATTCCGCGGCTGGAGGGCTTTCAGCGCGACAACCCCGATATCGACATCCGGATTGATGCCTCAGACGTGGCGGTGGACCTGGACATTTCCGACCTGGACCTGGCCCTGCGCTATGCCCCGGCCAGCCACATGCCGCCAGGCGCCATACGCCTTTTCGGCGAACAGATCACGCCGGTGATCAGCCCCTGGCTGCTCAAAAGCGGGCCGCGTCTGAAAAAACCCGACGACCTGGCGCAGTTCACCTTGATAGAGGCGGGCGACGCCCACCAGACGCACCTGGAGTGGTTAACGTGGCGCCGCTGGCTTGAACTGCACGCCAGCCCCAAGCTGGAAGCCAAGCGCTGGCTGTACTTCAATTACGCCTACCAGATGGTGCAGGCCACGCTGACAGGCCAGGGCGTGGTGCTGGCGCGGCTGCCGCTGATTGCCGAAAGCCTGGCCTCAGGCGACCTGGTGGAGCCCTTGCCGCAGATGCGCATGGAGTCGCCCATGGCTTACTGGCTGATCATCGGACCCCGCAACGTGGCCCGGCCCGAAGTGCTCGCGTTTTGCAATTGGCTCAAGGATCAGGCGGCGCAGACGCGGGAGGCCATTGGGGATGGGCCGGATCCGGATACGGTGGATTCGCTGGACTGATGAAGCCCCGGCCACCCTTCTTACGTCCTCTCCCCCTGGGAGAGGGCGGGGTGAGGCTGGCAGCCTATGTTTGGACGAGGGTTATCGACGGCCGCCGGCCCTCCCCCTAGCCCTCTCCCAGAGGGAGAGGGAACTGGACGCGGGAAAGGGAACTGGAAGCGTGTATCAGCCCTGCGCCGTGTGCCGTTTCAACAATCGCCCAGCGCGCGCCTGCACCGTGGCGTTCGCCGCATCGGCCTTACCAGCCACATACGCCAGCGCACCATTCACAAACACCTTCTCGATGCCTTCCGACAGCGCAATCGGGTCTTCGTACGTCGCCGTGTCGCGCACGCGGGCCGGGTCCAGCACCACCACGTCGGCATGCCAGCCGGGCTGCAGCTGGCCGCGCTGATGCAAGCGGAAGTTGCGGGCCGACATTCCGGTCATTTTGTAGATAGCCGTTTCTAGCGAGAAGAGTTTTTGCTCGCGCCAGTAGCGCGCCAGCACGCGCGGGAAGGCGCCCCACAGACGCGGGTGTGGATGCTGGTCGTGCGGCAGGCCGTCGGAGCCGATCATGGTCAGCGGGTGCGCGATGACGCGTTTGACGTCGTCTTCGTGCATCTGGAAGTAGCAGGCGCCGCCCGGCTGCAGGCGGCGGCAGGCTTCTTTTTGCTCTACGCCCCATTCATCGGCGATGGAGGCCAGGGTGCGGCCTGTCATCTCGGGGTGCGGGGTGGACCAGCTCACCAGGATGTCGATCACCCCGTCGACCAGGTCTTCGCGCAGCACGGTGGAGCCGGCGACGTAGGGGTAGACGTCCATGGCCACGGGCTGGCGCGCGGCCAGCGATTCGATCAGCGGCAGCGTTTGTTTTGTGCGGCCCCAATTGGCAGGCCCGGCGCATTTGTGGTGCGACACGATGAGCGGCACGCCGGCGCTAAAGGCGGAGTCGCCGGCTTCATGCAGGGCTTCCATGATGTTGGCCATCTCGTCGCGCAGGTGCGTGGTGTAGACGCCGCCAAAGCGCGACACGACGCGGGCCAGGCGCACCACCTCTTCGGCGGGCGCGGCAAAGGCGGGCTCATAAAACAGGCCTGAAGACATGCCCGCCGCGCCGCCTTCCATACATTGTTCAAGCAGCGCGCACATGGCGTCGACTTCCGTCGGCGTGGCTGCGCGGGTCAGGTCATCCATACACGCAAAGCGCAAGGTGGTGTGGCCGATCAGCACCGCGACATTGACGGCGGGCTGCGCGGCAATGACCGCACGCTCATAAGCATCGACAGAATCAAAGCGGAAGGAATCGGCGCCCAGCAAATTCAGCGGCGGCTCGGGTTGCTTCACGACAAAGGGTGCCAGCGAAATGCCGCAGTTGCCCGTCACCACGGTGGTAATGCCTTGCGACACCTTGGGCAGCATCTCGGGGTGATTGAGCACGATGGCGTCGTCGTGCGTGTGCACATCCACAAAGCCAGGCGTGATGGCCAGGCCCGTGCAGTCCACGCGCGTCACATCGCTTTGCGCCAGCCCGTCTGGAAGCTGGCCCCACAGGCCTTGCCCCACGGCTGCAATGAGGTCGCCCACCAGCAGCACATCACCGGTCACTCCGGCATTGCCCGTTCCGTCAATCACCAGCCCGTTTTCCAGCAGGGTCGCACGCGTCATTTGATCTTGCTTTCGTTCACGGCCGTCACGGTGTCCCAATCAAGTTTCGGATAGTGGCGCATATCGACGCCGCGCGTGCTGAGCACGTCGCGCACACCGCCCAGGCGCTTCACAGCCCGGTCGCCCAGGCGCTGGGCCACCAGCACCGTCAGGATTTCAATCACGGTCAGGTGCACAAGATAGGCCTCGGTGCCTACATGCATCACGGGATCGTCGGGCACATGGATGCCCAGCACAATGTCGGCCCGCTTGGCGAGCTCGGTGCCCTGCTGGGTCAGAGCGATCACGGTCGCGCCTTGTGACTGCGCGACCTCAACCGCCTCCAGCAGCGAGGGCATGCCGCCGACGTGCGAAATCGCAAACACCACGCCCTGCGGGCTGATGGTGGCGGCCGAGACCAATTGCAGGTGAATGTCCAGGTAGGCATTCGACACCAGGCCCAGCCTGAAGAGCCGCGCCTGCATGTCGGACGCCATAAAGCTGGAAGTAACGCCGACGCTGTAGCAATCAATGCGGGTAGCGCGCGCGATGGCGTTGGCCGCGGCTTCCACCGCCTTCACACTGAGCTGCGTCTGCACGCCGCTCACAGCCGTGGCGGCGCCTTTGATGACTTTGGAAATGACCTCTTCGGTGTTGTCATGCAGCTGCACGCGGCGGTGCAGCGGGGAACCGCTGACGGCCATTTCCTGCGCCAGCGCCAGCTTGAACTCACGCAGTCCGGGGTAACCGAGGTCGCGGCAGGTGCGCATGATGGTGGGCACCGAGCTGCCCGCGCGCTGCGCCAGTTGCTCAAAACTTTCGTCCAGCACGCGCTGGGGGTCTTGCAGGATCAACTCCAGCACGCTGCGCCGCGAGGTGGGCGCGCTGGCGATGGTGTCGGCAATTTTGGCAAGAACTTGAGAGGTCATGAGTGCTTAGGGCCTGTTACAAACAAGTCAAACAAATCGATCCGCTTAAAAACAGGTGACGAGGGCATCACATACTTTGTAGTTGTCATCGACCACCGGCATCCAGCGCCATTTGTCGAAGGTGGTGCAAGGGTGGGAAATGCCCAGCGCCACCAAGTCGCCGACCTTGAGCGCCGCATGCGCAGGGCCTTCGCCGCGCAGGTAGGCGTGCTGGTCGTTCAGTGCGGTGATCTTCCAGTCGGCGGGCACGGCCGCGGGCGCGGCGCCGGGTGCGTTGACGGAAGACAGCGGAATGGGCATTTCCAGGTCATAGGACAGGTCGCGCCGGCCGACGGCCAATATGGCCAGGCCAGGCTCGGGGCAGGACTGCACCGTGGCCCAGACTTCGATCGCGGGTTTCAGGCCGTTGGTGTCGTGCAGGCGGGTGTTGACCGAGCCGACCAGGCGCTTGTAGTTGCCATGGTCATGCGTGACATAGCAGCCCGAACGCAGCAGGCCGCGCACCGGTCTGGAAAGTTTGGGGGTGAGCCAGCCGCTCACCAGGTCAAAGATGCCCGAGCCGCCGGCCGTCATCAGCACTTCGTCGCTGTCGAAAAAGCCTTGCTGGTCGCAGGCGAGTGCAATGCCGCAGACGCGCTGCATCAGCGTGTCGGCGTACGCTTTGTCGTTGTCAGAGTTGCCGGTGGCGCCCTGCCCTTCATAGGTTTCGATGCCCACCAGGCGGCAGGCCGGGCTGGCGTGAATGGCGGCGGCCAGGGTCATCGCATCGGCATCGGTGCGCACACCGGTGCGCGCGCCCATGACGCCGATTTCCATCAACACTTCAAAAGCCGAAATCGCTGATGCAGCATTTGCTTTCGACCAAGCTTCGATCAACGCAAGCTGTGCGAGTGAATCTACGAGAAAGACGATGCGCAAACCCGGGTACTCGCGCAGCATGCCCTGGATGCCGGACAAGTCGACGGCATTGACCACCTGGTTGGCAATGATGAGGCGTTTGGCGCCGGCGGTGATGCCGGCACGCATCTGCGCAACCGTGGCAAAGGTCAGGCCCCAGGCGCCTTCGTCGAGCTGGCGCTGCAGCAATTGCGGCGACATGGTCGTCTTGCCGTGCGGCGCCATGTCTACGCCCTGCCCTTTGGCAAAGCGCTGCATCCAGCCGAGGTTGTGCTTCATGGCCGACTGCTTGACGATGGCCAGCGGCAGCGGCAGATCGCCCCTGAGCACGTTCCAGCCCTGCTTGCCCATGTCAGAGCGGCGCACCGGGGCACTGTTATGCGGAAAGCCCTTGAAGCTGCGGTCGATCTGCGGGTCGAGAAGGTCTTGTAAGGTGGTCATGTATTGAATCTGGATTATCAGGCGGCCATCAGCGCGGGGGCGACGGCGATGTCGTCACGTATACAGGCCTTGAAGCGACCCTGGCCCATGTCGCGCAACTCGGGGCGGGTGGCAGAGCAAGCTTCGATGGCATGCGGGCAGCGGGTGCGAAACACGCAACCCGAAGGCGGGTTGACGGGGCTGGGGATGTCGCCCTTGAGCGCGATGCGCTCGCTCTTGTGCTCCGGGTCAGGCTTGGGGGAAGCCGCCAGCAGGGCCTGGGTGTAAGGATGCAGCGGTTGGGCAAACAGCTCGGCGGTGGGCGCGACTTCCATCACGCGGCCCAGGTAGAGCACGACCACGCGGTCGCATAAATACTCCACCACATCAAGGTCGTGCGAGATGAACAGCATGGTCAATGACAGGCGATCACGCAGGTCGCACAGCAGGTTGACCACCTGCGCCTGGATGGACACGTCGAGCGCCGACAGCGGCTCGTCGGCCACGATGAACTCGGGCTCGACGGCCAGGGCGCGGGCCACGCCGATACGCTGGCGCTGGCCGCCGGAAAACTCGTGCGGGTAGCGCGCGGCATGCTCGGCGCGCAGGCCGACCAGCTCAAGCAGCTCGGCGATGCGTGCGTCACGCGCCTCTTTGCCCTTGGCCAGGCCGTGCACCTGCAACGCTTCACCCAGAATGTCTTTCACGCGCATCTTGGGGTTCAGGCTGGCATACGGGTCCTGAAAAATCATCTGCAGCTTGCTGCGCAGTGCGCGCATGCGGCTGCTGGAGGCCGTGCCCAGGTCTTCACCGCGGTACAGCACCTGGCCTGAGGTCGCCTCAATCAGGCGCAGCAGGGTGCGGCCGATGGTGCTTTTGCCCGAGCCGGATTCGCCGACCAGGCCCAGCGTTTCGCCGGGCTGGATGCTGAAGGAGACGTCGTCGACCGCGCGCACGGGTTTGTTCGAAGCGCCGAAATAACGCTGGAGGTTTTTGACTTCAATCAAAGGTAATGGCGCGCTCATGCGGTCTCCACCGTGGCGGTTGCGGTTTCTTCCACGCGAATGCAGCGCGCGGCGCGGGTGGGCCCTGCCGCCAGCAAGGCGGGCATAGCGTCGCGGCAAGGCGGTATCGCCAAATCGCAGCGCGGCTCAAAGGCGCAGCCCGGCGGCGGCGCCAGCGGGCTGGAGACCTGGCCGCGAATGGCATAGAGGCGGCGTTTGGCGCCGGTCTGGCCGGTGGCGAGTTCGCGCTTGCGCTGCTGCGCGGGCAGGCAGGCCAGCAGGCCTTGCGTGTAGGGGTGACGCGGCTGGGCAAAGAGTTCGCGCACAGGCGCAGCTTCCACAATGCGGCCGGCGTACATTACCGCCACATCGTCGGCATGGTGCGCCACCACGCCGAGGTTGTGCGTGATGAACAGGATGCTCATGCCGGTCTCGGCCTGCAGCCGGCGCATCAACTCCAGGATCTGCGCCTGAATAGTCACATCCAATGCGGTGGTCGGTTCGTCGGCGATCAGCAGCGTGGGGTTGCAGGCCATGGCCAGCGCAATCATCACGCGCTGGCGCATACCGCCTGAGAGCTGGTGCGGGTACTCGTGCAGGCGTTGTTTGGCGGCGGGAATCTCCACCAGCTCCAGCATGCGCAGGGCGTGGGCCAAGGCGGCTGTGCGGTCCAGCCCCATATGCAGGCGCACCGACTCGGCGATCTGCTCGCCCACGGTGAAGACCGGGTTCAGGCTGGTCATAGGCTCCTGAAAGATCATGGCGATCTCATTGCCGCGAATGCGCCGCATCTCGGCTTCGGGCAGCGACAGCAGATCCACCGTTTGGCCGGCGCGGTTGGTGAACATCGCTTCGCCGCTGACTTGCGTGGAAGCCGTGCGCGACAAGAGGCGCATCAGCGTGAGGCTGGTCACCGACTTGCCCGAACCGGACTCGCCGACCAGTGCAGTGGTCTTGCCGGGGCGGATGCTGAAGCTCACGTCGGCGACCGAGCGGATCAGGCCTTCGTCGGTGTCGAAGAAGGTGCTCAGGTGGCGCACGTCAAGACGTGTGCCGGCTGGAAGAATGGTGGAGGAATTCATGGGGTCGTTGTTTTGATCGACAGGCTTACATCGACTTCTTGAGCCGCGGGTCCAAGAGGTCGCGCACACCGTCGCCCAGCAACTGCAGCGACAGCGCCGTCAGGATGATGGCCAGGCCGGGGAAAAGCACGATCCACAGCGCCTCATGCGCATACTGCTGGCTGCCCGCGACCATGGTGCCCCAGGTCGGGATTTCGGGCGGCACGCCCACGCCGAGGAAAGACAGCGCGGCTTCGGCCAGGATGGCATAGGCAAAGATGAAAGACGCCTGCACCAGGATGGGCGACATCAGGTTTGGCAGGATGTGGCGCAGCAGGATCCGCCCGGTAGAAACACCCACCGCGCGCGCCGCTTCAACGAACAGCAGCTCGCGCACCACCAGGGTAGAGGCGCGCACCACACGCGCCACGCGTGGCGTATAGACCAGCACCAGCGCGAACACCACATTGAGCATCGAAGGCCCGAGGATGGCGACCAACGCAATCGCCAGCAGGATATCGGGGAAGGACATCATGGCGTCGACCACGCGCATGATGGGCGCGTCCAGCCGGCGGAAGAAGCCGGCCACCAGGCCAAACAATGTGCCCAGCACAATGGAGCCGATGGCCGTCAGTGCAGCAATCGTCAGCGAATAGCGTGCGCCGAAAGCGATGCGCGCAAAGAGGTCGCGGCCCAGCTCGTCGGTGCCCAGCAGGTGCTTGGCGGTGGGCGCGGAGAGACGCTCGCGCACCGCCGTGTCATTGGGGTCGTAGCCGCTGACCACATTGGCCAGCAGCGCCACGGCCACCACAATCAACAGGCAGATGCCGGCCGCCAGCACGATGCGGCGGCGGAAGAGTTTTTTCAGCGTGAGTGGGATCTTCATATCAATATTTCACGCGTGGGTCGACAAGCATGTAGAGCAAGTCGGTCAGGAAATTGATCACCACATAAATCATGGCGATCACCAGCAACGCGCCCTGGATGACCGGGTAGTCGCGGCGCAGCACGGCGCTCACCACCAGGTTGCCGACACCGGGCAGGCCGAACACGGTTTCTGTCACAACGGCGCCGCCGATCATGAGCGCTACCGTCAGGCCCAGCACGGTGACGATGGGCACCAGCGCATTGCGTAGCGCATGTTTGAGAATCACCACGTTTTCAGACAGGCCCTTGGCGCGCGCGGTGCGCACATAGTCTTCACCCAGCACGTCGAGCATGGAAGCGCGCGTGAAGCGGATGATGAGCGCCGAATTGAGCACGCCCAGCACCACCGATGGCAGCACCAGGTAATGCATGCGCTCGATCAGCGTGGCACCCGGGTCGCCATAACCAGAGACCGGGAACCAACCCATGGACACCGCAAAGATCTGCATCAGCACCAGGCCGAACCAGAAGCTCGGAATGCTGGCGCCCAGCATGGCAAAACCGGTGAACAGCTGGTCGATGAACTTGCCGCGAAAGACTGCCGACACGATGCCGCAGGGCACGCCGATCACCGCAGCGATAAAGACCGACAGCAAAGCCAGCAAGGTCGTGGGCTCGGCCCGCTCCCACAATGCCTGCGTCACTGGGCGTTGCAAGAAGATGGACTGGCCCAGGTTGCCCTGCGAGAGCTCCTTGAGCCAATAGCCGAACTGCACGGGCAGCGGCTTGTCCAGCCCATAGAGTTTCTGTGCGCTGGCAATGTCCTCGGCCGTGGCCTGGTCGCCCAGCAACACCGCGATCGGGTCGCCCGACGCGGCGCGTGTGAGGACAAAGACGATGACGGCGACCAGCGCCATCACCACCAGCATGCCCATGACTCTTGACAACAAATAGCGGGTCATGACCTTGTTCTATTCAACTGGGATGAAATATTCTTTTGCATTCGCAAGCTGTCCTCATCAATTACTAACGGACTCAGCGAAGTAGGAAGCCAGTGGAGCCGCGGAACCGGCTTCGCCGGGCCGCAGGCGGACGGCCCCCTCGGGGGGCAGCGAGTACACGAAGTGACGAGCGTGGGGGCTCAATTCTTCAGGCCAGCGTTCCAGAAGAACGGCCACGTAGAAGGCACATAACCCTGCAATGCCGGCGACTTCGCCGACAGGCTGTTGAACTTGCCGACGTTGATGTAAGGCACTTCGTCATACACCACCTGCTGCACCGCACCCCAGAGGACGCCGCGCTTGGCGGGGTTGGTTTCCTGGTTCAGGGCAGCCAGCGTGGACTGCTTGGCAGGAGACGACCACCAGCCCGGCGCACCGTCACCCAGTTGCGGCGGCGACAGCATGGGCTCAGGGAACTGGCCCGAATGCGTGATGTAGATGTCCCACAGTTTGGAGTCGCCGCGGCGCTGAACCAGCGTGGCCCAGTCGACCACATTGAGTTCGGCCTTGAAGCCGGCGCGCTTGAGCTGCTCGGCCATGATGAGGGCCATGTTGTAGTGGAAGTCGTACTGGCGGCTGGTCAGGATGCGGATGGTCTCGCCCTTGTACCCCGCGGCGCCTGCCTGGCCCTTGGCCTTGGCCGCGTCGCGCTCGTTGTACAGGCTGGCGCCGGCAGTGGAATAAAACGGCGTGCCTTTGGGGAAGTGGTTGGGCTCGGCCGTGAAGAAACGCGTGTCACCGAAACCGGCGGCCAGCATTTCACCTTCGCCAAAGCTGGTCTGCACCGCCTTGCGCAGGGGCTGCGAGGCCATCACACCTTCCTTGGTGTTGAACACGAAATAAGGAAAGCCGAACGACGGCGTGAGGATGGGCACGGTCTTGCCGCCGGATTTCTCCAGGCGGCCGAGCGCCTCGGTAGGCAGCAGGTCGGCAAAGTGGTACTGGCCGGCCAGCGAGCCTTCAACGCGGGTGTTGGCGTTGGGCACGGGGATAAAGCGCAACTCTTCAGCGACTGCAACCTTCTTGCCGCCGTAACCGCTGGCCGCTTCCTTGCGGGCCGAGTAGTGGTCGAATTTGGTCAGCAGCACGTACTGGTCGGGGCGGCGTTCCTTGAACTTGTAGGGGCCGGTGCCGATGAATTCTTTCAGCGGCGTCGCAATCGATTCCTTGGCCATGATGGCGGCCATGCCGGAAGGCAGTGCCAGCTGCGGCAGCAGCGGCGCGTAAGGGGCCTTGAGGGCGATTTCAACGCCGTTGGCGCCGCTGGCCGTCAGGCTATCGACTTCTTTGGCCAGCGCCTTGCCGCGCGGCGAGACTTCCATCCAGCGCTTCAAGCTCAGCACCACGTCTTCAGAATTGAGTTCGCGGCCGTTGTGCAGCATGACGCCCTTGCGCAGGGTGATGCTGTAACGCTTGCCGTCAGCCGACACCTTGGGCAGGCTCTCAGCCAGCATGGGAATCATTTTCCAGTTGGCGTCGAATGTGTAGAGCGGCTCATACACGTGCTGCATGATGGTGGCCGTCAGGTCGGCGGTAGTGGCCATCGGGTCCAGTGTGGCGGGCTCGGCGATCATCGCCAGGTTGAGTGCCGCCTTGGAAGCAGCCTGGGCTTGTGCAGTCATCGGCAGCAGCGCCGAACTACTCGCCACCAGGGCCAACGCAACCGCCGTGCGACGGCTGATCAAGAACTTTTGCAGCATGCCGATCTCCTTAAAAGTGAAAGTAATTTTCAACTTGCAAAGAATATGCCACGCAAAATTACCTATAAATTGGTATAAACCCTAGGAAACAGGCCTTAAAACTGAAAATATATTTCAGTTTTGGGTTTATGCTGCATGGCTTTGGGGCGTTGCACCCCGCCTGCCGCGGCCATTTGCACCACCTTGGGGGTGTGGATGCCGCTCACTTGTTGATCGCTCGCCACTGCGCTGCGGCGGTTGTCCATTGTTTACCTAATAAGGAGTCTTCGCAATGTCCGCACTTGAATACCTCGGCAATCCACCCATCGCCTCCGACCACCAGCCCCGCCCGTTTTCACCGGCCGTGCGCGCCGGCGACTTTGTTTATGTGTCCGGCCAGGTGCCGGGCGATGAAAAAGGCGAGATCGTGCAGGGCGGAATTGAAGTACAGACGCGCCAGGTCATGAAGAACATTCAGGCGGCGCTGGCCCTGGCTGGCTGCACGCTGGACGACGTGTGCAAGACGACGGTGTGGCTGCAAGATGCGCGGGACTTCGGCAGTTTTAACCGGGTTTATATGAGTTACTTCACCGGCGGGAAGCCGGCCCGGTCTACCACTGAGGCCCGGTTGATGGTGGATGCGAGGGTTGAGATTGATGTGGTTGCCTATAAGCCCAAGGGCTGAGGCTGGTGGTGTTCTTGGGGTGTGTCTCTGCTGAGGGCGGCTGGCCGGGGGTTGCCCGGCCAGCGACCCTCAACAAAAAGCACAACAACAAAAACCAACCCGCTATCAATTCAGGAGCCACAAGCCAAGGCAACACCTGGGCTAGAGGCCAAAAACACTTAAGAAATCAACTAACCAGCGCCAAAGCCCCAAAATCCCCAACCCTCTCCCCCAAGCCCGCAGCCACCACCTCAACCCCCGCAGTCAGCGCAGGAAATTTGCCCAGCACCTGTGCCTGCAGCCGTGGCAACAAAAAGTCGCGGTTATTCCAGAACACACCGCCGCCTATGCTGAAGCGCTGCAGGTCGAGCGTGGTGACAAGGTTGTAAAGCGCGCGGCCCATCACCCGGCAAAGCTCGTCGGTGATGGCCAGCGCGGCGGGCTCGCCGGCGCGCGCGGCGGTAAAAAGCGCTGTGGCGCCGGCGTAGCCCTGGCTGGCAAAGCGCCGCTCGATTGCGTTGCCGGCCGCCAGTGCCTCCAGGTCGCCGACGTTGCCGCAACCGCAGAGTGTGTCATCGCTGTCGCTGACGAAGGTATGTCCCGCGTGGCCGGCGTTGCCGTGTTTGCCGCGCAGGATGTTTCCGTCCACGCACAGGCCAAAGCCGATGCCGGTGCTCCAGGTCACGTAGGCGCAGCTGCCCACACCTTGCAACGCGCCCCAGCGGCGCTCGGCCTGCAGGGCGCCTACGCCGTCGTTTTCAACGCGGACATTGGCAAAGCGCTGGCGCAGCGGGGCCTCGAGCGGCACACTGACCCAGTCGTTGGGCAGGCCGCGGGCCGGGCCGGCCATGCCGCCGCAGATGTTGGGGTTGGACACTTCGGTCATGCCGCCTGTGACGACAAAGGGGCCGCAGGACGACACACCGACCGCCTCGATGTCCTGCTCGCGGATGCCGGCGGCCTGGGCGGCCTGGGCCAGCATGCGCAGCACCTGGCGCGCGACGGTGTCGGGCGGGCCGGATTTTTCAGTGGGCTCCGAGCGCCGCGATTGCAGGGCCGACATGGCCTGCTCCAGGCTCATCTCCGGACCGGCATCTACCAGGCTGACGGCGATCTTGGTGCCTCCGAGGTCGACACAGGCCTTCATTGCAGCATTGCCTTCCTTAAATCAGGTGAGAGACCAGGCTGGCGATAAAGCTCAGCAGGATCGTGGTGGTGAGGGGAATGAACCAGTCTCGCCCGAAGAGGCGAAAGCGCAGGTCACCCGGCAGCTTGCCAAAGCCCAGTTTGTGCAGCAGCGGGCTGAACCAGCTGATGAGCATGAGGGCCAGGAAGATGACGATGAACCAGCGGATCATTTGGCCAGTTTAGACCCTACAAGGTGTGGCTTCGGTCGCCAGCGGAAAAACCCATAGGTTCCCACACGGGCATGCCTTTGGCGCCAAACGCGATCACCTTGAACAGCTCGCCCATCTCGTGTTCGGCAATGAGTTTTTGCACCATCACGCGCTGGTCCAGCGGCGCGTCTTCCATGCCGTCCACCAGCCCGCAGTTCAGCAAAAACCGTCCCTGGCTGGTGTAGCCCAGCACCTGCAGCCCGGCCTCCTGGCCGGCCAGGGCGATGCCGGTGAAGTTGACGTGCGCGGTGATGTCTTTGCTGCCCACATCGGCCAGCGGGTCAGCGTCGGCCAGGTGGCCGCGGTGGCACATGACGGTGCCCATGCTGCGCTGGGGGTGGTAGTACTCGTGCTCCGGAAAGCCGTAGTCGAGCAGAAACGCCGCGCCGGCTTCAAGCCGGTCGGCCAGGGTGGCGACAAAACCTTCGGCCTGGGGGTGGATTTCGGTGAGGTAGTCATGCGCGCCTTCGACCTCAAACGGGGGCCGCAGGTCAGTTTTCTGATCCGCGTAAAGAAAGCCGCCCTCATGCATGACCACACCACGTTCATGCCACACGCCCGCCAGACGCGACAGCAGCTTGACCGGCATGGCGTCCAGCACTTCGTTGCCCAGCACCACGCCGCGCATGGTGGCCGGCAGTTCCGTCGCCCACTGCACCTTGTCGCCCCAGGCGGCCAGGCGCTCGCGCTGGCGCGCCTGCAGGCTGCCTGACAAATCGACGATGGTGTAGCGCAGCAGCCGGTCGCCCAGCGCATCAAGCAGTTGCAGCGCCAGCGCGCCGGAGCCGGCGCCGAACTCCCAGATCTCGGCGGTGCCGGTGGCCTCAAGCGCCTGGGCGGCCTGGCGGGCCAGGGTCCGGCCGAAGCGGGGCGAGAGCTCGGGGGCGGTGACGAAATCGCTGCCCGTGCCAGGCATCAGTCCGAATTTGCGCGAGTCGTTGGCGTAGTAACCCAGGCCCGGGGTGTAGAGCGCCAGCGCCATAAAGGCATCGAAGCCCAGCCAGCCGCCAGCAGCCTCAATGGCCCCGGCAATGTGGGAAGCAAGGGCGGTCGGTAAAATGGGGGGATTGGCCGTCGTGGTCATTGGGGTCATGTGTGTCAGCGCCTCCAATTGTCGGCGATACACCCCGGGCCCCTCCTTCCCTTATTTCAGCCCATTTGACCCACCCATGCCCGCAGTCCCGTCATCATCCCGCCCCGTTGTCCTCGTGACCGGCGCCTCCCGGCGGCTTGGGCGCGATATCGCGCTGGCGCTGGCGGCGGGTGGCTGGCAGGTGGCGGTGCACTACCGTGGCTCTGAAGCAGATGCTATCAAAACAGTAGCTGACTGCTCAATTGTGACGCCGGGCGCAGCCGCTTTTCATGCTGATTTGAACGACGAAGCTGCGGTTCGCGGCTTGCTGCCCGCCGTAGTGGCGCGTATGGGCCGGGTGGATGCGGTGGTCAACAACGCCTCCACCTTCGAGCACGACAGCGCTGCCAGCTTTGGCTTTGCCGCCCTGGACAAGCATTTGCACACCAACACCGGCGCCGCTGTGCTGCTGGCCCAGGCGCTGCACGCCCATGTGCTGGCGCGCACTGAAGGCGGCGAAAGCGAGGCCCAAGGCGCCGTTGTCAATCTGCTGGACCAGAAGCTCTGGAACCAGAATCCCGATTTTTTCAGTTACACCCTCTCCAAAGCCGCCCTGGAAGCCGCCGGCACCATGCTGGCGCTGGCACTGGCGCCCCAGGTGCGTGTGGTGGGTGTGGCGCCGGGGTTGACGCTGACCAGCCACCTGCTGACGGACGCGCAGTTTGAAGCGCGGCACAAGCTCTCGCCGCTGGGCCGGTCGTCCACGCCCGCCGATGTGGCGGCCACCGTGAAATTCGCGCTGGAAAACCGCTCCATCACCGGCACGACGCTGCTGGTGGACGGCGGCCAGCACCTGATGAAGTTCGAACGCGATTTTTCGCTGATGTAAGCCGGCGAAAACGGCTGACACATCCCTGCACCTCACCCATTACAGACTGGCGCCATGTTCAATACCCGGGGCACCCAAATCCTGAACCTCACCGGTTTGCGTTTCGACGCGAACCTGGGCATTCTGGACCACGAAAAAACCGCGCCGCAGCCCATCCAGGTCGATGCCGAGCTGAATCTGGGCACGCAGCCGCTGCTGCCCCATGACGACGACATCAACCATGTGCTGGACTACCGCAAAGTGCGCCAGATCATCATCAACGAGTGCACGGCGGAACACCAGAATCTGCTGGAGAGCCTGATCGGCAAACTGGCGCACCGCCTGATGCAGCTGCCCGGCGTGCTGGGCGTGCGGGTGAAGATCGCCAAACTTGAAATTTTTGACGACTGCGAAGTAGCCATTCGCGTCGAGACGGGACAGTGGTGAACACTATGGGAGCTAATGATATGAGCGCAGTCTGGGAAGACGCCGTCGCGGAGTTTGAGCAACAGGAAAGCTCGGCACGCGTGCAAAACAGCATGAAGATCGAGCGCGAAGACCACAAGCTTGAAAAGCGCCTGTGCCGCGAAGTCGGCCGCGCTATCGTCGACTTCAACATGATTGAAGAAGGCGACAAGGTGATGGTGTGCGTCTCGGGCGGCAAAGACAGCTACGCCATGCTCGACATCCTGCTGAAGCTGCAAAAGCGCGCGCCCATCAACTTCGAACTGGTGGCCGTCAATCTTGACCAGAAGCAGCCCGGTTTCCCCGAGCACATCCTGCCCGACTATTTGGGCAAGCTGGGCGTGCCTTTTCACATCGAAAACCAGGACACCTACAGCATCGTCAAGCGCGTGATCCCCGAGGGCAAGACGCTTTGCTCGCTGTGCTCGCGCCTGCGCCGCGGCATTTTGTACCGTGTGGCGGGTGAGCTCGGCTGCACCAAGGTCGCGCTGGGCCACCACCGCGACGACATGCTGCAGACGTTTTTCCTCAACATGTTTTTTGCGGCCAAGCTCAAGGGCATGCCGCCCAAGCTGGTGAGCGACGACGGCAAGAACGTCGTCATCCGCCCCATGGCCTACGTGACCGAAAAAGACCTGACGCGCTGGGCGCAGGTGCGCGAATTTCCGATCATTCCGTGCACGCTGTGCGGCAGCCAGGAAAACCTGCAGCGCAAGCAGGTCGGCAACATGCTGCGCGAGTGGGAGAAAAAATTCCCCGGCCGGCTTGAGAACATGTTTGCCTCGCTGCAAAACATCGTGCCCTCGCACCTGATGGACAACAAGCGCCACGACTTCAAGGGAATCAAGGCCACCGGCGTTGCCGACGCCGACGGCGACAAGGCTTTTGATGCGGAGGAGTTTCGCGAGCCGGGTTTGCCGGGCCTTTCGGTCATCGGCATCCAGCCTGGCTGATTTTTAAACGTTTTCACCATGGAGGCCTTATGAAACGTGTGCTTACCGCTATTTTTTCTATAGCAGCCGTGGCGTTTTTCATGACCGGCTGTTCCACCGTTCGCGTGGTCGACAGCGACGTCACCGCCTTTTACAACTGGAACGGCCCACCACCGGCGCCAGGTACGGCTTACCGCTTTGAGCGCCTGCCCTCGCAGCAGGCCGTGGGCTCATCCCACGACGCCGTCGAAGGGCTGGCGCGCAGCGCGCTGGCCAAGGTGGGGATGGAACTCAACCCGGCTGCCGCAAAGTACAGCGTGCAAGTCGTGGCCAATACCCAGATCGTCGATCGCGGGCCCTATGGCTACAGCCCCTACGGCGGTTTTGGATTTGGCAGCGGCGTGTTTCTGGGCGGCGGCAGCCGCGGCGCCTCGGTCGGCATGTCGTTCCCGCTTGGCGGCGGTGGAATCGGGGAGCCGCCCTTTTACAAGCGCGACCTGAGCATCGTGATGCGCGACCTGCGCACCAACCAGGTCGCCTTTGAAACCCGCGCCCTGCACGACGGCGTCTGGGGCGACACCCTGGCCGTGCTGCCCGCGATGATGGACTCGGCCCTGCGCGGCTTCCCGCAACCGCCGGCGGGCACGCGCCGCGTCAACGTCGAGATCCCCCGATGACACGAGCCTCACACCTTCACTGCGCAAAGTTCTTCTTTACCAGCAGGGGCCGCGGAACCGGCTTTTCCGGGCCGCAGGCGCAGGGCGCCTTGAGGGGGCAGAGAGCCACACGCAGTGGGCGAACGTGGGGGCTCCATGTCTGAACCTACGCGCATCATTGCCATTCGGCATGGGGAAACGATGTGGAATGTCGACACCCGCATCCAGGGCCATCTCGATATTCCCCTGAACGAAACCGGCCGCAAGCAGGCCGAACGCATGGCGCTGGCGCTGGCGGACGAGCCGATCTCTGCCATCTATGCGAGCGACCTGACGCGCGCCTGGGAAACGGCGCAGTACCTGGCCCGTGTGCAGGGCATTGAGGTGACGCGCGAAGAGGGCTTGCGGGAGCGCGGTTTCGGCGACTTTGAAGGCAAGACCTTTGCGGAAATCGCCGCCCTGCTGCCCGACCAGTCGATGCGCTGGCGCCAGCGGGACCCGGACTTTGCACCGGCCGGCGGCGAGTCGCTGATCGACTTGCGCAGCCGCGTGGTGGCCACCGCTGAACGCCTGGCGGCCGAACACCCGGGCGAGCTGATCGCGCTGGTCGGCCATGGCGGCGTGATGGACGTGCTTTACCGCGCGGCCACCCGGCTGGACATCCAGGCGCCGCGCACCTGGGCGCTGGGCAATGCAGCCATCAACCGCCTGCTCTGGACGCCTGAGGGATTTACGCTGGTAGGCTGGGCCGACACCCAGCACCTGGACGAAGGCAGCATGGACGACAACGGCTTTGCCGCCGGCGGCGCGCAAAATCCCCTGAATGCCCGCTGAGCAAGCGGCAAGCCATTCATAATGGCTGAAAGCGGCGCCAAGGCAACCATCAGGCGCACAATCAGCAAACACCTATGAGCACTCTGCCACCCCACCTCGCCAACCTGGTTGGCAAGCCGGTCAACGACATTGACACACCCGCCTTGGTCATTGACATGGATGCGATGAAACGCAACCTGGCGCGCATGGCTGAATTCGCCAAAAAACACAACATCCGCTGGCGGCCGCATGCCAAGCTGCACAAGAGCTCCAGCCTGGCCAAAATGCAGATCAAGGCCGGTGCTGTCGGCGTGTGCGTGCAAAAAACCTCCGAAGCCGAAGTCATGGTGGCCGGCGGTGTCTACAACGTCTACATCAGCAACGAAGTGATCGCGCCCGCCAAGCTGGCGCGCGTGGCGGAACTCACACAGAAAGTCGCGGACCATGGCGGACAGATCGCAATCGCGGTGGACAGCACCGAAGGGGTGATCCGCCTGGCGCAGGCCATGACCGAGGCCCGGCTGGGCAACAAGACCGGCGCCACCGTGATCGACGTGTTCGTCGAGATTGATGTCGGCCAGGGGCGCTGCGGGGTCGAGCCCGGCTCTGCCGCCGTGACGCTGGTGCTGGAAATCCGCAAACACCCGGCCCTGCGTTTTGCCGGCCTGCAGGCCTATCATGGCAAGGCCCAGCACATGCGCAGCGCCCAGGAAAGGCGCGAGGCCATCGCCAAAGCCGTCGAGGCCGTGGTGCTGACAAAGAAGCTGATCGAAGCCCAGGGCGTCGCGGTGGAGCTGGTGACCGGCGCCGGCACCGGCAGCCTGATGTTGGAGGCCGCCAGCGGCGTGTACGGCGAGCTCCAGGCGGGCTCCTTCATGTTCATGGACGCCGACTACGCGCAAAACGAGCGCGACCCGGCCCAGCCGCAGTTTGAGCACTCGCTTTTTGTGAAAACCCAGGTCGTCAGCACGCACGGCACCCACGCGGTGTGCGATGCCGGCCACAAGAGCCACGCGATCGATTCAGGGCTGCCGCTGGTGCACGCCTTTGACACCGAAAGCGAGCTGGACTATTTCAACGGCGGCGACGAGCACGGCATCTTGCGCGCCGCCGGCGACAGCAAACGCCTGCCCGGCCTGGGCCGCATGCTGTGGCTGATTCCCGGCCACTGCGACCCCACTGTCAATTTGCACGACACCATGATCGGCGTGACAGGCGGCCTGCGCCACGGCACGGTGCAGCGGATTTTCCGGGTGGATGCGCGCGGCGCGCTGACCTGACCCAGGCGCGGCTCAGAGCCGCCCCCCCAAAAAAGCCTGACTAGAAGTTCACGCCATACACCGCATACATCGGGGCCGGCGTTCCGTTCACGCGCCCACCCCGGTACTCAGCCTCTCGGGCCGACTGCAGTACGGCGTCATTGAGCTCGGCATGCGTGGATGACAGCACACGCGCATCGAGCAACTTGCCTTCAGCATCCAACAGCGAGATCACGACAACGCGGCCATGCACGCCCTGCGCACGGTACGCCTGCAGCGCCTCCAGCGCGCCCGGCTTGCGCACGCGTGCAACCGAGATTTTCTGCCCCATGCCGTCGCCGTCCTGCATCTTCGGTGCCTGCGGGTGGTCGGCGTAGAGCTTGCCCATCTGCTGGAACAACTCCGGGAATTCAGGCAGGCTGGAGGTCGAAGCCAAAGGCACGGCCGGGTTGGGTGTGCGCGGCCCAGGCGCCGGGCCGGCGCAGCCGCCAATCGCCACCACACTGCCAAGCATGAGTGCCGGGAAAGTCAGGAAACGGTGAGACATCCTTTATCTTTCGAAGGTGTGCCAGCCCATCAAGGCTTGGGCTTGGGTTTGGTGGCATTCACGCGCTCGGAGATCCGCGCATTGACGGCCTTGATCTCCTCATTGATCAGCAGCATGCGGGCCTGGCCGGACGTGGCGGCAACATCGCCGGCCGGAGTGCGTGCATTGGCGACCTGGATTTGCATCATCTCCACCAGCAGGCTGTTGACGCGTTTGACGTCGCGCATGCCGGCCCCGACCTTGTCGTTGGCGGGAACATCCAGTGGCGCCAGCGCGCGCTGCACGGCCTCGTAACCCGGCAGGTGCCGCGTTTCTACCGCTTGGGTAAATTCGGCTTCAGACATTTTTCCGTCCCGCAAAGCCTTCACGTCCGCCTGAAAGGCTTTTTCCGCGGCTTGCATCGCAGGCAGAACCCGCGTCAAACCGGCCTGGAATGCAAACAACTGCCGGTGGTGCACGGCGGGCGCGGGCGTTGTGGCCACCAGCGCGGCCACCGCCACGCCAGACAACAGCATCCCCGCAGCCGCCGTTGAGAGCCGCCGCACCGGTGTGGCAACAGCAGCGATCTTCTCCGTCAGCAGCCAGGCCAGCACACATCCGGCGATGAGGCCGCCCACGTGGGCGGCGTTGTCGATGCCCTGCTTGCTGAAACCCTGGGCAAGGGCGTAAGCCAGAAACACGCCCTGGCTGGTCATCACGTTCTTGCTGGTGAGGCCGGGTATCTGCCCCCGATGCTGGTACATGGCGACCAGCAAGGCTCCCAGCACCCCGAACACCGCGCCGGAAGCGCCCACCGCCACCGATTGCTGGGCGGAATAGTGCAGGCTGAGGGCGCTGCCGGCGAGCGCGCTGGCCAGGTAGATCAACAGGAACTGGAAATTGCCGTGGAGCCGGTTGAGCTGCTTGCCGGCCTCCCACAAACCCAGCATGTTCAACGCCAGGTGCAAAAAGCCGCCATGCAAAAAGGCGGCCGTCAGCAGCCGCCAGTACTGCCGGTCTTCCACGACCGACGCCGCTGAATTGGCGCCCCAGGCCAGAAGCTCCGACGGCAAGGGCTTGAACGCGCTGATTCCGGCGCCAAGATTGGCCAGCCAGACGGCGATGTTCACGCCTACCACCAGGTAAAGCGCCCAAGTCACGGGCGTGAGCTGCGTGAGCCTGGCTTCAAAATCCGAAGCGGCCTTGAGCTCCGCAGTCCGCTGTTCCATGGCTTGCATGAAGCCGCGCCCACCGTAGGCGGCAAAGGCCTGCGTCGCGGCCACGATGGCCTGAGCATGGTCTTTGGTCCGTATGCTGGTCAATGGAATGCCGAGGCGCTTTTTACGGCTGCCCCACCACCACTTTTCGTTCACGTGCGGCGCGAGCGACACGTTGATCGAGGTATTGCCCTGCACCGTTTGCGACTCGATGTCGGACACCTCGGACCATGCGATGGTTCTGTTTTTCAGGAAGGCGGCACTGATGCCTTCGGGCCCCACCCGCAGCGCGGGACGGCCACCGACGAGTTGGCGCCCGAGGAGCCAGACGAACCCCAGAAGGCCTCCCAAAGCGGACAGCCTCCCCCAGGGGAAACCGGCGAGCGGAAGCAACACAAGCGTCAAGGCCGCAATGGCGGCAAGGAATAAAAAGAGGATCGTCAGGGTCCCCGCCGTGCTGCGCCATGACGGGGCAAACTCACGCACATACTCGGGTGAATGAACGCGGCTGGCCAGCTCGGCCGACGGAACGGTATCCTGAAATTCCACGGTTCCCCCTCCTGCCCTGCCAACTTGACGGGCTGGTTAATTATTCAAGTACCGGCGCCGAAGAAGTCCTGCCCTTGCTGGGGCGGCGCCACACCCAGGTGGCGATAGGCGGCCAGCGTGGCGATGCGCCCGCGCGGCGTGCGTTGCAAATAACCCTGCTGGATCAGATAAGGCTCGATCACATCTTCAATCGTGTCGCGCTCTTCGCCGATGCTGGCGGCGATGTTGTCCAGGCCAACCGGGCCGCCGTCAAAACGGTGGATGACAGCCTCCAGCAACTTACGGTCCATCACATCAAAGCCCTGCGGGTCCACGTCGAGCATGGCCAGCGCCTTGTTGGCGATGTCCAGTGAGATGTGGCCGCTGCCTTTGACGTCGGCATAGTCGCGCACGCGGCGCAGCAGGCGGTTGGCGATACGCGGCGTGCCGCGCGAGCGGCGGGCGATTTCAAAACCGCCCTCTTCGTCCATGGGCGCGTTGAGCAGCTTGGCGCTGCGCCGCACAATGCGGGCCAGCTCATCGGGCGTATAAAACTCGAGCCGCGCGACGATGCCAAAACGGTCGCGCAACGGGTTGGTCAGCATGCCGGCGCGCGTGGTGGCGCCTACCAGGGTGAAGGGCTGCAAATCAAGCTTAATGCTGCGCGCCGCCGGGCCTTCGCCGATCATGATGTCGATCTGATAATCCTCGAGCGCGGGGTAGAGGATTTCCTCGACCACCGGGCTCAGGCGGTGAATCTCGTCGATGAAGAGGACGTCATTCTTCTCGAGGTTGGTCAGCAGCGCGGCCAGGTCCTTGGGTTTTTCCAGCACCGGACCGGACGTCTGCCGCAGGTTTACGCCCAGCTCGTGCGCAATGATGTGCGACAGCGTGGTTTTGCCCAGGCCGGGCGGGCCGAACAGCAGCACGTGGTCCAGCGCCTCATTGCGCTTTTTGGCAGCGCCGATGAAGATTTCCAGCTGGTCACGCACCTTAGTCTGGCCGACGTATTCGTCAAACAGCTTGGGGCGCAGGGCGCGCTCAATCGCCTCCTCGCCGGGCGAAGCCGGCGCGGCCGACATCACGCGCTTGGCGGGCGGGAAGTCGCCGGGGGAGAAATCGTCAGTCTGGATAGTCATGTTTTAAATTTAGCAAGAACCGCTCTTATCAACTTTTCGGCTCAACGCATTGCACAACTCTTTAACTCTTTGCTGATACTTCTCTCGAATGCAAGAGACATTGGATCGGCATTGATTTCTACCAGACAGCCATTTAGTGTGAGTTGACCTGGCTTCGCCTGGAATGTCTTCTCCCACTCCATATCTCTCGTACCAAAGTTCAGCCACCTTGAAATCAAGTTGCGACAAATCCCAATCCAGGCATATGGATTTTTCAACCGGCGTAGATGCTTTTCGGCAATCGAACGATGGCGAGAAAGGTTTGCCTTTGCGTGACTCTATCGAAACTGAATTGATACTTTCTGGATGGCTGCAAATAGTGTTGCAATCAGGACCAATTTCCAGCGTATAGGCTTCATTTTTGGCGTCAAGTGGGGCCATTTTTTTTACCCATATTTGGCATGCCCTGCCTGGCCGTGCTTTCGTGCTTTCCTCTTCAACCGGGGATACAACGATTGCCGAACCTTTCTGAACTCCCATGCCGGTAAAGCCACACTCCAAAAGTCGCGCCCAGGACCGCGAATAGTCCGTGTAATCCAAAGATACGCCATAGGTTTGATCACCAAACCTTCGAATCAACAACTGGTTGATTGCAGGCTGCCTGCACGGTTGTTCATGCTCTGCCTCGGGCGGGGAAGTGTATCCACCAAGAAGCACCTGGCAGGGCGCAATTTCACGAAGAAGGACGCCATCGGGCGATTGAGCAACGACCCCGGTCGACGATAAAAGCAGACTCGCGGCCAGCAATACTGGACCAAGAATCAGCAAAAAACGCATCATTTCGCCAACGCCTTCAGCGCCAGCTTGATACCGTCGCTCACACCAATGTCTTTCGGCAGCGCCTTCAACGCCAGCGCCGCATCGCGATCGCTGTAGCCCAGCGCCACCAGGGCTTGCAGAATGTCCGACTGCGCATCGTTAGCCACGCTGACCTGGATGCCGATGTCAGCGCCCAGCTTGCCTTTCAATTCGAGCAGCAGGCGCTCGGCGGTTTTTTTGCCGATGCCGGGCACTTTGATGATGCGGCCGGCTTCCTGTTGCGTCACCGCCTGCGAGAGTTCTTCGACGCTCATGCCGCTGAGCACGCTGAGCGCGGTGCGCGGGCCGACGCCGGAAATCTTGATGAGCTGGCGGAAGGCGGCGCGCTCGGTGGTGCTGCCGAAGCCGTAGAGGATTTGCGCGTCTTCACGGACCACAAAATGCGTCAGCAGGCTGACTTTTTCGCCCAGGCCGGGCAGGTTGTAGAAGGTGCTCATGGGCACCAGCACTTCATAGCCGACGCCGTTGCAGTCCACCAGGATTTCCGGGGGATTTTTTTCGGCCAGCTGGCC
>JAJKJM010000153.1 GCA_021153985.1 Polaromonas sp.
CGTCGCCGGTGGCGTCGGCCTCGGCGATGGCGCGGCGCAGGCATTCCAGCCCGGCATCGAGCGCGCCGGCCCTGATCGCCGCCTCCCCGGCCTCCAGTTGCGCCAGCGCGGCGGCGCGGCCGGTGGCAGGCCGTGCGGTGGGCGCCGCGGTGAGCGTGCGCAGGGCCGCGTCCAGCGTGGCGCCGGGCTGCACGCCGAGCTCGCGCTGGAACAGTTCACGGCAGGCCGCGGCCTGGCGCGCCGCGCCCACACCGTCGCCTGCGGCCGCGAGACTGCGCACCAGCAGGGCCTGGTAGTTCTCGTCCAGCGGGTTATGCCGGACCAGCCGGCCGGCCAGCGTGGCGGCTTCGGCCATGGCGCCCGCCGCCATGCGGGCCTGCGCGGCTTCGCGCAGCACGGCCTCAGAGGCGGCCTGCAGATGGCGGCGCTCCGTGGCGAGCCAGACCTCGAAGGCCGGGCTGCCCGAAAAATTCATGCCTTCCAGCAGCTCGCTGTCCAGGCCAGGCACGCACAGGGCTTGCGCCCAGCTGCCCGACAGCACAGCGCTGAGGTCGATATAAGTGGCTGGCGCCGGCGGCAATGCAATCAGTTCGCCGCGCAGCTCCGTGCTGCCGAGCAGGCGGCGCAGCTCGCTCAGGTTCCAGCGCAAAGCCGCCAGCGGGTCTTCGGCGTCTTCAAACAACAGCCCCGCCAGGTGCTTGCGGCTGACCGGCGCCTCGCTGCGAATCAAATAGGCGAGCAAGCCCCAGACCTTGTGGCCGCGCGGCGCCGGCAAGGGGCTGCCGCCGCGCTCCACGCGCGGCGGGCCGAGCAGGTGAATGGCAAGCCCCTGCAGTGGCGGTTCGTCGGGGGCTTGCGGATTCACCGGTGGCCTCAGGCTTCAGCGGTGGTGGGGTCGATGACGGTGGTGACTTGCGCCACGGAGTTCGCCGGAAAGCCGCCTCTGCGCGCATGCTCTCGCACGAGTTCTTCATTGGCTGCGCGGTAGATGCAGTACATCTTGTCACCCGTCACATAGCTTTGCACCCACTGCACATCCGGGCCCAGATCGTGCAGCACGCCGCAGGATTTCTGGGAAATGGATTGCAGCTCGGCGGGCTTCAGGGCCCCGAGTCCGGGGATGGCGCGTTCGATCACGAATTTGGGCATAACAGGCTCCTTTAAGTTGATGGAGACCCGACGATAGGCAGTGTACGTGTGAGCCGGCGTGTGAGGAAATCGCCCGAAAAGGGCCCCGGCCTAGTCCAGATGTGCCTGTTTGCTTACAAGTGGGCCGGGTCGGCAGTGGCCATTCGTGGATAGCATCGGAGTGTCCGCCGCACCTTGGGTTCCTGCCCGGCCGCGGCCACCCGCCACAGTAGCCTCCCATAAAAACATCATGTCGAATCTGCCATCGCCCTCACGCAAGCTCCTTCTGGGCTCCACCTTTTTACTCGCCGGCTTGTGCGCCACGGCCCCGGCACTGGCGGGCGGCAATACCGAACCGCTCACCGACATCCTTTCAGCGCCCGGCAGCGCAGGCCTGGGCGCCGTGACGCGCATTGAGCGCTCGCCCTACAAGGACGCGGGCACACGTTATGACCTGCTGCCGCTGTACCTGTACGAGGGCGAGCGGCTTTTCCTGCATGCCAACCGGGGCGGCGTGAAGCTGCTCAACGGCACCGAGCAGCGGCTGGACCTGTTTATAGAGCAGCGCCTGGAGGGCTTTCCGACCGAACGTTTGCCCGCCAGCCTGGCCGGCATGTCGCCGCGTGACTCGGCCATCGACCTGGGCCTGGCCTACCGCTGGCGCCAGCCCTGGGGCACCTTGCAGGCCGAGCTGGTGCACGACATCGGCAACACCTACAAGGGCAACGAGTTCCGCCTGGGTTACAGCTACGACTGGCGCTCGGGCCCGTGGATGCTGCGGCCCAACATCACGGTGTCGGTGCGCGACGCCAAGCTCAACAACTATTACTACGGCGTGCAGGCCGGCGAGGCAACGGCGGGGCGCCCCGCCTATGCGCCGGGCGCGGGCGTGCAGACGTCGATCGGCCTGTATGGCTCCTACGACCTCACAGAGCGCTGGCGGCTGCTGGCAGGCGTGTCGGCCACGATGCTGGACAGCAAAACCAAAGACAGCCCCATCGTGCAAAAAGGCGTGCTGCCCGCGGTGTACCTGGGCGCAGCCTACGACTTCGGCGGCCACAAGCGCGAATGGGCGGAAGACACATCACCCACCTACTTCAAGCTGCTCTACGGCAAATCAACCGAAGACGGCTGTCACCTGGCCAAGATCATCACGGCGCAGTGCCTGTCGACGGCAAAAACCAATTCGACCAGCATCACCGGCATCCAGGTGGGCAAGCCCTTTTTGAACAACGTGAACGGCTGGCCGCTGGACTTCATCGGCTACGTGGGCCTGACGCAGCACAACGAGCACGGGCTGCAGGCCAACGGCCTTCAGGTGGACCTGTTCATGAAAGCCGTTTATTCGGGCTTTCCGTGGAGCGACCGCGTCAAGACGCGGCTGGGGCTGGGTGTGGGCGTGTCGATGGCGCAGCGGGCGCCTTACATTGAGTCGTCCAGCCTGGCGGCCAACGGCAAGTCGGCTTCGCGCATGCTCAACTACCTGGACCCGACCATCGACGTCAGCCTGGGCGACCTGATCGGCTACCGGCCGCTGAAGGAAACCTATATCGGCTTCGGCGTGTCGCACCGCTCCGGCATTTTTGGCTCGTCACGCCTGCTGGGCAATGTCAACGGCGGCTCGAACTACATCTATACCTACCTGGAGTCGGCGCTTTAAGGTCCCTGGCGGGAGATTTTTGCTATGAATTCAGGATCTGCATGTCCATATAGTGATTGGGCTGCAGCCCGATATCACCATCAATCCCGAGGGGCAGGCAAGACTACAGGCTGCCCCAGCCCGACGCCTGGTCCATGGCATGGATGGCGTCTTCGGTCACCATCTTGAGCACCGAGACATCCATCATGACCAGCCGTATGCTGGATTCCCCTGTGGCAGGGTCCTTGTACGCGCGAGCCTGGGTGTTCACATAGAGAGGCAACTGCCGGGGCCGCCGGATTTCCAGCGACGGTGCAAAAACCTCTTTACCGCTTTCACCACTTTTCCAGGCCGCGGCCAGCAGCTCGTCTGCGGCGGCCAGAGAGGTTTCACTGAAAAATTCGCGCAGGCTGCGGCCTGTGAGGTCGCGCGGGTTCTGCCCCAGCAGCAGGGCTGCGCGGCCATTGAGTTCCAGGATTTTTTCGTCCGCGGAAAGCGTGAGGTAACCCACCGGGGCGGACTCATAAAGGTCCTGGTATTTGGCCCGCAACGCATTGACGTCGGCAAATGCTTCTCTCAGCATTTCGTTCTGCATTTCCAGCTCGATCTGGTGCACCTGCAGTTCATGGATGAGCTTGAGCTGATCGATCTCCCCATCGGGAACCAGCCATGCCTTTTTGGCCGCCAGCTGTTTTTCAGCCCTGCTGCGCAGCGTTGCAGGGCCTGCGGAGGATGTGTTCATGAATTTCCCGGAAATGCCGGTGCAGGCCTGTCGGGCTGGTGCGGCGTAGACTGTTGAACCGTGCAAGAAATGTCCCGTCTTTTTATCAAACATGAGCCCCAGACACAAGCCACAATCCCCTGCTGCTGCCCAGGACAAGCCGGTAGCCGTCGTAGGCATAGGCGCTTCAGCCGGCGGGCTTGAAGCACTGGAACAATTTTTCTCCCACGTCCCGGCGGACAGCGGCTTTGCCTATGTGGTGGTGCAGCATCTGAATCCAGACAAAGACAGCGTGATGGTGGAACTGCTGCAGCGCGTTTCGCTGCTGCCCATGGTCCAGATCAAGGACCGCACGGTGCTCGAACGTAACCACGTGTACATCACGCCCCCAGGCTTTGAGGTGTCCATCCTGCAAGGTGTTTTGCACCTGCTCAAGCCGGTGGCTTCGCCAGGCCCGGGGCTTCCCATTGATGCCTTCCTCCGCTCGCTGGCACTGGACCAGGAGGTCAAGGCAGCCTGCGTGATCCTCTCGGGCATGGGCTCTGACGGCACCATGGGCGCGCGCGCTCTCAAGGAAAAAGCCGGCGTGGTGCTGGCGCAATCGCCAGAATCGGCTGCATTCAGCGCCATGCCGGGCAGCGTGATCGACGCCGGCCTGGCCGACATCGTGGCGCCCGCCGAACAGCTGCCCGGGAAAATCCAGGCCTACTTTGCCCACTTCATGCGGGCGGGCGACCTCTCGCAGGACGAGGTTGAGCCGCAGGCGGAAAGCCTGCACAGCATGCTGGAGAAGGTGCTCGTCCTGGTGCGCAACCAGACCGGCCATGATTTCAGCCTCTACAAAAAAGGCACGCTGTACCGCCGGATCCAGCGGCGCATGGCGATTCACCAGATCGACACGGCCGAGGCCTATGTCCGGCATGTGCAGAAGAACGCTTTCGAGGCCGAACTGCTCTACAAGGAGCTGTTGATCGGCGTGACCTGTTTCTTTCGCGACCCGGAGGTATGGCACCACCTGCGGCAGGAGGTCTTCCCCGGGCTGATCCGGAGTGCGCCGCCGGGCACCGCCCTGCGCGCCTGGGTGGCGGCCTGCTCCACAGGCGAAGAGGCCTTCACACTGGCCATGGTGTTTGCCGAGGCGGCAGCCGACGTCGGCAACGACCATGGTGTGACGCTGCAGATTTTTGCCACAGACCTGGAAGTCGATTCAGTGGCCAAGGCGCGCAAGAGCGTTTATCCGAAAAATATCACCGCCGATGTGTCGCCCCAGCGGCTGGAGCGGTTTTTTTCTGCCGTGCCGGGCGGCTACCGCGTCAACCGGGACATACGCGCCATGGTCGTTTTTGCGCAGCAGAGCATTGCGAGCGACCCGCCCTTTGCGCGGCTCGACATGCTGACCTGCCGCAACCTGCTGATCTACCTGGAGCCCGAGTTGCAGCAAAGGCTGCTGCCGCTGTTCCACCGCAGCCTGAATCCCGGCGGTATCCTGGTGCTGGGCACGGCCGAGACCGTCGGCCAGTCCAGCGATCTTTTCACGCCCCTGGGCGCGAAAATCGGGATTTACCGCCGTCTCGATGCATCACCGCAGCTGGCCAACTTCCCGCTTTATCCGGAAATGCTCATGCCCCCACTCACGCAACCCGCTTCCCTCCGCCAAGCCGCCCCGGGCCCAGGCAGCCTGCAAGTGCTGGCCGACCAGGTGCTGGCGCGCAAGTACGCTCCCGCCGCAGTGCTCGTCAGCGCGCAGGGCGACATCGTCTACTTCAGCGGAAAAACCGGGAAATATCTTGAGCCCCCGGCGGGCAAGGCCAACCTGAACCTGTTTGCCATGGCACGCACCGGCCTGAGCCAGCCGCTGAGCGAAGTGTTCTACCGTGCGCTGCGCCAAAAGGCGCCGGCGGTGCTGGACCCCGTGACGGTAGAAGTAGACGGCAAGCCGCTTGCCTTCGGCGCGACGGTGGAGCCGCTGAACAGCCCGGACTCCCTGCAGGGCCTCGTCATGGTGGTGTTCACCGACGTGCCGCTGCCCCACGCGCAGCCGCGCGGCGACGGAACGGAAGGCGAGACCGGCCATGAACGGCAGGTAGCCGATCTGCTTCGCGAACTGGCCCGCTCGCGCGAAGAGCACCAGGCCACACGCAGCGAAATGCAGACGGCCCAGGAAGGCCTGATGTCCGCCAACGAAGAACTGCAGTCGGCCAACGAGGAACTGACCACCTCGCGAGAGGAAATGCAGTCCATCAACGAAGAGCTGCAGACCGTGAATGCCGAACTGCAGGCGCGGGTGGATGCGCTGGCGAGCGCCAGCGACGACATGGAGAACCTGTTGAACGCCACCGACATCGCGACGGTGTTTCTGGACTCGCGCCTGAACGTGCGGCGCTTCACCACACGCAGCCGCGGGCTCTTCAAGCTGATCGCCGGCGACGTAGGCCGGCCCATCACCGACATCGTGTCCGAGATGGACTACCCGGACCTGGCCAGCGACGCGCGCGAAGTGCTGCGCACGCTGATGTTCCAGGAGAAGGAAGTGACGGCCAGCGGCAACCGCTGGTTCATGGTGCGCACCATGCCCTACCGCACGCAGGACAACCGCATTGACGGCGTCGTCATCACCTTTAACGACATCAGCGTAGCCAAGCAACTGGAAGCTTCACTGCGCGAGGCCGGGGCGCCGAAGGCAAAGCCCCCGGCTGGCCGCGGCAAGAAAGATGGCCTGGGCAAGTAGCAAGCATGAAGCCGGCGAAACCCGGGTGCCCGGCGAAGCCGGATGCTATCAAATCAGGAGCTACTTGCCCATATGCTTATTGGGCTAGGGCCTGATTTGCTTAAAAAATCAGGCGTAGACGGCTTTGGCCCCGGCCGGTGATGCCGGCTGGTTTTGCACATTGCTGGCGGCGATCACGCCGCCGCCCAGGCAGACATCGCCCTGGTACAGCACAGCCGACTGCCCGGGCGTGACCGCCCACTGGGCGTCTGCGAACAGCAGCTCGCAAGTGCCGGCCGATGCCTGGCGCAGCTCGCAGGCCGCATCGGCTTGCCGGTAGCGGGTCTTGGCGGCCATGGCGCCAGTCGCGGGCGCGCTGCCGGCGACCCAGCTGCAATCCTGCGCCTGCAACACGGTCGATTGCAGCCACGGGTGCTCATGGCCCTGCACCACCCACAGCGTATTGGTTTCCAGGTCTTTGCGCGCCACGAACCAGGGCTCGTGCTCGCCCACACCGCGCTGCCCGCGCGCCTGCGCAGCCTTGAGCTCGGCGCCTTTGGCCTTCACGCCGCCTATGCCCAGGCCCTGGCGCTGGCCCAGCGTGTAAAACGACAGGCCCACATGTTCACCGAGCACGCGGCCTTTGTCGTTTTTGATGGGGCCGGGCTCTTTGGCGATGTAGCGGTTCAAGAATTCGCGGAACGGCCTCTCGCCGATAAAGCAGATACCGGTGGAGTCTTTTTTCTTCGCGTTCGGCAGGCCGATCTCGTCGGCAATGCGCCGCACCTCGGTCTTGTGCAATTCGCCCACCGGAAACAGCGTCTTTGACAGCTGCGCCTGGTTCAGGCGGTGCAAAAAGTAGCTCTGGTCTTTGGCCGGGTCCAGGCCCTTGAGCAGCTCATGCAGGCCGGTGGCTTCGTTCTGGCGCACGCGGGCATAGTGGCCGGTAGCAATCTTCTCGGCGCCCAGGCGCATCGCGTGGTCCAAAAACGCCTTGAACTTGATCTCTGCGTTGCAGAGGATGTCGGGGTTGGGCGTGCGGCCGGCCTGGTATTCACGCAGGAACTCGGCAAAGACGCGGTCTTTGTAGTCGGCGGCGAAGTTGACGTGTTCGATCTCGATGCCGATCACGTCGGCCACGGCGGCAGCGTCGACAAAATCAATATTGGATGAGCAGAATTCGCTGTCGTCGTCATCTTCCCAGTTCTTCATGAAGATGCCGATAACCTCGTGGCCCTGCTGCTTGAGCAGGTGCGCCGTCACCGCGGAGTCCACGCCTCCGCTCAACCCCACGACGATCCGCCGCGCGGATGTGCTTTTTTGACCCATAAAAGCAATTATCCCCGCAGGCCCAAATACCGGGGGCCTGCGGGGATGATGGTGCGGCGCGCCCTTCACCGGGCCCTTTAGCGAGTTACGGGGCTTAGAACGTGTGCAGGATACCCAGCGACAGGCCGGAGGCGGTATCTTTCAAGCCTGCGCCCTGGTAGGCGTTCTTCCACTTGGTGTAATCCAGCTCCGCATAGAGCTTGGTGCGCTTGGAGAGTTTGTACTCCAGGAAAGACACCATGCGGTTGAAGCCGTCGTCCACTGCCGCGGTGCGCGTACGCTTGACCTGGTAGGCGGTCAGTATCAGGTCCATCTCGCCGGTCAGGGGGACGGTGGCGCCCAGGCCCAGGGTGCGGTTACGGGTTTTGGTGGTGGTGGTGGTTTCCGCTTCGTTGCTGCCGTAGCTGAAGTTGAGCTTGGTGCTTCCCAGGGTGGTGCCCACGCCGCCCAGATAGCCTTTCAGCGTGAGGCCGGCGGAATTTTTGAACTGGGCATACGCCAGTGCCGCGTTCCAGCCCTCGGTCTGGTAGGCCGCGCCCACACCTGAAGACGACAGCGCCGAGGAGTTACCTGCCTGTTCGCCAAAGGCGTGCATGGCCCGTACGCTGAAATCGCCGAAGCGGCCGACATATTTGACGGAGTTGTCCAGGCGGTAGGCGCCGGTGGTGGCGCCGGCCGGGCCGTACTCAATGCCCAGGCGGTGCGCGTTCAGCGCGGCGATCGCCACATTGGGGTTGAAGCTGGCAAAGCGCACGCCCAACGGGTCTACCGCGCCGACGGTGTCGGCCAGCACGGTGGTCTGGCGGCCAAAGGTGACTGTGCCCCAATCGCCCTGCAGGCCCACGGTGGCAGCGCGATCAAACAGCTTGGTGGCGTTGGCCTGGGCGCCGGTATCCACGTTGATGCCGGACTCAAGATTGAAGACGGCTTTAAGCCCGCCACCGAGGTCTTCCGTGCCACGCAGGCCGAAGCGGCTGGTGTTGTTGATGCCGCTGTTGACGGCAAAGTCGGAAGTGTTCGAGCCGTTATAGGCGGCATCCAGGCCGCTGCTGTAACGCACGGCGGCATCGACGATGCCGTAGATGGTGACGGTGCTTTGCGCCTGGGCTGTGCCGGCGGCTAATAGGGACAGCGCAAAAAGCGCCAGGGGGCGGTGAATCTTTTTTGACATGACAGGGTCTCCTTTAGAGGGTTAAGAAAACTGCGAGGGCATGGTGGCGGACCCCATGCCTTCACGGTTGTTGGCAACTGTAGGAATGGAGAACTTAGAGGGCTATTGGGGGTACCCACATGCGGCGATTGCCACAATGCTCTGGCGCTTTAAGGAAATTTGTGCCTAAGCAAGCCGTGAATTAATGCTTCCATCAAGCGTGTTGCAGGTGTTACAGCTACGCGTGTGAGCGGGTGCCCGCCTCATGGGGAAGCGGCTGTCAGCGGTGGGCCGGATCCTGTTACGCGCCAGGAGAAAGCCGCCGGGTTGACTGAGCCGTTCGGACTATTGCCGATGGCTGCACCGCAGCTTCGCGGACGTTTCCAGCACAATGGAATGCCCCCTCTTTGCTGGAGCCGCCACTTTGCAACGACGTCAATTTCTTTCCCGCACCGGCCAGGCCGTCACGGCCGCCGGCATGGCCACCGGGCTGCCATGGCTTTCATCGCTGGCCCGGGCCGCGGGCCTCAAGCCCGTAGGCAAGGCCCAGGCTTTCGACTACGCATCTCTCAAAGGCCAGGCGCGCGACCTGGCGGCCAAACCCTACCGGGCCCCGTCGACGGCTTTGCCGCCCGGTATTTCGAACCTGGACTGGGACCAGCACCAGGCCATCCGCTTTCGGGACGACCATGCCTTATGGGGCGATGACAAGCTGCGCTTCGTAGCTAAGTTTTTTCACCTCGGCCTGTTCTTCAAGACACCGGTGCGCATGCACGAAGTGAGCAACGGCCAGGCACAGGAGCTGGCCTATGACCCGGCCATGTTTGATTACGGGAAAAGCGGCGTGCGGGGCGACAAGCTCCCCGCCGATCTCGGTTTTGCCGGCTTCCGGCTGAACTTCCACACTGATCCGGTGCGTGACGTGGCGGCCTTTCTCGGCGCAAGCTACTTTCGCGCGGTGGGCGGCGAGTGGCAGTATGGCCAGTCGGCACGGGGCCTGGCCATCGATACGGCACAAACTTTCCCGGAAGAGTTTCCGGATTTCATCGGCTACTGGCTCGAAAAGCCGGACCCGAAAGCCGCTTCGCTGACCGTGTACGCCCTGCTGGACTCCCCGAGTGTCAGCGGCGCCTACCGCTTTGTGATCACGCCGGGCGACACGCAGACCATGGACCTGGACGTGGCGCTGTACCCGCGCAAAACCATAGACCGCATGGGCATTGCGCCGTGCACCAGCATGTTCCAGACCGGCGAAAACGACAGGCGGATGGGCTGGGACTGGCGCGGTGAAATCCACGACACCGACGGCCTGGCCATGCACAGCGGCACGGGCGAATGGCTGTGGCGCCCGCTGACCAACCCGGCGCAACTGCAGTTCAACGCTTTCCAGGACGACAACCCGCGCGGCTTTGGCCTGATGCAGCGCGACCGGAACTTTGACCACTATCAGGACGACGGTGTGTTCTATGAAAAGCGCCCGAGCCTGTGGGTCGAGCCCAAGGCGGGCTGGGGCGCGGGCACCGTGCAGCTCGTGGAAATTCCGACCGCGGACGAAACCTTTGACAACATCGTCGCCTTCTGGAACCCCAGGGACAAGCCGCAGGCCGGGCAGGAGTTGCTGTTTTCCTACCGGCTGCACTGGGGTGGCGAGCCGCTCGCCGCGCAAGGACCGCTCGCACGCTGCGTAGCCACGCGCACCGGCCTCGGCGGTGTGGTCGGGCAAAAGCGCACGGCCTACACGCGGCGTTTTGCCGTTGATTTTGCGGGTGGGGACTTTGCCTTGTTGAACCGCGGGGCCCAGGTCAAGGCCGTGATCACCGCTTCGCGCGGAACGATTGAACTGACATCGGCCCGGCCGCTGGACGCCATCAAGGGGTGGCGCGCCATGTTCGACCTGCGCCCTGACGACAGCACGGCGCCCATCAACCTGCGTATGCACTTGCAGGTCGACGGCCAGTCATTGACGGAAACCTGGCTGTACCAATGGACGCCCCCGCCGGTGGCGCAGCGGATTATTTACTGAGGACTGCGCTGGCCGGACGGGGCATGCACGCTGGGGTCCGTGGTCACCAGCTCAAGCGGGTAACGCTTGCCCGCAAGGTAATCTTCCATGCAGGTCAGCAGCAGGGGGCTGCGGTGCATGGAGACGCTGGCCCGGATCTCGTCCGCCGTCAGCCAGACGGTGCGCACAATGCCTTCGTCAAGTGCCTGACCGGCCACGTGTTCGCCCAGTTCGCCGCAAAAGGCAAAGCGCAGGTAGGTGATGTCCATCGGCTCGTCCTGCCCGGGAACGGGGCGCTCGAAGCGGGAAAGGTAAACGCCCACCACAGCCGTCGGCTTGAAGTGAAACGCGGTTTCTTCCAGCGTCTCGCGGGCGCAGCCCTGCACCGGGCTTTCGCCCGGATCGAGGTGGCCGGCGGGGTTGTTGAGCTTCAGGCCGTCCCGGGTTTCCTCTTCGACCAGCAGGAATCGGGAGACGCCGTCTATGGTTTTTTCTATGACCGCAGCGACTGTGACGCTGGGTTTCCATCGATTGTTCATGGGTGGGGATTATCGGTGGGGTGCGTGACACATCCGGCGGTATTTTTTACGCCTTCCCCCGCTGGGGGAAGGTAGGGAGGGGCCGGCGGCGTTTGAAGTTGCGCCAGGGTGGGTTTGAGGCCGCCAGCCCCTACCCCCGCCCTCCCCCAGCGAGGGAGGGAGCAAGAGGGGTTGCGCCGAAGCCGTGGGCGAAGCTCTCGCGCAAATGCTCCACAAGGCATTGCACCGCCTTGGGCACCTGGGCCGACCAGGGCCTGAGCGCATAAATGCGCTCGCCAAAAAAGCCTTGCACCTGCCAGTCGGGCAGCACATGAACCAGCGATGGCGATTGGCCGGGGCTCGCGGGCACGCTGAAGTCCGGCAGCAGGCCGATGCCCAGGCCGGCCACCAGGGCCTCGCGCAGCACCTCGCTGTTGTTGGCCTTGAGCGTGCCGGCGATCGTCACGCCCACCTGCTCGCGCGACTTGCGCTTGCCGGTACGCACAAAGGTCCAGGTGGCAGCGTTGTGGTTGCCCAGATAGAGCAGGCAGTCGTGGCCGGCCAGTTCAGACGGCCGCGAAGGCACGCCGCGCCGTGCGAGGTAATCAGGGCTGGCCAGCAGGATGGAGCGCGTCTCGCACAGCACCCAGGCCACGTGGGTTTCAGGCGGGGCATTGGTGTGGCGTATCGCCAGGTCAAAACCTTCATTGGCCAGGTTGACGAAGCGGTCGGTCAATTCGAGTTCGATATGGATGTCGGGATAACGCTTGAGAAACGCCGCCACGAAGGGCGCCAGGTGCTGGCGCCCCAAGGCGACCGGCGCCGTCACGCGGACCAGGCCGCGCGGGGCGCCCACCAGGTCCCTGACGGCGGTGTAGCTTTCGCTGATGCGGTTGAAAGCCGGCTGCATGCTGTTGACGAGCTGCTGGCCGGCCTCCGTCAGGCCCACCGAGCGGGTGGTGCGGCGCACCAGCGTCACGCCGGCGGCGCGCTCCAGCTCACTGATGCGCATGCTGACCGAGGCTTTGGAGGCGCCCAGGCGGCGTGCCGTCTCGGTAAAGCTGCGGGTGTCGGCCAGCACCGTCAGCAGGTGGAGGTCGGCTACCAGGGGCGAAAGCTGGTCGGAGGACATGGATACGCGGCGATGGCTGCCGATTGTTCAGAAATATGAACAATGTAATCACAAAACGGGGCATTATCAAATCAGCCTTGCCCGCCTAGACTGCCACCAAGCCGCCCCTTCTGCGGCCTCCCCTACAGCGCCTGACCACCCAAGAGGATTTTTCCCATGTCTTTAGCCCCGACCACCGCACCCCAAGCCACCATTGGCCATTACCTGGACGGGCGCATTACCGCGCCTTCTTCTGGCCGCAGCCAGGAAGTGTTCAACCCCGCGACCGGCGCGGTGTCCGGCCATGTGGCGCTGGCCAGCACTGCCGAAGTCGATGCCGCGGTGGCCTCCGCGCAAGCGGCATTTCCGGCCTGGTCCGACCTTCCGCCGCTGCGCCGCGCACGCGTGATGTTCAAGTTCCTTGAGTTGCTGAATCAGAACAAGGACAAGCTGGCCCACATGATCACGGCTGAACACGGCAAGGTGTTCACCGATGCGCAGGGTGAGGTCTCGCGCGGCATCGACATCGTGGAGTTCGCCTGCGGAATTCCGCAGCTGCTCAAAGGCGACTTCACCGACCAGGTCTCCACCGGCATCGACAACTGGACGTTGCGCCAGCCGCTGGGCGTGGTGGCCGGCATCACGCCGTTCAACTTTCCGGTGATGGTGCCAATGTGGATGTTCCCGGAGGCGATTGCCGCCGGCAACTGCTTTGTCCTGAAGCCCAGCCCCATCGACCCCAGCCCCAGCCTCTTCATGGCCGATCTGCTCAAGCAGGCGGGCCTGCCCGACGGCGTTTTCAACGTGGTGCAGGGCGACAAGGAAGCCGTCGATGCCCTGCTGGTGCACCCTGACGTGAAGGCTGTGTCCTTTGTCGGTTCCACACCCATTGCCAACTACATCTATGAAACCGGCGCCCGCCACGGCAAGCGCGTGCAGGCTCTGGGCGGCGCCAAGAACCATATGGTGGTGATGCCCGACGCCGACCTGGAGCAGGCGGTGGATGCCTTGATCGGCGCGGGCTACGGCTCGGCCGGCGAGCGCTGCATGGCGATTTCGGTGGCCGTGCTGGTCGGCAATGTGGCCGACAAGCTCATTCCCATGCTGGAGGCGCGCGCCAAAACGCTGGTCATCAAGAACGGCGTGGAACTCGACGCCGAGATGGGCCCCATCGTCACCTCGGCCGCGCATCAGCGCATCACCGGCTACATCGACACGGGTGTGAAAGAGGGCGCCAAGCTGCTGGTCGACGGCCGCATCTTCAAAGGCACCCAGGCCGGTGCTGGCTGCGACAAGGGCTTCTGGATGGGCGGCACCTTGTTTGACCATGTGACACCCGACATGCGCATTTACAAGGAAGAGATCTTCGGCCCCGTGCTGGGCTGCGTGCGCGTGAAGGACTTTGCCGAAGCGGTGAACCTCATCAACGCCCACGAATTCGGCAATGGCGTGAGCTGCTTTACCCGCGACGGCCATGTGGCGCGCGAATTCAGCCGCCGCATCCAGGTCGGCATGGTCGGCATCAACGTGCCGATCCCGGTGCCCATGGCCTGGCACGGTTTCGGCGGCTGGAAGAAGAGCCTCTTCGGCGACATGCATGCCTATGGCGAAGAGGGCGTGCGCTTTTATACAAAGCAAAAATCCATCATGCAGCGCTGGCCTGAGAGCATCGGCAAGGGCGCCGAGTTTGTGATGCCGACGGCCAAGTAACACAGCGGTTACCCGCAAGAGTCCGCCCCACCCGCCACATCATGGCCGGTGGGGCGTTTTTTTGGGGCGTCTTGATGTGGGTCAAAATCTATAGACTCTCCCGGCAAAAAATTCCAAAAATCTCATGTAAGCTTC
>JAJKJM010000154.1 GCA_021153985.1 Polaromonas sp.
CCGCGGACGCCGACTCGACGGAAGAATCCCAGGACACCACGGTGGACGGCTTGCTGCAGCTGATGTCGCAGGCCAAGGGCAACCTGCTGATCGTTTCGCCCTACTTTGTGCCTGGTGAACGCATGATGAAAGGTTTTGCCGAGTTGCGGCAGCGCGGCGTTCGTGTGCGTGTGCTCACCAACTCGCTTGCTTCCAACGACGCGCCAGCCGCGCACGTCGGCTACGCCCGCTACCGCAAAGCCTTGCTGGAGCTGGGCATCGAAATCTATGAAATGCGCGCCGAGCAAGAGGGCTCCTTCAGCAGCTTCGGCTCATCGGCACTGGCCGGCGGGTCCCGAGGCGGTTCGACCGGCGGCTCGCGCGCCAGCCTGCACTCCAAGGTGGTGGTGATGGACGACCGCCTGTTGGTGGTCGGCTCGATGAACCTGGACTTGCGTTCACAACTGCAAAACAGCGAAGTCGCCATCGTCATCCGCAGCAGGGCAATTTCGGCCGAAGCCACGCGGCTGATCGAGCCTACGCTGGCCAGCGGGGCCTATCGGGTGGAGCTGGAGGACGGCCAGCTGGTCTGGCGGGCGCCGCAGGGGTCGCAGTTGAAGGGTTCGCGGGTAGAGCCCGATGCGAGCTGGGGCTTGAAGTTGATGCTCAAGCTGATCGGGCCGTTTGCGCCAGATGAGATGCTTTAAAGGAAATTCTTAAGCTTTTTTGGTCTCTAGCCCAGGCGCTGTCTTGGCCAACAGCTCCTGAATTGATAGCAAGTAATTTTCAATCCCCAACGAGTTCCCAACCGAAGCAGCTCACAAAAGCCTGCTACTGCTCAACATCGACGAGGAAGGTAAGCAGCATCGACTTACCCGGGTCCAGCGATCCGGTGAAAGTCCACTGCACCGCCCCCTTCGCCCCCACCGCAGGCTTCGTCAGCGAGCAGCCGGTGATGCCCGCCGGCAATGCACCGGGACAACCGGCAGCGAAAAAGTTCGTGAACGCCGGCGTAAAGTCGTTTACGACCAGCGAAGACAGCGGCTTTGCGCCCATGTTGGTGGCAGTCAATCTGTACTGCAGTCTATCGCCCGGCTTGGCCGGCACGCTGGTTAGGGCTACGAAATTCTGGGTGAGGTTGGTTATGGGCAACACATGTAAGAAATGTTGGCGCGAGTGTTACGCAGCAGGGATTACGGATCCCCTACGCGGTTACATATTTCGCCTTACATGCGTAATAACCACAGCGTTGGACACAAACCTTTATTGCAGAAGACTCGGCGGCAATTGCTCCTCAATTGATAGCAACAAACTATTTACACGCCTTGCATACAGGGCTCTAGAAAATCCAGCCAGTTCCGCGCTGCATCGCGGCGGCTACTGAATCACGGCTTGATAGTGGCGACGGACACTAACCCGTTTGACCTCAATGGGGGCGGAGCCGCCCACAGCTCCGCCGGCACGAGACCTGCAGCGGAAGGGGAAACGAAAAAAAGGAAAAAGAATGCATCCGGCTTGAGCAAGGCCGGGTCCAGCCAGAAGATTCAGCCAGAAGGCTCAGGCAGAAGAACCTGCCTCGAAGAACAGGAAGAGTACGAAGCAAACGAAGAGCAGGACGCGTCTGAGTACCGCTACTTCACGGCATCCCGCAAGCGCGCGAACACTTTCCAGAACGCGGCTTCCTGCGTGGTCGCGAAGTTGATCCGCATCAGCGTGCTGGGCGCACGCACCGCATGAAACAGCGCACCCGGCGCGATCAGATAGCCCTCGTCCAGCATGCGCTGCGACAGCGCATCGGTATCGACGCCCGTGTCGACCCATCCGAAGAGGCCGGCGGGCTCGGCCGCGAAGGTGCAGCCGTGGGCGATGGCCAGCTTGACGCTGCGGGCGCGCGCCGCGTCCAGCCGGTTGCGTATGCGTTCTGCGTGGCGGCGCAACTGGCCCTGGTCTATGCACCAGGCCAATGCTTTTTCAAGCAGGGCCGGCGTGGTCAACGTGGCCAGCAGCTTGGTGTCCAGCAGGCGCTCGACCAGGTCGGGCGGCGCGGCCATAAAGCCCACGCGCCAGCCGGGCGCAAGAATCTTGGCAAAGCCGCTGACGTAAATCGTGCGCTGCAAGCCATCGAGCGAACTCAGCCGGGTGGCGTGCTCGGGCGCCAAGTGGCTGTAGGTGTCGTCTTCAACAATATGGAAGTTGTGTTGCATCGCCAGTTGCAGCACGCGGTGCGCGCTGCCGGGCGTGAGGCAATAACCCGTCGGGTTGTGGAACACGCTCACGCTGACGAACAGCTTGGGCTGGTGAATCTCGCAGTACTTTGCCATCACCTCAAGGTCAGGCCCGTCGGCGCGGCGCGGTACCGGCAGTATGCGCATACCTAAAGCGTCGAGCCGGGCAAACTCCACCGCCCAGCCGGGCTCTTCCACCATCACGCAGTCGCCGGCGCGCAGCAAGGTGCGGCTCACGATGTCCAGCGCATGCGTGGCGCCTACGGTGGTGATGATCTGCTCGGGCACGGCGTGCACATTGAGGGCGCTTAACTTCTGCGACAGCGCGCGGCGCAAGCCGCTGTCACCCATGGGCTCGCCGTACTGCAGCGAAAAATCACGCAGCGCGTTGACGCTGGTCACCTTGCGCACCGCCGTCGGCATGAAGCTGGTCTCCAGCCAGTCCGATGGAAACACGCCCATGCCGGGCTGGGGTTTGTTGCTGACCTTGTGGAACATGCCGCGAATCAGCGCGGTGGCGTCAACCGGCGCCTGGCGCGTGGCCATCCAGCCGGCGGTACTCCAGGTGCCCAGCGGCGCCAAGTCCACCACAGTGTCAGCCCGCGCGCCTGCTTCTGCCAATCTTTTTGCTATCGTTTTTGTAGCTAGAGGTCCTTTAGGTGTCTGAGCCAGAGCCGCATTAAGCGATGCATCACGAACAAAAAACCCGCGATTCTTGCGCGCCACCACCAAGCCCTGTGCGAGCAACTGGTCGTACGCGGCCACCACGGTAGAGACACTCACGCCCTGCTGCTCGGCGCACAGGCGCACCGACGGCAGGCGCGCGCCCGGCGCCAGCAGGCGGCTGCGGATGCGCTCGGCAAAGCGCGCCGACAGCTGTTCGGTCAGGGATTGCGAAGCGGTTTTCATCAACATGGCGCAACCTTTTGTCGCCCTCGCCGGGCCCGTGTGCTGATTATTTGAACAATACAGTTTGAGGATTTGTACCGCTAACTGTATTGGTGGTGTACTGCTTTCAACTATAAAGTGGGAAGCATGAATTGGCAAGAATTTACGGCTTTACTGGTGCTGGCCACGGCGATGAGCTTTTCGCCCGGCCCCAACACGACGCTGTCGACCGCACTGGGGGCCAACCACGGCTTTCGGCGCGCACTGCCTTTTGTCTGCGCCGTGCCGGTCGGCTGGGGCGCACTGCTGCTGGTGTGCGCGCTGGGTTTGGGCGCGCTTGTGGTAGCGGTGCCGCTTCTCAGCTGGGCCGTCAAGATCATCGGCGTGGCCTACCTGCTGTGGTTGGCCTTCAAGGTGTCGCAGTCGCGCCAGCTCAGCCAGGCCGATGCGGACAAGCTGAACGTCACCTTCTGGCAGGGCGCGGCGCTGCAGTTCGTCAACATCAAAGCCTGGATGCTGGCGCTGGCCATCGTCAGCGGCTGGATCGCCGGACGCGAAGGGCCCGCCATGCGCCTGGCCATCGTGCTGCCGGTGATGCTGGCCTATGCCTTTGTGAGCAACATGGCCTACGCGCTGGCCGGGTCGCTGCTGCGCGACTGGCTCACGGGCCCGGCCGGCAGCGGCCTGCGGCTTCGCTGGTTCAACTATGTAATGGCTGGCGTGCTGGTGGTCACCGCCATCTGGATGCTCTTTATATGAACCCGAATACCGCACAAATCAGCAAGGGCCTCTGGTTGGGCTTGCTGGGCATCGTGATCTTTTCGGTCACGCTGCCGATGACACGCCTGGCCGTGGGCACGCCCGATACGCCGCAGATGTCGGGCCTCTTTATCGCTCTGGGCCGGGCCGTGGTGGCGGCCGGTTTGTCGGCGGTGTTTTTGCTGGCCACGCGCGCGCCCCTTCCGCGGCGCGAAGACTGGTGGCCGCTGGCCATCACCGCGGGCGGTGTGGTGTTCGGCTTTCCGCTGTTCACCTCGATTGCCATGCGCCATGTGGAAGCCGTGCATGCCGCCGTGATCATCGGCGCCCTGCCGCTGGCCACCGCAGCCGTCGGCGCGCTGCTTCACCGCCAGCGCCCGTCCATCGGCTTCTGGTTGTGTGCTGCCTTGGGAAGCGCGCTGGTGATCGCATTTGCCCTCTTGCGCTCGGGCAACACTGCGGGTGGGCTCTCCATCAGCCTGGCCGACTTGCTGCTGCTGGCCGCCGTGCTGTGCGCCGCCATCGGCTACGGCTATGGCGCCAAGCTGTCGCAGCGCACGCAGGCCGAGCATGTGATCTGCTGGGCGCTGCTGCTGTCCCTGCCGCTGACTTTGCCGCTGGCCGCGTTCAGCTGGCCCACGGGGCCGATCAAGGCGTCTGCCTGGTGGGGCTTTGGCTATGTGGCGGTGTTTTCGATGTGGCTGGGCTTTTTTGCCTGGTACCGCGGCCTGGCGCTGGGCGGCACGGTGCGTGTGAGCCAGGTGCAACTGGTGCAGCCGTTTTTGTCGATGCTGTTTGCCGTGCCGCTGCTGGGCGAGCGCCTGGACGCGGTGACCGTGGGCTTCGGCCTGGCGGTGATCGCCACGGTGTTCATCGGCAAGAAGATGCCGGTTCACCCGTCAAATGCCACACCCAGCCCGCTGCTGACTCCGAGGAAAACCTGATGTACTCCGCTGCCTTTATTTTTGAACCCGGCACTTACGACGAGCGTTTCCACGCGCTGGACGCCTTGATCGAAGAAGCCGCGCTGGCAACCCCCGGCTACCTGGGCGCGGAGACCTGGCGCTCACCCGACGGTGCGCGCAACAACGCGACCTACTTCTGGGACAACCTGGAGGCACTGCGCACGTTTTCCGCGCATCCGAAGCACCTGGAAGCCAAGCGCCAGTACACCGAGTGGTACAAGGGCTTTCACATCGTCATCTCACAGGTGCTGCGCTCCTACGGCGACGGCACCATCGCGCACATCACGCCCAACGAACGCAACCGCAGCCAGGGCGTGCCCGCATGAACATCGCCAACATTCCCTTCGGCACGACCGACTGGTCCGCCGTGGCCCGCACCGAACATTCAGCCCTGGAAGGCAAGGCCTTCTGGCGCACGCAAAAGTTTGGTGACGTGCGCGTGCGCATGGTCGAGTACACGCCCGGCTATGTGTCCGACCACTGGTGCAAGAAGGGCCACATCCTGTTGTGCCTGCAAGGGCAACTGCATACCGAGCTGGAAGACGGCCGCCGCTTCACGCTGGAGCCCGGCATGAGCTACCAGGTGGCCGACCAGGCCGAGGCGCACCGCTCCACGTCGCCGCTGGGCGCCACGCTGTTTGTGGTGGACTGACGCGATTCCGGCGCAGAATGAAAGTGTTGTTTCGAAATTTTTTGACCGCGGCCACCTTTAACGGCCCACCAGGAGGAGAGTGAGATGAGCAAGATGGAATGGACCCAGGCGAAACGCGCCCACAAAATGAACCCTTCGGTGATCCGCGAGATCCTGAAGGTCACCGAAAAGCCCGGCATCATCAGTTTTGCCGGCGGCCTGCCTTCGCCCAAGACCTTTCCGGTCGCCGCCTTTCGCGAAGCCTGCGACAAGGTGCTGCGCGAAGACGGCCACGCGGCGCTGCAATACGCCGCCAGCGAGGGCTACGCTCCGCTGCGCGAGATGGTCGCCGCCATGCTGCCCTGGGAGGTTGACCCGGCACAGGTGCTCATCACCACCGGCTCACAGCAGGGCCTGGACCTGATCGCCAAAATCCTGATCGACGAAGGCAGCCGCGTGCTGGTCGAAACACCCACCTACCTGGGCGCTCTGCAGGCTTTCACGCCGATGGAGCCCGAAGTCATTGGTGTGGCCAGCGATGACGAAGGCGTTGACATCGCCGACCTGGCCAGCAAGGCCGCCGGCGCGCGCTTCTTTTATGTGCTGCCCAATTTCCAGAACCCGACCGGCCGCACCATGAGCGAGGCACGCCGCGCCGCGCTGAGCGCCGAGGCCGCGCGCCTGGGCCTGCCGATTGTGGAAGACAACCCCTACGGCGACCTGTGGTTTGACACCCCGCCGCCGCTGCCCCTCACCGCACGCAACCCCGAAGGCTGCGTGTACATGGGCTCCTTCTCCAAAATCCTGGCGCCCGGTTTGCGCCTGGGTTTCCTGGTCGCGCCCAAGGCCCTCTATCCCAAGCTGCTGCAGGCCAAGCAGGCCGCCGACCTGCACACACCGGGCTTTAACCAGCGCATGGTGGTCGAGACCATGAAGAACAATTTCCTGGACCGCCATGTGCCCACCATACGCGCGCTCTACAAATCGCAGCGCGACGCCATGCTGGCTGCGATGCAGCGCGACATGCCCCAAGGCGTGAGCTGGAACACGCCGGCCGGCGGCATGTTCTTGTGGGTGCGCCTGCCTGAAGGCATGAATGCCATCGAGCTTTTACCCAAGGCCGTTGAGCGCAATGTGGCCTTCGTGCCGGGCTGGGCGTTTTATGCCGACCACGCCGACGCCCGCACGCTGCGCCTCTCCTTCGTCACGTCCAGCGTCGAGCAGATCAACATCGGGATCGCTGCGCTGGCTGCGGCCATCCGCGAGCAGCTGCCCACCGGCGTTCCTGAACTGCGCGCGGCAGCATGATTGACGCAGGCACGCTCTCGCTGTTCATGCTGGCGGTGCTGGCGCTTTTTGCGTCGCCGGGCCCCAACATGGCCTTTGTGCTCTCGCACGGGCTGGCGCACGGTACGCGTGGAGGCTTTGCAGCGGCCATCGGCATCTCGGCGGCAGACCTCGTCCACACGCTGTGCGCCGCCACCGGCGTGACCGCGCTGGTCGCAGCCTGGCCGGCTTCGTTTGATGTGCTGCGTTATGCCGGTGCGCTGTATTTGCTGTGGCTCGCCTGGCAGGCTTTGCGCCCTGCCCGTGCACGGAGCGCGGCAAAAGCCCAGCCCGCCGGCTTCGCACGCATCGTTCGCATGGCGCTGCTGAACAACCTGGTCAATCCCAAAGCGCTGCTGTTTTTCATGGTGTTCCTGCCGCAGTTCGTAAACCCGGCGCGCGGGCATGTCACGCTGCAGTTGCTGGTGCTGGGCCTTGTGCTGTCGGCGATGGCGCTGGTGTTCAACACCGTGCTGGGCGCTTTCAGCGGGCTGATAGCCCGCCGCCTGCAGGCGCACCCCGGCGCTGCCAGGTTCCAGCGCGGCTTCCTGGCTTTTGTCATGGCTGGGCTCGCGCTGCGGCTGCTGTTGCTCGACCGCCCCTCCAAAGGAATCTGACCCATGCTGCATCTCTGGGGGCGCATCAGCTCCATCAACGTACGCAAGGTGGTGTGGACCGCGCAGGAGCTGGGCCTCACGCTGCAGCGCACCGATGCCGGCGGCCCTTTCGGCATCGTGAAGGATCCGGGCTACCGGCGCAAAAACCCGAATGCACTGGTGCCGCTGATTGAAGATGGCGAAGTCCGCATCTGGGAGTCCAACGTCATCGTGCGTTACCTCTGCGCCAAATACTCGCAGGGCGATTTTTACCCTGCCGGCCTGCCTGAGCGCTTTGCCGCCGAGCAGTGGATGGACTGGCAGCAGACCACCTTCAACCCGGCCGGCCGCACCGCGTTTATCCAGTGGATCCGCACACCGGCGGAGCAGCGCGACCCGGCGTTGATCGCTCAGTCGGTAGCCGCCACCGAGGCGCTGCTGGCGCTGCTGGACGCGCATCTGGCCGACAACGCCTACGTTGGCGGTGAGCGCTTCAGCATGGCCGACATCCCGCTGGCCTGCGAGATGCACCGCTGGTTTGGCTTGCCGCAGCCCCGGCCCGTGCGCACCCATCTGGACCGCTGGTACCAAAACATTCTGGCGCGGCCCGCCACGCGCGGTGTGCTGGATTTGCCCCTGTCATAAATCGTTCAACCCTCGTCCTCAAACTCACCTGGAAACCTGAAAGCCCCCATGAAGCAGCGCGCATTCAAGCAAGTCGACGTGTTCACGCCCACCCCATACTTCGGCAACCCCCTGGCCGTCGTGATGGACGGCAGCGGCCTGGATGATGCCGCCATGCAGCGCTTTGCCAAGTGGACCAATCTGTCGGAAACGACTTTCCTGCTGCCGCCCACCGATGCTTCAGCCGATTACCACGTGCGCATCTTCACGCCTGGCGGCGAACTGCCATTCGCCGGCCACCCCACGCTGGGCAGTTGCCACAGCTGGCTGGAGGCCGGCGGGCAGCCGCACAGCAAAGACTTCATCGTGCAGGAATGCAAGGTGGGCCTGGTGAAGATTCGCCGCGAGACGGGCTCCAAACGCCTCGCATTTGCCGCGCCGGCCCTCAAGCGCTCCGCGCCCAGCCCCGCGTTGCTGGCGCAGGTCGCGGGCGCGCTGGGATTAAAAGCGACCAGCATCCTCGCCGCCCAGTGCCTGGACAACGGCCCGATGTGGCTGGGCCTGCTGCTGGACAGCCCCGAAACCGTGCTGCAACTGATGCCTGACCATAAGGCCCTGGCCAAGCTGGGCACAAAAGTCGGCGTGGTGGCGCGCTACCCGCGTGACGAAACCGCGCCGCTGATTGCACGTGCCAACCGCGAAGCCAAGGCATTCGCAGCCTCCGCAGCTGAAACAGCCCCTGATTTCGAAGTGCGCGCCTTCGCATCTCCCATCGGTGTCGACGAAGACCCGGTCACCGGCAGCCTCAATGCCAGCCTGGCCCAGTGGCTGATCGCCGAAGGCCACGCACCCGAGCGCTACACCGCCTCACAAGGTGTCTGCCTGGGCCGTGCCGGCCAGGTGCATATCGAGCGCGATGCGGCAGGACAGGTCTGGGTCGGCGGCGAGTCAGTCACTTGCGTCGATGGAAGCGTGACGCTTTAGCCTATGGAAAATACGGCCGCACCTCAACCCAGGGCTTCGCAGGTCGACCACCTCGTGGTCGTCGCGGCCAGCCTGGACCAAGGTGTGCAGTGGTGCGAACGCGTGCTCGGCATCACACCCGGGCCGGGCGGCGAACATGGCCTGATGGGCACGCACAACCGGCTGTTCACGGTGGCCTCGCCGGCCTTTCCGCGTGCTTATTTCGAGATCATTGCTATTAATTCAGGAGCAAAAAACCCAAGAGTGGCACCGGCCAGACGCTGGTTTGACCTGGATGACCATGAGTTGCAGCTGCGGCTGAGCAAGACCGGCCCGCAGCTCGCGCACTTTGTCGCCTCGACGCCCCGGGTGAGCGCGGCAGTGCGGGAACTTGCCCGCCTGGGGCTGGACCGCGGCGAGGTGCTGGACGCCTCGCGCATGACGCCGCAAGGCCAGCTCAGATGGAAGATCACCGTGCGCGAAGACGGCCAGCGGCTGTTTTACGGCGCGCTGCCTACGCTGATCCAGTGGGGCGACGTGCATCCCGCCGATGCCATGGCGCCGTCGGGCGTCACGCTGCAGTCGCTACACGCCAGCCATCCGCGCCCCGATGCGCTGCGCGGCGGATACGAAGCCATTGGCCTGGCCGGCGTAGGCCTGGCACAAGGCCCGCCCAACCTCATCGCCACGCTGCAAACGCCGCGCGGCCTCGTCACGCTTGAATCCAAAGGAGCCTGAATGTTTAGCAGTACCGAACTCGCCTGGTTTGCCCTTGCCGCCTTGGTGCTGGTGCTCACGCCCGGGCCGAACATGATTTATTGCATCTCGCGCACGCTGTGCCAGGGGCCTCGCGCCGGGCTGGTGTCGCTCAGTGGCGTGGCGCTGGGCTTTGTGGTGCACCTGCTGGCCGCGTCCTTCGGGTTGACGGCACTGCTGCTGGCTGTGCCGCTGGCCTTTGATGCGATCAAGGTGGCGGGCGCGGCCTATTTGCTCTGGATGGCCTGGCAGGCCGTCAAGCCCGGCGGCCTGGCGCCCTTTGAAACGCGCGAACTGCCGCACGACCCGCCGCGCACGCTATTTCTCATGGGCTTTATGACCAATTTGCTCAACCCCAAGGTGGCGATGTTTTACCTCTCCTTCTTCCCGCAGTTTCTGCACCCCGAGCGCGGCGGCCTGCTGCTACAAAGCCTGACGCTGGGCGCCGTACAGATCAGCGTCAGCACGGGCGTGAACACGGTGCTGATCTGCTTTGCCGCGGCGATTGCCGGTTTCCTCAACCGCAACATCAGCTGGATGCGCGTGCAGCGCTATGTAATGGGGACGGTGCTGGGGCTGCTGGCGCTGCGCCTGCTGACTGAAAAACGGGTGGCTGCATGAGCGCCGTCCTCGACCGCGCCCCGGAGCTGGGCAACAGCATGCTGCCTTCACTGCAGGAGATTGAAGACGCGGCGCGTGTCGTCTACCGCGAATTCCAGGCCACACCGCAATACCGCTGGGGCCTGTCCAGCCAGCGGCTGGGCGCCGACTGCTGGATCAAGCATGAAAACCACACGCCGGTGGGCGCCTTCAAGCTGCGCGGCGGCCTCACTTACTTTGAAGCGCTCAAGCAACGCGGCGAGCTGCCGAAAGAAGCCATCAGCGCCACGCGCGGGAACCACGGCCAGAGCATAGGCTGGGCCGCCCGAGCCCACGGCGTGCCCTGCACCATCGTGGTTCCGCACGGCAACTCGGTGGAGAAAAACGCCGCCATGCGCGCACTGGGCGTCACCTTGATCGAGCACGGCAACGACTTCCAGGAAAGCCGCGAGTTCGCGAAGAGGCTGGCGGCCGAACGCGGCGCCCACATGGTGCCGAGCTTTCATGCGGATTTACTGCGTGGCGTGAGCACCTACTGGTGGGAGTTCATGCTGGCGGTGCCGCAGCTCGATGTAGTCTATGTGCCCATCGGCCAGGGCTCGGGCGCGTGCTCGGCTGTTGCCGCCAAGCTGGCATTGGGCCGCAAGATTCGTATCGTGGGCGTGGTCAGCGCGCACGCCACCACCTATGCCGACTCCCTGGCCGCCAGACGCGTGGTTGAAGCACCGGTGACAACCTATCTGGCCGACGGCATGGCCTGCCGCGTCGCCGACCAGGCCGCGCTGGATGTTTTGCTGCCGCACCTGGAGCGCGTCGTGAAGGTGACGGACGACGAAGTGGCCCAGGCCATGCGCGACCTCTATGCCGACACACACAACGTGGCTGAAGGCGCGGGTGCGGCCAGCTTTGCCGCGGCCATGCAAGAGCGCAGCCAGCTCAAAGGCCAAGTCGTAGGCACGACACTCTGCGGCGGCAACGTCGATACCGCCACTGTCGCCAAGGTGCTAGCAGGGGCCTGAGCCGGTCACACGCGAGACTGGGCGCCCGCCACCGCCTCGCCACAATTTGCCCATGGGAACCCTCTACCTCGTGCGCCATGGCCAGGCCTCGTTTGGCGAAGACGATTACGACGTGCTCAGCCCCATGGGGCGCCAGCAAAGCGTGCGGCTGGGCGAGTACTTCAAGTACAAGGGCATCAGCTTTGACGCGGCCTTCACCGGCACGCTGCAGCGGCAGGTCAATACCTTTGCTGGCATCTGCGAAGGCATGGGCATCACCCTGCAAGCCGGCCAGCGTCCGGGGCTGAACGAATACGACAGCCATGCCGTGATTGGCGCCATCCACCCGCACAAGCTGGAAAAGCCCACCACGCCCGAGGAGTACCGCGGCCACTTTCGCCTGCTGCGCGATGGCCTGGCGCAGTGGATGGCCGGCGTGGTCAGCCCCAAGGGCATGCCCAGCTACACGGAATTCGTGGCGGGCGTGACCGATGTGCTGGACCATGTACGCACCACCTACACCGGCAATGTGCTGCTGGTCTCCAGCGGCGGGCCTATCTCGACGGCCGTTGGCCATGTGCTGGGTACCAGCCCCGAAACCACGATTGAACTCAATCTGCGCATTCGCAATTGCTCGCTCACGGAGTTTGCGTTCACACCCAAACGCCACATGCTGGTGACCTACAACACCCTGCCGCACCTGGATGCGCCCGAGCACGCAAGCTGGATTACCTACGCCTGACGCGAAGCTTTCACTCTGCTTCCGTGGTATTTCCACCATTGCCGGGCCGGGCACAAGCAAAGATACTCTTTGGCAGCATGACCGCAGCACCTCACACCCCGGCCGCCAACCCGCATCCTGTGGGAATTGTTCTTTGCACCGACAGCGCCGACGCGCTAGCGGCCTCCAGTTACAGCTTCCTGGTGCAGCTTGAGCAGCTCGGTTTGCAGGATGCGGTGGAAACCACGGAACTGCCCCCGCGCGCAGGCGCTGGCGCCGCCAGGCGGTTTTGCCTGCCCGTGGCGCTGGCAGCGAAATGGGCGCCCGGGCTGGACACCATGGGCCTGACGGAGCGGCTGCAGCTGGACCCGGTGGGCAGCGCCGAAGACCTTGAGCGTGAAATCCTGCTGGCCATGCTGCTCAGCCCCGTCGCCTTTGAATTTCCCAGCCATGCGGAACTCGCCTCGGCCGTGCGCATACGCCGCAACATCGTCGTCGCGGCGCGCAAGACCGCGCTGGAGTTCCACACCACCGAAGTGAACCGCCCCGAGGACTGCTGGACCTATTCCGAAGACGACGGCTTTACCGTGCGGCCCGGCCATGCGCTGATTGCCGCACTGGCAAAAGCCACGCAGCCCGAGGCCTCCGGAAAGCTGTATTCCTTTTCCTGCTACCGCGCAACCGAGTACGTCATCCTGCTGGCCATCGCGCAGGAGCTTGAAGCCTGCAACCCGCCGCTGCTGGCCGCGCTGCAGCAGCGCTGGGAAAAGCGCGCCATCATGTCGGGCAAGTTCCACGATGTGTTCCTGCGCGAATACGGCTCCATGCAAGAGCCGCTGCCGCCCCGGTACTACGTGCCGGGCGACCGCCTGTGGTTTCGCAACCCCGATGAGCACTCTTCCGATGTCTCGGGCTATGAGGGCTCGTGGGTGTTCTACCTCGGCGGCGGCCTCTTCACCAATTTCTGGAAGCGGGAGCAGCCCTATACGCTCACCGCCAAATGCCTGGAGCTTTTTCACTGGCGGCACGCCACCTACACCGACGCGGCCGGTGAGCTGCGCATCAACGAAAGCATCGTCGAGTCGGGCGTGAAAGCCTCGATGGCCAACCCGGTGGAGAAGGCACAAATCCTGGAGCTGATGCTGCGCATGCGCGAACCCAAGGGCGTGTACCAGTCGGGCGGCTGCATAGACACCTCGCGCGAATACCCGCGCTGGGTTTGCCCGGCCACCACCGACATGGTGTTGCCGCAGGTGTAAGGCCGCAAGCCGTCAGGCCGAAGAGCTGGTTGCTACGAATTTGATAGCTATTGGCCTATGCGCCGCCTGGGCTGCAGGCCTTTTTTTCTTAAAAAATCCAAGCAGCCCGCTTACTTCACCGCGCTGGCGCCGACACGCCAGACCACGTTGCCCACATCGTCAGCCACCAGCAGTGCGCCGCGCTTGTCCATCGCCACTCCCACCGGCCGGCCGTAGGCATGGCCTTCGGGGCTGAGGAAGCCGGTGAGCACATCCACCGGCAACCCGGCCGGCAGGCCCTTCTGGAAGGGCACAAACACCACCTTGTAGCCGCTGTGCGGCACGCGGTTCCAGGAGCCGTGCTCACCCACAAACGCGCCGGTCGCCAATGACGGCGGCAAGGCCTTGCCCTCCGAAAACACCATGCCCAGCGGCGCAACGTGAGAGCCCAGGGCATAGTCGGGCGGCACCGCCTGCGACACCAGATCGGGCCGTGCGGGCCGCACGCGCTCATCCACATTTTTGCCGTAGTAGCTGTAGGGCCAGCCGTAAAACGCACCATCGCGCACCGAGGTCAGGTAGTCGGGCACCAGGTCGCTGCCGATCTCGTCGCGCTCGTTCACCACCGTCCAGAGCGCACCGGTTTCAGGCGCCCAGCCCATGCCGTTGGGATTGCGCAGTCCCGAGGCGTACACGCGGTGGTTGCCGGTTTTGGGGTCGACTTCCCAGATGGCGGCGCGGCCGGTTTCTGCTTCCGTACCACGTTCGCCCACATTGCTGTTGGAGCCCACCGTCACATACAGCTTGCTGCCGTCGGCGTTGGCGATGATGTTTTTGGTCCAGTGATGGTTGATGGGGCCGCCAGGCAAGTCCACCACCTTCACGGGTGCGGCCGTGATGCTGGTCTGCCCCGGCTGATAGGGAAAGCGCACCACCGCATCGGTGTTGGCCACGTAAAAATCGCCGCCGACGACGGCGGCGCAGACTGCACCCGCAAGCCAGGGTTTGAAAGAAGAAGGAGAAGTCGGTGATCGCATGCGGGGCTCCTGCACCGCAAAACGCCACGGCGCACCTGCCACTGTGCGCGCCCTGCGGTGCAAAAAGTGTCAGCCGCCCGCGCAGGGGGCTGCCAGCGCTTGTCCCACGCGCCGTGAAGCGGGTTCAAAGCGGTTAAAAGCGGGTCAAGCGGGTTGTCAGCCCGGCAACAAGGGCAGGTCGGCCTTTTTGAGCGTGCGCAGCACAAAGCTCGACTTGCTGTGGCGTATGCCTTTGATCTTGTAGAGCCGCTCGCGCAGCAGGCGCTCGTAGTCTTTGGTGTCGTGCACCGCGATGCGCAAGAGATAGTCGTATTCACCGGACACCAGATACGCCTCGATCACCTCGGGAATCGCCGCCAGCGTTTCACCAAACTTCTCCAGCGTGTTGTCGGAATGGCTGTCGAGCGTGACCTGCACCATTACCGTGTCGCCCAGGCCCAGCGCCTGCGCATTGAGCCGCACGGTGTAGCCCTCGATCACGCCGGCTTCTTCCATCTTCTTGATACGGCCCCAGCAGGGCGAGGGGCTCAGGCCTACGGCCTGGCCGATGTCTTGCAGGCTGGTGCGCGCATCGGCTTGCAAAACCTGAAGGATTTTCCGGTCTAAAGTATCCATTCGGGTAATTTATCTGAAATTTATGATTTCGCAGATTTTTTATCTGTTTATGGCAAATTCAGCAGCAAATCAGGCAAATTCTTCGGCCCCGCCCGGGCGATACTTTCTTCCATGGCAGCGGGCTTACCGGTCCGTCTGGCAAGACAAAGCCCCCAGCAAGTTACCGCCTGCTGGGGGCTTTTGATTTTTATGGCGTGGAACGGATCAGGTCGCGCACTGCAGGCGCAACTCCAGGCAGACGCCGCCGTCCAGGTTGTGCGCAGTGATGGTGCCGCCCATCTTGGCCATATAGGTTTTGGCGACAAACAGGCCCTGCCCGCGCTGGCCTGGCGCACCGGTGTCGGCGTCGGGCTGGCCGGACACGCCGTATTCGAATATCTTGTCCAGCAGGCCGGCGTCGATCTGCGGGCCCAGGTTGCTGATGGTGATCACCGCCTCAGGCGCGGTGCCTTCCTGCGCCTGCTGCGACAACGTGATGCGGATCAGGCTGCCGGGCAGGCGATAGCGCTCGGCATTGCGCAGCACGTGGGACACCACATCTTCCAGCGAGTATTCGTCGGCGCGCACCCTGACCGGCTGCGCCAGCGGCTCAAAGGCCACACCGGGGATACCCGCCGCCGCCGCGTTGCGCGCCACATGGCTCAAGAATTCGTTGACGTCCAGTGTCTGCACATCAAGCGCGGTGGATTCAAAGGCTTCGCTGGGCGACGCGCTGCCGTACAGCACGCGCACAGCCTGCTGCATGCGGCTGATGTAGCGGTGCGCGGGGTCGTCAACGCTGCCGTGCAGCACCATCAGCGACTGCAGGGGCGACATGATTTCATGGCCGACCGCATGCCAAGTGTCTTTTTCCTGGGCCACACGGATCTGCTCGCGGCGCACGTCTTCGTTCACGCGCTGCAGCAGGTCTTGCAGGCCGCCTGCCAGCACGCCCAGCTCGTCGCCACCGCGCAGGTCGGCCAGGTCGACCGTCGCCAGGTTGTCACTGGCCCGCACGCCCTTGGACACGGTGGCGGCGCGGCGGGTCAGTTCAGTGATGCGGCGGATGATGCGCAGCTCAATGGCCAGCCAGGTCACAAAGATGGCCAGCAGCATGCCACCCACAAACCAGGACACGCGGGTGGCCACGGCGGTCAGGGCCTTGTTGACGGTGCGGATGTCGCCGGTGAGCGTGAGCTCATAGCGCCCCAGCGGCGTGCTGATGATGTCGGCACTGGTGATGGGCGCGTCGTAGCCGTCGACTTGCAGCCGGCGTATCAGGGAGGCGATCAGGGGCGAAGCGCGCTCCGTCGCTTCCGCGCCGGACAGCGCGACGATGTCGGTGCTGGCGCCGGCGGCGCCGAGTTTGCGGATGCGCAGCTTTTCGCCGGGCAGCAGCAGCGGGGTGAGTTCTGCCCATGAAAAAGGGGCGGTGGCGCCCCCGGCATTGCTGTCGAACAGCGGCTTGACCTCGCCTGGGCTCAGCATTTCGACTTGCACCTTGATCTGGTCCAGGTCGGCCGGCGGCCAGACGATGCCCGCAGGTCCTTTGGAAAACAGCGCCTCGCGAAACAGCTCCACCGGCAGGCGCACGCTGACAAAGGCGCGCCGGGCACAGTCCTGCGCGCCCGGTGCGCCGTCCACGCAGCGGCTGTCTTGCCACAGCCAGCCGCGAAAATCGCGCACAGGCCGGCTGGCCGGCGTGATGGGCCCCTCGTCGGCAAAGCCCACCAGCCGCCCCCGGGTGTTGGCAAACGGTGAGGCGTTGCGGCCCTCGTCCATCGCCTGCATGGCCTGGAAAGGCGCGATCCAGCGGTAGCGCTGCCCGCGCATGTCGACCGTGATGCGGGCGCGGTGCGCCAGGCTCAAGTCCAGCGTGCCCGAGCTGTGTGACACCAGCGGGCCGCTGTTAAAGCTGCCGACGGCGTAGATAAAACCCCCGGCAAAAGGATTGTTGCCAACGGCCACACACATCGAGGCTGCATCAGGGTATTGCACCAGGCACCCGGCCATTTCCACGGCTTGCTGGGCCTTGTTGCGGTCGTCGAAATCCAGGGCCGAAAACGGCAGCACCAATGGGCGCAGCGGCGTCACTCCGCGGTCGTAGGCAGTGGGGTTGAGCAACACCAGCTGGCCCGTGGGGTGGCGCAGCTTGGCCGCGATCTGCGCCTGGTTTTTGCGAAAGCCGTCCTGGTAGTTGCGGTAGCTGCGCTCTTTTTCGTCTTGCAAAACCGCGAGGGCCAGCGCGATGGTGGCCAACCCCAGCAACAAAAAAGCGCCGCGAAAAAATACGCGCAGGCCGAAGGGCACGCGCGCCGGCAGCAGGCGCTCAACGTCCTGGCGCGTGGGCAGCTTCACGCCTTGCCTTTGCCGCGCGCGGGCTCGGCCGCCTCGGCCCAGCGAAAGCCGCGCATCGGAACGTTTTCAATGCCGTCGAACGTGGCATCGATTTCCCTGAAAGCATCGCGGATGGTGCTGACATGCTTGCGGATGTTGTCGCGGTTGCGGCCGCTTTTGACCACCTGGTAGAGGTCGTCATAGCTCACCACCTCGCCCCGGCGCGCATGCAGCGCCGCCAGGATGCGCTGGGCGGTCAGCGGCAGGTTCACGCGCTGGCCGCGCCAGATGGCGGTGTTCTGGCGCAGCGGGTCCAGCTGCAGCTCCTGGCTGTCTGCGGCAGGCGCCTTGCTTTCGGGCCTGGCCTTGGCGGTGCGCAGGATGTCGAGGAAGGTCTCGATGAAGTCGGCTTCCTCAAATGTGGTTTTTTGCAGGTAGTCCCAGGCGTCCAAAGCCTTCATGATGCTGCGGTAGATGGCCGCCGGCATGGCGGACACCACCAGCACAGGCGTGCCCTGCCGCTGCTTGTTGATGGCGTTGATGATGGCCACGCCGGCATGGCGTTCGCGCCCGAGTTCGATGTCCAGCACCACCGCGTCGTAGCCTTCGCGGGCGACAGCCGCTTCGGCGTCGTCGCGGTTGAACCACTGGTCGACCTGGATGCCCGGACGGGCCGATTCAATCCAGCCCTTGAGCTGGTTGCTCATGGGCAAGTCGTCTTCGATTACGGCAATTTTGGTCATGCGGCGCCAGCAGTCATCAGGAGAAAGGGGTGCCGCCATTATGGGTGTGGCCTGCCGCCAGCCGTGTGAGTGTTTCTTCCGTTGGCGGAGACTTGCCGCCGCCCAAGCGCGCAAAGACACCGCGCAGGCGCATTGAATGCTCCGGGCCCGATTCGAACAATGGAGGCCAGAGAAAGCGCAATCCGCGCCTCTCGCCAAAACCACCGGAGGAACCATCATGAGCCCACGTCTTAGCCGCATCGCCCAACGCATTTCCATCATCTTTGCCAGAGGGGTGCACGGCACCCGCCGTATCGCCGCCAACGGCGTGCGGCGCGCCGCCAGCGCACGCGGCCTGATGATTGCCACCGCCGCGGCAGGCGCGGCCGGCTACCTGCTGTGGGTGCACCCGCCCATGGAGTCGGTGGCGCGCGGCGACGTGGCGATTCGCACCAACCAGCTGACCGGTGGTGTCGATGAGTTCCGCGAGGGCTCGCTGTTGCTGCTGCCCGGCCTGCATGAAGTGCGCACCTTCTCGCTGCGCGATCAGGTCTACCGCCCTGAAGGCAGCAGCCGGGCCGACGGCCCCTCGCCCTTCCAGTCGATTGAAGGCATGTCTTTGGGCGTGGACCTCACAGTGCGTTATGCGCTGGACCCGGCCAAGGTCAACGCGCTGTCGAAAAACCTCCCCGACGACATCGCCGGCCAGATCGTGCAGCCCGCCGTGCAGGGCGTGATCTACAAAACCTTTACCCGCTACACCGTGCGGGAAATCTTCTCGAGCAAGCGTGCCGAGATCCAGCAGCTGATTGAAGCCGAACTCAAACCCAAGCTTGCAGCCGACGGCATCTTGCTGCGCACGGTGCAGATGGGCAAGGTGGATCTGCCGGCCGATTACCGCCAGGGCATGGACAAACTGCTGGCCGAGGAGCTGGCCACAGAAAAAATGCGCTACACGCTGGCGCTGAAGGAAAAGCGCGTCAAGGAAACCGAACTGGACGCACTGGCCGAAAAAGTACGCCGCGAGACCAATGCGCAAGCCGCCGCCAGCGAGCAGGTGATCGCCGCCAGGGCCCAGGAAGAGGCCATGAAACACGTGCTGCCCTTCAAGCAAAAGCAGATCGAACAGCGCCAGCTCGAAGCCGAGGCCGACAAGCAGTCCCGCATCCGCACGGCCGAAGGCAGCGCGCAGGCGCGGCGCATCGAGGCTTCGGGCGAGGCGGATTCACGCCAGAAATTGGCCGATGCCGAAGCCTACCGGCTGGACCGCGTAGGCAAGATCAACAGCGAGCAGATGGCGCGCGAAGGCGTATTGATCACCCGGCACCCGCTGCTGATCCAGAAAACCATGGCCGACAAGCTGAGCGACAAGATCACCGTGATCATCGCCCCGCCCTCCACCGACGGCGGCTTTGTAGGCGCAGGCTTGCTGGGCGGCGCGCCCAAAGGCCGCACCGTAGCGCAAGCTCCCCGCGGCGCTGAAACGCAAGACAACAACCAGGAAGCCGAATAATGATCACCACCGCACTCCTCACGCTGGCCATCGTGACGCAGGACCAGGCCACCCTGCGCGCCGCGCCACGTGATTCGGCCGCACAGCAGGCGGCGCTGTGGCAGGGCGACACGCTCGAGATTCGCGGCCAGCGCATGGACTATTTGCAGGTCTATGACCACAGGCGGGAACGCGCGGGTTTTATCCATGTGAGCCAGGTGCGCACCGTCTCGCTGCAGCCCGAGGATGCGCCGCAGCTCTTGTCGGTGGTGCGCTTTCTGCGCGAAAGCCCCGGCGCCGAAGCCCTGGGCATTGCCTACACCGCCGCTTACCTCAAGGCGGCGCCGGCCGAAGCGATTGGCGCGGAGCCGTTTGACGCGCTGGGCACCATGGCCGAGCGCCTGGCGCGCCGGGCGTCGATGAAGCACAGCAAAACCACCAGTGACGTGATTTCCGCGCACATGGAAGTCGCGGCCTTCTACGGCGTGACCTTCAAGGGGTATGAACAAGGCGGCAGCATGCAGCTTTGCTACAACGGCGAAGCGTTTCGCCGCGTGCTGGCATTGCCATCGGACGCGGAGCAACGCGCCCGCGCCGCACTGGCCGTGACCCGCCCCGACTGTATGAGCCCCGACCTGCACCCGCAGGCACGCCTGGCGCATGACCTGTGGCGCGCCGAGATGCTGGACAAGGTCAGCGCCGCGCAATTCGCGCAGTTGCCTGAAGTCAGCAAAAACCGTTTGCGCCTCCGCCGTGCGGGTGTGTACGCCAGCCTGGCGTTTGAACAGGCGCGCCGCGCCGAAGCGCCTGCGGCGGCAGCCCAGCGCGCCCTGGCGGAACTCGCGGCGGTGAACAAACCCGAGCTCACGGACGACGACAGGCAGGACTACAACGATGCAGCCATCCGCGTAGGCGCCTCACGTTGGGCGGCGGAGACCACCCTGCCCCGCTTCACCAAACTGACGGTAGCCACCGAAACAGGCCAGGCCGGCGAAACCTGCGTGGCGCTGTATGAAAACAAGGCCGATGGCAAACCCGGCAAGGATGCCGTAGCCAGACGCTGCACCTACGGCATCGTGTGGGCCGCGTCTGCCAGCGCGCACCCTGATGGGCAGGCCCTGGCACTGGCAGTGCAGCCACTGGATGCCTGGCGCGAGCTGTGGGTGTTTCGCAAGAATGCGGGGCAGTGGACGGTTGAAGTGCTGCCACCCGCCAGCAATGACCCGGAGTTGGGTTATGTGGAATTTGCCGGCTGGGTGCGCGGCACGCCGCAGATGCTGCTGGCCCGCGAGACCCGCATTTCCGGGCGCCTGCGCCGCAGCTTTGAGGTGGCGCGCATGGACACACTGACGACTGAAAAACAGGCGGGAGACGCCAGCGCACTGGCCGCCTTTAACCGCTGGCAAGACGCCGGGTGGAAGCGCCAGACCGTGATCCTGCGCTAGGCGCCGCTTGCAGAAAGCCGCTTGCGAAAGTCAGAACGCGGTTTTATCGCTCAGCGTATCGGCCGGTAGCTGGTCAATCTGCACCAGCAATTGCGCCAGGCTGCGCCCTGCGGCATTCAGCAGGGCGCGGCCTTTGTCCGCTGTCGCGGCAGCCGCATTGCCCACCGCCCCCTGCGGGTTGTAGTCCTGCATCTGCCAGGCCAGCTTGGCGCTGCGGCCGTCGCCCAGGATGCTGAATCTGGCGGCGCGGTCTTGCGAGGTCGAGTGAAAGTTCTGCGCCTTGGCCATGTCGACCTGCCCGGGTTTGAGCGCCAGCATCATGGAGGTCTCGATCTCGCCCGCATGGATGCCGAAGCGGTGCTCTTCGGCACTGAATAAGTCGTTCACAGGCTTTCCATCTTCACCCGTGAGCGGCAGGTTGAACCAGTTCACGCTGTAGACCAGCATGCCCAGCCGCGCCCGCAAATCGCGCGCCACCACATCCAGCAAGCCCACCTGGCCGCCATGCGAATTGAGCAGCACCAGTTTTTTCACACCCGTCTGCGCCACTGACTCCGCCAGTTCCGTCCAGAGCCGGATCACGGTTTCAGCCTTGAGCGTGAGCGTGCCGGCAAAGCGGCTGTGCTCGGGGCTGAAGCCCACCGACTGCGTGGGCAAAAACAGCACCGGCAGCGCGGCGGGCAAATGCGGCAAGGTGGCCTCGACTACACCTTCGACCAGCGTTGCGTCCACATTCAACGGCAGGTGCGGGCCGTGTTGCTCCACCGCGGCGACTGGCAGTACCGCGATGCAGCGGGGCAGGTCGAGTTGGGCGAAGTCTGGGGATTTGAGGGTGGACCAGTGGCGGGGGGTAGGCGTCATGGGTGTATTTTGAGCTATTTGCTTGATGTGCTGGTTGTTCCTGGGTTGCGCCTGCTGAGGGTTGCTGGCCGGGAGTCGCCCGGCATGCGAGTAACTTTCTTTTGCTTCGCCAAAAGAAAGTCACCAAAGAAAAGGCGACCCTACTTGCTGCG
>JAJKJM010000155.1 GCA_021153985.1 Polaromonas sp.
CCGGAGCCGATTCGCCGGTGATGGCGCTTTCGTCGACCGAGGCCACGCCTTCAATCACTTCTCCGTCCAGCGGAATCATGTCGCCGGCATCGACCAGCACCACGTCCCCTTTCCGGAGATTTTCAGCTTCTTGCGGCAGGAACGTGGAGCCATGCCGAGGCTCCTTGAGCTTCTTGGCCCAGGTGCTTTTTTTCAGGCTCCGCAGCGACGCCGCTTGTGCCTTGCTACGGCCCTCGGCCAGCGCTTCGGCAAAGTTGGCGAACAGCACGGTGAACCACAGCCAGACAGCCACGGCAAAAATAAATACGGCCGGCGCTTCACCCTGGCCCTGCAGGGCTTGCAGGCCTAGCAAGGTCGTGAAAATGCTGCCGATGTAGACAACAAACATGACCGGGTTGCGCCACTGCACACGCGGGCTCAGCTTGGTGAATGAAGCCATGATGGCCGACTTGAGCAGCGCGGGATCCAGCAGCACTAAAGTTTTTTGGGTACTCATAGGGATTTCTCTTTGAGCCTTGCGTTTACTTACCTGGCCACAGCATCAAATGCTCGACCACCGGGCCCAGCGCCAGGGCAGGCACGTAATTGAGCAGGCCCACCAGCAACACGGTGCCTATCAACAGCGCCACGAACAACGGGCCGTGCGTGGGCATGGTGCCGACCGTGACCGGCAGGCGTTTCTTGGCGGCCAGCGCACCGGCGATGGCCAGCACCGGAACAATGAAACCGAATCGGCCCAGCCACATCACGATGCCCAGCAGCGTGTTGTAAAACGGCGTGTTGGCCGACAGGCCCGCGAGAGCGCTGCCGTTGTTGTTGCCGGCCGAGCTCAGCGCGTAAAGGATTTCAGAAAAGCCGTGCGCGCCGGGGTTGGCAATGCCGGCCTTGCCGGCGCCGGCCAATACGGCGATGGCGGTACCTGCCAGCACCAGGATGGGTGTAACCAGGATGGCGATCGACGTCAGCTTCATCTCGTGCGCCTCAATCTTCTTGCCCAGGTATTCCGGCGTGCGGCCAATCATGAGGCCGGCGATGAACACCGCCAGGATGGCGAAGATCAGCATGCCGTAGAGACCTGTGCCGACGCCGCCGAACACCACTTCACCCAGCTGCATCATCACCATGGGCACCATGCCGCCCAGCGGTGTGAAGGAGTCGTGCATGGCGTTGACCGCGCCGCAGGAGGCCGCCGTCGTAATGACCGCGAACAGGCTGGAGGCATTGATGCCGAAGCGGGTTTCCTTGCCCTCCATATTGCCGCCCGCCTGCAGCACGCTGGCCGTCTGGTCTACACCCAGCGGGGGCAGCAGCGGGTTGCCGCCTTGTTCGGCCGGGGTGATGGCCACGACCGCGATCACAAATATCACCGTCATCGCGGCCAGCACGGCCCAGCCCTGGCGCTTGTCGCCCACCGCGCGGCCGAAGGCAAAGCACAGCGCCGCCGGAATCAGGAAAATTGAGAGCATCTGGAAGAAGTTGCTCAGCGCCGTCGGGTTCTCATAAGGATGGGCCGAGTTGGCGTTGAAGAAGCCGCCGCCGTTGGTACCCAGCATCTTGATGGCCTCTTGCGAGGCGACCGGGCCCATGGCCAGGGTCTGCTTGTCGGTCTTGGCGTCCTCCATGACGGGGTTGCCCTTGTCGTCTTTCAACGCTTGGCCAACCGGGCCGTTTTTCGGCTGCTGGTAGCTGGTGGCCTCCAGTGTGCTGACGTCTTTGTAGGCATCAAAATTCTGGATCACGCCCTGGCCCACCAGGAAAATCGCAAACACGAGCGAGAGCGGCACGAGCAACCAGGCTGTGACCCGCGTCACGTCCACCCAGAAGTTGCCAATCGCCCCCGTCGCCCGCGCGGCAAAGCCACGGAACAGCGCGAACACCACGGCGATGCCTGTGGCAGCAGAGAAGAAGTTCTGCACAGCCAGCGCCAGCATCTGGGTGAGGTAACTCATGGTGGACTCGCCGGCATAGCCTTGCCAGTTGGTGTTGGAGACAAAGCTGACGGCCGTATTAAATGCCGAGTCAGGCGATACCGCCGCCATGCCGGCAGGGTTGAGCGGCAGCCAGACCTGCAGGCGCTGGAACACATAAACAGTCAGCACGCCAAGCGCATTAAAGGCCAGCAAGGCCAGCGCGTATTGCGACCATTTCATGTTCGTATCGGCGGAGGTGCCGGCAAGGCGGTACAGCGGCGCCTCCACCTTGTGCATCCACTTGGGAAGGCTGCCGGAATAAATGCGCGCCAACCAGACGCCCAGCGGCCAAGCCGTGAGCAGCAGTACACCGAGGAACAAGGCCAGCAGGCCCCATGAAGCGTTGCTCATCAAAACTCCTCGGCGCAGATCAGCGCATACACGAGGTAGGTAAGCAGCACGATGGCGCAGACGCCGCCAAAGCCGTACAAGACATCAAGGCTGATCATGAGCGGCCACCTTCGGGCTTTTCGAGCTTCTGAAAGCCCCAGACCAGCAGCACCATCACACCCCAGAGGGCGGTGGCGCCAAGAATAAACGCAAGATCCATGATCTTTCTCCAACGAATAACGATGGAGAAAGTGTCGGATTCGGCGTGTAAAAACGGGGATGAAAGAGCGGTGGCCGGTATAAAGAAAGCGTAAAAGCCGGACCGTAAACCAGAGGCCTTTAGCCCGCTAGCCAGCGTATGGCGCTGCCGATGACCATATAAAGGCCGATGGCCAGCAGGCCCGCAAAAAACACGCGCTTGAAGTTTTTCTCATCCAGCCGCCCGCGCAACATCTGGCCCGCCGCCATCCCCAGCAAGGCTGCGGGCAAAGCGGCAAGCCAGCCCCAGCCGCCGGGCATCGCGCCTGCCGTGAACGAGCCTTCGAGCGCCAGGCGCCCGAAGAGCGCAACGGTGGACACAGTGAACGACAGCCCCAGTGCCTGGACCAGCTCATCTTTTTTCAGCGACAAGGCCTGCAGGTAAGGCACGGCCGGAAAGACAAAGACACCGGTGGCCGCGGTGATGGCGCCGGTGATCAACCCGGTGGCGCCCGATAAAAACCCCTCGCCGCGGCGCGGCACCGACAGCGCCACGGCCGCAAGCCCCATCACGGCATACACCATCAAGGCAGCCCCCAAACCCGCCGAGGCCACATTGGCATTGAGGGTGACCAGGCTGGCCGGCGCCCACAAGGTTCCAGCCACTACACCCAGTTGCAAAGGCCACAGGCGCTTGACCAGGCGGCCCAGGGCAGCGCCGTTCCACATTTGCCAGGCGTTCGTCAAAAACGAAGGCAACACCAGGATCACGGCGGCATGGGCTGGCGGCATCACGCTGGCCAGCAGCCCCATGGAAAGCGTCGGCAGGCCCAGCCCCACTACGCCTTTGACCAGGCCGGCGAGCAGGAACACCGCCACCACCACTCCGAGAATGAATACGTCATGCCCTGAGCCCATCACGGTGGCGGCGCCTGAATCAATGTTGTTTGTGTTCATGCGCACCATTTTGGGCGGCAGCCCCGGCCTGGCTCAAGCTGTAATATTTCCGTTGCAGGCTTCGTCATTTCCGAAGGCTCAAGAAACAGGTTCTAAACAGGTTCTTACCCATGCCCGCCAACACGCGCTTTGACCTCGTCGACCTCCGGCTGTTTTTGCATGTCACGGATACCGGCAGCATCACGGCCGGAAGCAAGCTCTCGCACCTGGCCTTGGCCTCGGCCAGTGCGCGCATCCGCGGCATGGAGGACGCGCTGGGCGTCCCTCTGCTGGAGCGGCTGCGCTCCGGCGTCAGGCCGACCAAGGCAGGCCTGGCCGTTATTCACCATGCGCGGCTGGTGCTCCAGCAACTGGAGCGCATGCAGGGTGAGATCGACGACTACGCCGGCGGCATGGCGGGCAAGGTCCGCCTGCTGTCCAACACCGCCGCCATCACCGACTACCTTCCGGAGGCGCTGGCCGCCTTCCTCAACGCCCACCCCGCCATCGACGTCGAACTGCAAGAGCGCCCCAGCCATGCCATCGTGTCGCAGTTGCTGAGCCAGGCAGCTGATCTGGGCATCGTGGCCGATTCGGCCGACACCTCCCAACTCGAAGCCAGGCCGTTCCGGCGCGACCGGCTGGTGCTGGTGACCTCACGGCAAAGCAACTCCGGGCGCAAACGCCATCTTTCGTTTGTGGATGCTTTGCACCAGGACTTCGTCGGGCTTGGCGAAGACAGCGCGCTGCAACAGCACCTGGACCTGCAGGCCGGGCGCCTGGGGCTTCGCATGCGCACACGCATCCGGCTTCGCAGTTTTGAGGCGGTCTGCCGGATGGTAGAGGCCGGCGTGGGCGTGGCGGTGGTACCGGCGATTGCGGCCGAGCGCTATGCGGGTGCGGGCAGGTTGCGGGTCTTGAAACTCGACGATGCGTGGGCCGACCGTGAACTGCTGATCTGCGCGCGCCGGTTTTCGGACCTGTCCGCGCAGGCGCTCAAACTGGTGGAGGCCTTGTGCGACCCGGGCGCGGCCCTGGTCAGCTGATACACTCGATTTGCTATAAATTTAATAGCTACTAGCCCATGTGGTTATTGGGCGGCAGGCCTTTTTTACTTGCAAACACGCTGGAGCGCAGCGCGCCCAGGTCCAGCACGCGCAGGCCGCCATATTCGATGCGGATAAAACCCTGGGCCTGCAGCGCGTTGAGCGCTTCATTGACACGCTGGCGCGACAAACCCACCAGGTAAGCCAGTTCCTGCTGGGTAATGCGCAGAATCTCCCCGACGCCCGGGTACAGCACCGGGTTGAACAGCGACGCCAGGCTGCGCGCCACGCGGGTGTCGGGGTTGTTCATGCGGTCGATCTCGCGCGCAGCAATGAACTGGCCCAGGCGCTCGTTGAGCTGGTTCATCACAAAGCGGTTAAAGCCGATGGAGTGGTCCAGCAGCCAGTGGAAGGTTTCAACGGGCAGGCCCGCCACCACGCTTTTGCGCAAGGCCTGGATGTTGTAGCGATAGGGCTCGCGCTTGAGCGCCGTGCCTTCGCCGAACCAGCCGCCCGGCGGCACACCGGTAAACGTCATGGTCATGCCTTGCTCGTTGTCGCTGCTCATCTTGAGCAGGCCTTCGACCACCCCAAACCAGTAGGTCACCGGCTTGCCGACGCGGCACACGTAGTCGCCCGGCGCGGCATCACCCACCTGCAACCCCGACAGCGCACGTGTTCTTTCTTCAGGCTGCAACAGAGGCAACCAGGGAATGCCGAGCAACTCGTCGGGCGTGGGGTTTCTTCGGCGCTGATGAAGAGGTGGTTCAGTGGACATGGCTCACAGCATTCGAACGAAAGTCAGTGAAGGGTCAGGGAAAGTCCGGGGCGGGCGCAACCCTCGGATTGTCGTCGGATAGACATTTCATTGCCAATCCAAAGCATAGCATCGGCCCCGCTGAGACAGCAAACAGCAAACCAACAACTACAGCCAGGAGACCCCACCATGACCCAGATCCGCACCCCTTCATCGCCCGATTTATTCCCCGCACACGCCAGTTGCCAGCACGCACCGCTGACGCGCCGCCGCATGCTGGGCGCACTCGCCGCCGTGCCCGCCGCGCTCTACGGTCCGGCTCGCGCGCAGGACACCGGCCCGGTACGCGTCGCGCAGTCCATCGCGCTGAGCGGGCCGCTGGGCGAACTGGGCCAGGCCATGCACCAGGGTGCCAAGACCTGCTTTGCCAGCATCAACACCAAGGGCGGCGTGAACGGCCGGATGATCGAACTCGTGGTGGCCGACGACGGCTACGACGTCAAGCGTGCGTTGGGCAACGTGAAGGGCTTCATCGACGACAAAAGCAATTTCGCGCTCTTCAATTGCATGGGCACCCCCATGATCGAAGCCATGCTGCCGCAGGTGATCGAGTCGGGCGTGCCTTTTTTCGCACCGTTTTCCGGCGCGCTGTCGGCACGCCCGGCCAATGCGCGCAATGTGTTCAACATCCGCGCGAGTTACGCCGACGAAGCCGAGCAACTGGTGCAACACCTGGCGACCATCGGCATCCGCCGTATCGCCATCGTCTACCAGAACAACTCTTTTGGAAAAGAAGTCTTCGACGCCACCCAGCGCTCCATGGACAAACACAAGCTGCAAGCGACCGCGATTGTCACCGTGGAGAACAACTCCTCGGATGCCGCTGCGGCGGCGACAAAGATTGCGGGCTCCGATCCGGAGGCTGTGCTGGTCGGCCTGGCCGGCAAACCCACGATTGACTTCGTCAAGTCGATACGCGCGCAGCGCAAAGGCTTGCCGCTCTATGCACTGTCCATCATGGGCGCGGCCGCCACGCTCAAGGCCATGGGCGACGACGCCACGGGCATTGCCGTGTCGCAGGTCGTGCCTCTGCCGGGCAATACCGTGGTGCCCATGGTGCGCGAGTTCCAGCAGGCCTGGAAGGCTGCCGGTGTGACGCTGGAGCCTTCGCACCTGGCGCTGGAGGGCTATATCAATGCCCGTGTGTTTGCCGAGGCGCTGCGCCGCGCGGGCAAAAACCTGACGCGCGCCAGCTTTATCGACAGCACCTGGAACCTGAAGCGCTACGACCTCGGCGGCTTTGAAGTGAGCTTCAGCGACTCGGCCCGCAACGCCTCGCGCTTTGTCGAGCTGACCATGGTTTCGCGCGACGGGCGCTTTATCCGATAAACCGGACTGACCCCGGGCACACCCCAGTAGGACTTACCCGGAAATTGTCGTTGCAATGACACCGCAGCGTCAAAGCTGGTCCTACTATCCATTCATACCAGCGGTTTTCAAAGAAAAGCCGCACAAGAACGGAGACAAGAAAGCGAATGCAGACCACGTTCCCACGATTGCTGCTCAAACATGCGGCCGAGCGACCCGGCGCCGCCGCCATGCGCGAGAAAGAGTACGGCATCTGGCAGGCGCACAGCTGGGCCGGCATGGCGCAGCTGGTGGAGCGCATCGCCTGCGGCCTGCATGAAGCCGGCCTGCAGCGCGGCGAACACATGGTGATCATCGGCGCCAACCGCCCGCGCCTTTACGCCACCATGCTGGCCGCGCAGTCGCTGGGCGCCATACCCATTCCGCTTTACCAGGACGCCGTGGGCGCCGAATGCGTCTACCCCATCAACAACGCCGACGTGCGTTTTGCGCTGGTGGAAGACCAGGAGCAGGTCGACAAGCTGCTGGAGATACGCGGCCAATGCCCACAACTGGGCCAAGTCATTTATGACGACCCGCGCGGCCTGCGCAACTATGCGGAAGCGGGGCTGCAGTCGCTGGATGCCTTGCTGGAAAAAGGCGAGGCCTTTGCCGCAAAGCAGCCCGGCTTCTTCAAGGCTGAAGTCGAAAAGGCCGGGCCGCACGACGTGGCCGCGATGTTTTTCACTTCGGGCACCACGGGCAACCCCAAGGGCGTGGTCCATACCCACAACACCTTGCTGGACCGCGCCAAGGCCGGCGCCGACTTTGACAAACTCACTTCCGGCGAGGAAGTGCTGGCCTATTTGCCACCCGCGTGGGTTGGCCAGAACATCTTCAGCTATGCGCAGTGGCTGGCCTGCGGCTATGTGGTGAATTGCCCCGAGAGCGCGAGCACGGTGACCATCGACCAGAAAGAAGTCGGCCCGACCTATTACTTTGCGCCACCGCGGATTTTCGAGAGCTTGCTGACCACTGTGATGATCCGCATGGAAGACGCGGGCCGCATCAAGCGCGGCCTGTTCAACTATTTCATGGGTGTGGCCCAACGCGCCGGCCCGGCCCTGATGGACGGCAAACCTGTCGCCGCCATGGACAGGTTGCTGTATGCGCTGGGCAGCGTGATGGTCTATGGGCCGCTGCGTAACACCCTGGGCTTTTCGCGCGTACGCGTGGCCTACACGGCGGGTGAGGCGATCGGCCCCGACCTTTTCACCTTCTACCGCTCCATCGGCATCAACCTCAAGCAGCTGTATGGCTCGACAGAGACCGCCGTGTTTGTGTGCCTGCAGCCGGACAACGAGGCACGTGCCGATACGGTCGGGGTGCCGATCAGCGGCGTGCAAATCAAGGTGGCCGATAACGGGGAAATCCTGGTGAAGTCCGCCGGCCTGCTGAAGGAATATTACAAAAATCCTGCGGCAACGGCCGAGGTGCTGAGCGCCGACGGCTGGTACCACACCAGCGACGCGGGCTTTATCGACGCCAGCGGCCACCTCAAGATCATCGACCGCGTGAAAGACGTGGGCCGCATCAAGGGCGGCGCCAACGACGGCGCCATGTTCGCGCCCAAGTATGTGGAAAACAAACTCAAATTCTTCCCGCACATCAAGGAAGTCGTGGCCTACGGCGACGGCCGCGAAAAAGTCTGCGTGATGATCAACATCGACTTCGACGCCGTGGGCAACTGGGCTGAGCGGCGCAACCTGCCTTATGCCGGCTACACCGACCTGGCACAAAAGCCCGAGGTCTACCAGCTCATCAAGGAATGCGTCGAAAAGGTCAATGCCGACCTGAGCGTGGATGCCCTGCTGGCGGGCTCGCAGGTCAGCCGTTTCCTGGTGCTGCACAAGGAGCTGGACGCCGATGACGGCGAACTCACCCGGACCAACAAGGTGCGGCGCGGTTTCATCGCCGAGAAATACCAGCCACTGATCGATGCGCTTTATGGCGGCAAGACCGAACAGTTCATTGAAACCGTCGTGAAGTTTGAAGACGGCCGCAGCGGCAGCGTGAGCGCGACGCTGAAGATCGACGATACGAAAACCTTTGCACCTGTGAAGGCGGCAGCATGAACAACCAGCCACAGCAAGCGCCTCGAATACCAGTTCGAGCCGCGGAACCGGCTTTGCCGGGCCGCAGGCGGGCGGCCCCCTCGGGGGGCAGCGCAGTACACGCAGTGACAAGCGTGGGGGCCTTATGACCAAAAAGATCGGTGACGTCATTCTTGACGTCAACAACATTTCCCTCAGCTTCGGCGGCGTCAAAGCGCTGTCCGATATTTCCTTCAATGTGAAGGAGCACGAGATCCGCGCCATCATCGGCCCCAACGGCGCGGGCAAGAGTTCCATGCTGAACTGCATCAACGGCGTTTATGCGCCGCAGCAGGGCTCGATCACTTTTCGCGGCCAGACCTTCAAGCACATGAACAGCCACCAGGTGGCAGTGATGGGTGTGGCGCGTACTTTCCAGAATCTGGCGCTGTTCAAAGGCATGAGCGTGCTCGACAACATCATGTCGGGCCGCAACCTCAAGATCAAAAGCAACCTGCTGCTGCAGGCGCTGCGCATAGGCCCGGCCGAAAAAGAAGAAATCATGCACCGTGAGGCGGTCGAAAAAATCATCGACTTTCTGGAGATCCAGGCCTACCGAAAGACGCCCGTGGGCCAGCTTCCCTACGGCCTGCAAAAACGCGTGGACCTGGGCCGCGCGCTGGCCATGGAGCCGCAAGTGCTGCTGCTGGACGAACCCATGGCCGGCATGAATGTTGAAGAGAAACAGGACATGTGCCGCTTTGTGCTGGACGTGAACGACGAGTTCGGCACGACTGTCGTGCTGATCGAGCACGACATGGGCGTGGTGATGGACATCTCCGACCGCGTCGTGGTGCTGGACTACGGCAAAAAAATCGGTGACGGCACCCCCGACGAAGTACGCAATAACGAAGACGTGATCCGGGCTTATCTCGGCACCAGTCACTAGCGGCAGGACTCAACAAATGGCTTTCTTTTTAGAGACACTTCTTGGCGGCCTGATGGCCGGCATGCTGTATTCGCTGGTGGCACTCGGCTTTGTGCTGATCTTCAAGGCTTCCGGCGTCTTCAACTTCGCGCAGGGCGCGATGGTGCTGTTTGCCGCGCTGGCCATGGCGCGCTTTTCGGAATGGATTCCGCAGTGGACGGGCATCAACAGCCTGCTGCTGGCCAACGTCGCCGCCTTTGTGATCGCTGGCGCCATCATGTTTGTGGTGGCCTGGATCATCGAGCGCCTGGTGCTGCGCCACCTGGTCAACCAGGATGGCGCCACCCTGCTGATGGCCACGCTGGGCATCACCTACTTCATGGAAGGCCTGGGCCAGTCCCTGTTTGGCAGCGACATCTACAAGATAGACATCGGCATGCCCAAAGACCCGGTCTTTGTGCTGGAGTCGGTTTACCAGGGTGGTGTGCTGATCAACAAGGAAGACGTGATCGCAGCCGCCATTGCGGCCGCACTGGTGGCCGCGCTCAGCATCTTTTTCCAGAAGACCGCGACCGGGCGCGCCCTGCGCGCCGTGGCCGACGACCACCAGGCCGCACAGTCCATCGGCATACCGCTCAACCGCATCTGGGTCATTGTCTGGTGCGTGGCCGGCGTGGTGGCGCTGGTGGCCGGGATGATCTGGGGCAGCAAGCTGGGGGTGCAGTTCTCGCTCACCACCGTGGCCCTGCGCGCCCTGCCGGTGGTGATCCTGGGCGGCCTCACCTCGGTGCCGGGAGCCATCATTGGCGGGCTGATCATCGGCGTGGGCGAGAAGCTCTCCGAGGTCTACCTGGGCCCTTTTGTGGGCGGCGGCATAGAGATCTGGTTCTCGTATGTGCTGGCGCTGGTGTTTTTGCTGTTCAGGCCACAGGGCCTCTTCGGTGAAAAGATCATCGACCGCGTCTGAACGGCCCGGCCTCACTATAAGAACGACAAGGATACTTTCATGATTTACCGCGAAAACGGCCAGTTCAAAACCAGCTATCGCGCCGACCAGCAGATATTTCCGATCGCGCAGGATCGCATCGTCATGCTGGCCTTGCTGGTCGTCGCCTTCATCGTCGTGCCCGGCCTGGCCAGCGACTACCTGTTCCGCGCCATCCTCATGCCTTTTGTGATCATGTCGCTGGCTGCGCTGGGTGTGAATATCCTGGCCGGCTACTGCGGCCAGATTTCGCTGGGGTCGGGGGCCTTCATGGCTGTGGGCGCTTACGGCGCCTACAACTTTTTCGCCCGCATCCCCGGCATGCCGCTGATCGTCACCCTGATTTTGGGCGGCCTGTGCGCCATGGTGTTCGGCATTCTTTTCGGCCTTCCCAGCCTGCGCGTCAAGGGCCTGTACCTGGCAGTGGCCACGCTGGCGGCGCAGTTCTTTGCGGACTGGATGTTTTTGCGCATCAAGTGGTTCACGCTGGACAACGCCTCGGGCTCTGTGGCCGTGTCCAACCTGCAGGTCTTTGGCCTGCCGCTGGAAAGTGATGTGAGCAAGTACCTGTTCTGCCTCAGCGTGCTATGTGTGTTGAGCCTTGCGGCCAAAAACCTCGTGCGCGGCGCCGTAGGCCGCGAGTGGATGGCCATACGCGACATGGACGTGGCCGCCGCCGTGATCGGCATCCGCCCCATGTACGCCAAGCTCAGCGCTTTTGCGGTCAGCTCCTTCATCATCGGCGTGGCCGGCGCTCTGTGGGCATTCTTCTACCTCGGCGCCTGGGAGCCGGGCGCTTTCTCAGTGGACCTGTCCTTCAAGCTGCTGTTCATGGTGATCATCGGCGGCATGGGATCCATCATGGGCAGCTTCTTCGGCGCCGCTTTCATTGTCATCCTGCCGATCGCGCTCAGCCGCTTGCTGCCGCTGCTGGCCTCCATGGTCGGCCACCAGATCACCACCACTGCCGCCTCGCATGCCGAGCTGATGGTCTTTGGCGGCCTGATCGTATGGTTCCTGATTGTCGAGCCGCACGGCCTGGCCAAGCTCTGGTCCACCGCCAAACAAAAGCTGCGCCTATGGCCCTTCCCCCATTGAGAGCGCGGCACATGCACGCATCAAGCCACCGCCTATGCTCGCTAGTCCCGATGCGCGGGATGGCTCCGCAATGTTTACTGACAGCGTCGTTCCTTTAATACCAACAGGAGATATCCATGAAGATTCGCCAACTCGTTCTAGCCGCGGCCGTCGTGGCCACCGGTGCCACCGCGCTGCTCAGCGGCACGGCTTTCGCCCAGGCCAAGCAGCAGTACATGCCCGTGCTGTCCTACCGCACCGGCCCCTATGCCCCTAACGGCACGCCGATTGCCAACGGCATCGTCGACTACTACAGGCTCACCAACGCGCGCGGCGGCATCAACGGCGTGAAACTGCTGATCGAGGAGTGCGAAACCGGCTACGACACCGCGCGCAGCGTGGAGTGCTATGAGCGTCTCAAGGGCAACAACGGCGGCGCCGCCGTGATCCAGCCCTGGTCCACAGGCGCCACCTTCGCCATCACCGAAAAGGCCCCGGCCGACAAGATCCCGCTGGTGACCCTGGGCTATGGCCGCAGCGAAAGCGCCGATGGCACGGTATTCAAATGGAACTTCCCGCTGGCGGGCAACTATTGGGTCGCCGGCGACGTGATCATCCAGGCCATCGGCAAGAAAGAAGGCGGCCTCGACAAGCTCAAGGGCAAGAAGATCGCCCTGGTCTATCACGACAGCCCCTTCGGCAAGGAATCGCTGCCCATCCTGCAAGAGCGCGCCAAGATGCACGGCTTCCAGCTGATCGAGCTGCCGGTGACGGCCCCCGGCGTGGAGCAAAAAGCCACCTGGCTGCAGGTGCGCCAGTCGCGCCCCGACTACACCATCCTGTGGGGCTTCGGCGTGATGAACTCCACTGCGCTCAAGGAGGCCCAGGCCACCGGCTACCCGCGCGAGAAGATGTACGGCGTGTGGTGGTCGGGCGCCGAACCCGATGTGCGCGACGTGGGTGAGGGCGCCAAGGGCTACAACGCCGTGGCGCTGCAAAACAGCTCGGACTTCGACGCCAAGGTGGTCAAGGAAACCCTGAGCAGCCTGCACGGCAAGGGCCAGGGCACAGGCCCCAAGGAGGAGGTAGGCCAGGTACTGTGGCTGCGCGGCGCCATGAGCGCCATGCTCACCGTCGAAGGCATACGCGCCGCCCAGGAGCGCTTCGGCAAAGGCAAGGTCATGACCGGCGAGCAGGTGCGCTGGGGCCTGGAGAACCTCAACCTCACCCAGGCCAAGCTGGATGCGCTGGGCTTCAGCGGCGTGCTGCGCCCCATCAGCACCTCCTGCCAGGACCACATGGGCGCCACCTGGGCCCGCATATCCACCTGGGACGGCAAGGCCTGGAAGATCAGCAGCGACTGGATGCAGGGCGACGAACAGATCATCAAGCCGATGGTCAAGGCCAACGCCGCCAAGTACGCCGCCGACAAGAAGCTGGCGCCGCGCACCCCGGCGGACTGCCAGTCTTGAGCGGCGTAGCCGCTCAGCTGGCTTTGCCAGGTACTGACGGCACCCACCCCAACCCCTCCCGCCAAGCGGGAGGGGCGCGGCTCTCGCGAGCCGCCAACTGGAAGGCCTGTACGCAGGCTTTCCAATTGGTCAGGAAAAACTATGGACACACCTAACATCATTCTCAATGTCAACGGCATCGAGGTCATCTACAACCATGTGATCCTCGTGCTCAAAGGCGTTTCCCTGCAGGTGCCGCAAGGAAAAATCGTGGCCATCCTGGGCGGCAATGGCGCAGGGAAAACCACAACCTTGCGCGCCATCTCCAACCTGCTCCAGGGAGAGCGCGGCGCGGTCACCAAGGGCTCGATCGAGCTGCGCGGCGAACGCATCGAGAACCTCTCGCCGGCCGACCTGGTGCAGCGCGGCGTGGTGCAGGTGATGGAAGGGCGGCATTGCTTTGCCCACCTGACCATCGAGGAAAACCTGCTGACCGGCGCCTACACACGCAGCAGCAAGGCTGAAGTAGCCGCCAACCTGGAGAAGGTCTACAACTACTTTCCGCGCCTGAAAACCCGGCGCACTTCGCAGGCAGCCTACACCTCGGGCGGCGAGCAGCAGATGTGCGCCATCGGCCGCGCGCTCATGGCCAGCCCGTCGATGGTGCTGCTGGACGAACCCTCCATGGGCCTGGCGCCGCAGATCGTCGAAGAAGTGTTCAACATTGTGAAAGACCTGAACCAGAAGGAGCAGGTGACTTTTTTGCTGGCCGAGCAGAACACCAACATGGCGCTCAAGTACGCCGACTACGGCTACATCATGGAAAGCGGCCGCGTGGTGATGGACGGCGCCGCGAGCGACCTGGCCAACAATGAAGACGTGAA
>JAJKJM010000156.1 GCA_021153985.1 Polaromonas sp.
AAAAGCTGGGCGGCATCCACCGGATCAAACTCGTACTGCGCGCCGCAGAATTCGCACCCCACGGCCACCTTGCCGCGCTCCGAAATAATGCTTTCAATCTCATCCGTGCCCAGGCTGCGCAGCATGCCGCCCACGCGCTCACGCGAGCAACTGCAGGCAAAGCTCGGCGCCAGCGGCTCAAAGCGCGTGACCTGCTCTTCCCAGAAAAGACGGCGCAAAATCGTGTCGGCATCCAGCGTCAGCAGCTCTTCACGCTTTAGGGTACCGGCCAGCATGGCAATGCGGTTGTAATCTTCATTCACGCCGATCTGGTCTTCATTGGCGTCGCGGTCAATGGTGCCTTGCAAATTGCCCTGGCCTTTGACCGGCAGGCGCTGGATCAGCAAGCCGGCGGCCACCTTGCCATCAGCGGCCAGAATCAACTTGGTATCAAGCTGCTCACTTTGCAGCATGTAGTGCTCCAGCACTTCCGCCAGGTTTTCGATTTTCTCGTGGTGGTCGCCAAAAAGCGGCACCACCCCCTGGTAAGCCTGCTGCCCCGGCAGCTTGTCTTTGGGGTCCAGGGTGATTGCACAACGGCCCTGGTTGTTCACGTTGACGAGCTGGCTGAGGGAGTTGCCCGGGTCAACGGTTCCGGTGACCGTGGCTGTGGCGCGCAGGCTCAGGTCGGGCTGTACCTCGGCCACGGCCAGCTTCACCGGGCCGTCGCCGAAAATCTGCAGGATCAGCGCACCGTTGAACTTGATGTTGCTTTGCATCAGCGCGCCCGCAGCCGTCATCTCGCCCAGCAGGTGCATGACCTCCACCGGATAGCCGCCGCCGGCCTGCCTGCGCTTCAGGATTTCCTGCCAGGAATCCGTCAGGCGCACCAGAATGCCGCGCACCGGCAGCCCGTCGAAGATGAATTTATGCAATTCGGACATTGAGCCCCCTTACCAGGATGGGAGCACTGATGTCAGCGCTCTGTGTGTACTTGTTGAGTTTGGTCATGTGGGGTTTTCAGGCGATCTTTTTGAGTCCGGCTTTGTAACGCGCGGCATTTTCAATATAGTGCTTCGCGATCATTTTTAAACCCTCGATCTGCTCCGGCGAGAGCTGCCTCACCGCCTTGGCCGGGCTCCCGAGGATCAGCGAGCCATCCGGGAATTCCTTGCCTTCGGTGACCACGGAGCCCGCACCCACCAGGCAGTTCTTGCCGATCTTCGCGTTGTTCAGAACAACGGCCTGGATGCCGATCAGCGAACCGTCGCCGATGGTGCAGCCATGCAGCATGACCTGATGGCCGACGGTGACATCTTCACCGAGCGTGAGCGGAACGCCCATGTCGGCATGCAGCACGCTGTTGTCCTGGACGTTCGTGCCCCGGCCCACGGTAATGGTTTCAGTGTCACCCCGGATCACCACGCCAAACCAGACGCTGCAGTCTTCGGCCAGTCGTACATCTCCGATCACCTGGGCGTTGTCGGCTACCCAGGCGGACTGGGGAACGATGGGAGTCAGCTTGTCCAGTTGGTAAATGGCCATGGGTTTGGTCGGATTAGGAAAAATGATGAAAAGCGAACGGGGCAGAGCGTGGACGGGCCACAACCCTTGCGTCTCGATTGTAAAGAGCCCCCTGCCTGATGTCTGCCCGATTCCCCAGGACAGGCCCGCAGCCTGCCACAGGTATCGCCGACAATTGCCCCATGACGCCCCTACCGCCTCCCGCAGAACTGCGCCAGCAAGCGCTGCGGGCGCTGCTGGAGGCGGATTCAGAGCAAAAAGTGCTTCTGGCCCAGGCGCTACATGCACAGGCCGCTACTATTTCGATAGCAATCGATCTGCCGCTCCAGGCGCCGGCCGGCCTGCCCGGCTGCCCAGACCGGCCCGAGCTGCGCTCCCACCTCGACGTCCCCAAGCGCTCTCCTTTCACCCACGAAGGCCTGGCCGCCCTGCTCCATGCCGTCACCCACATCGAATTCAACGCCATCAACCTGGCTCTGGACGCCATCTGGCGCTTTCCCGGCATGCCCCGTGGCTACTACCTGGACTGGCTCCAGGTAGCCGCCGAGGAAGCCCATCACTTCAGCCTGCTGCGCACCCACCTGCAAGGTATGGGCTACGACTACGGCGACTTCCCGGCCCACACGGGCCTGTGGGACATGACCGCCAAAACCGAAGGCGATGTGCTGGCGCGCATGGCGCTGGTGCCGCGAACGCTGGAGGCCCGGGGCCTGGACGCCACGCCGCCCATGCAGGCCAAGCTGCGCAAGGTCGGCACGCCTGATGCGCTACGGGCCGTCGACATCCTGGACATCATCCTGCGCGACGAGATCGGCCACGTCGCCATCGGCAACCACTGGTACCGCCACCTCTGCGCCCAGCGCGGGCTGGAGCCGGTGGCGACTTACGCGGTGCTGGCCCGGCAATATGGCGCGCCCCGGCTGAAGGGCCCGCTCAACCTGGACGCCCGCCGGCAGGCGGGTTTTGACGAGGCGGAACTCGCGCTCCTGGGTTCCTAGGCTTATACGAGGAAACGTCCTACATTCAGCGGCGGCAGGGTTTTTCGAACATGGCTAGACTGCAAAAGCACTTGAAAAAGGAGTTTGCGCATGATCAGGCACCTGGTTCCAGACGTCCCGCCGCAAATGCCGCGCCTGCCCGCGGACATCGCCCTTCAGCTGCCTCAAGGCCAGCGTCTGGGCTCGGCCAACGCACCCGTCAAACTGGCGTTTTCCCATTGGTCCAGCATCGCCCGCCTCAAGGCCGGGCAAATCGGCGCGCTGGCTGAGGAATACGTCGAAGGCAAACTCCAGCTCGAAGGCGCCATGCGCGACGTGATGCGCGCCGTCACCAAGCTGCTGCCGGGCAACCCGGTCCATAGCGATACCAGCTGGTGGTCGGCCCTGCTTCACCGCGCCAAGTCCATGGCCGCCCACACCCATGCCCGCGACGCGGCGCAGATCCAGTTTCACTACGACGTCTCGGACGCTTTCTATGCGCTGTGGCTGGACCCGCGACGGGTTTATTCATGCGCGTATTACAAGGACGCCGCCATGACACTGGCCCAGGCGCAGGAAGCCAAGCTCGACCATATCTGCCGCAAGCTGATGCTCAAGCCCGGCGAACGTTTCCTCGACATCGGCGCCGGCTGGGGCGGGCTGCTGCTCTGGGCTGCCGAGCATTACGGTGTCGATGCCACCGGCATCACGCTGTCGAAAAACCAGCATGCCCATGTGCAGCGCCTGATCGAAGAAAAAGGCCTGGGCGGACGCGTGCGCATGGAGCTGCGCGACTACCGCGACATGCCGGAAGACCGGCCCTTCGACAAGGTGTCCTCAGTGGGCATGTTTGAACACGTGGGCCACGCCAACATGACCGCCTATTTCAAGAAAATCATGCGCCTGCTGGCCCCCGGCGGGCTGGTGATGAACCACGGCATCACCGCCGGCGGCCTGGAAAACCGCCAGCTCGGCGCCGGCATGGGTGAGTTCATCGAGAAGTACATCTTCCCGGGCGGCGAGCTGATGCATGTCAGCGCGGTGCTTGAACACATGTCGCGCGCGGGCCTGGAGATGGTGGACACGGAAAACCTGCGCCCTCACTATGCCCGCACGCTGTGGAACTGGTCGGACGCGCTGGAAGCAAAGCTGGACGACGCGCGCCGCGTGCTGGCCACCGATGGCGGCGCCGAGCGTGCCGAAAAAACCCTGCGAGCCTACCGGCTCTACCTGGCGGGCAGCGCCATGAGCTTTGAGCAAGGCTGGATCTCGTTGCACCAGATGCTGGCAGCCAAGCCTTCCGGCGATGTGCACGACACCGCCATGGCCGGCGCGCAGTCCAGCTACCCCTTTAACCGAAACTACATGTACACCCCCGTCCAGGCTCACTCCGTGTAGCCTGTTCCCCCCTTGCAGGGGGCGGCGCCTGCGGCCCGGCAAAGCCGGTTCCGCGGCGCCTGCTGGTGAAATACCCTTACTGCGCACGCCCTGAATCTTCAACCCAGCATGAGCCCCGGAACCGGCTTTGCCGGGCCGTAGGGCGGGCGGCCCCCTCGGGGGGCAAGGAGTTACACGCAGTGAACGACTGTGGGGGCCACATCTACCCTCTGGGGTGATGCTGCGCATGCAGCGCCTTGAGCCGCTCACGCGCCACATGGGTATAGATCGTGGTGGTCGAAATATCAGCATGCCCCAGCAGCATCTGCACCGCGCGCAGGTCGGCGCCGTGGTTCAGCAGGTGTGTGGCAAACGCATGGCGAAGGGTGTGGGGTGACAGGGGCGAATGAATGCCCGCAAGCCCTGCATATTTTTTCACCAGCATCCAGAACATCACGCGGCTCATGCCCTTACCGTGGCCGGTGACGAACAGGTCGTCGGTCTGCTGCCCGCCCAGGATGGCCGGCCGTGCGTCGGCCAGGTATTTCACGATCCATTCCCGTGCCACTTGGCCAAAGGGCACCAGGCGCTCCTTGCTGCCTTTGCCCATGATGCGCAGCACGCCTTCATTAAGGCTGACATGAAAAGTCTTGAGCCCCACCAGCTCGCTCACGCGCAAGCCGCTGGCGTACAGCACCTCCAGCATGGCCCGGTCGCGCAGGCCCAGGGGCGTGTCCACGTCGGGAGCAGTCAGCAGTGACTCAACCTGGGCTTCGCTCATGGTCTTGGGAACACGTAGCGCCTGCCTGGCCGACTGGAGCTTGAGTGTCGGGTCGGCCGTGATGAAGCGCTCACGCAGCGCCCAGCGGAAGTAGCGTTTGAACACCGTCAGGCGCCGGTTGGCCGATGTCGCCTTGGTCGCCGCATGGCGGGCGGAAAAGTAACTGTTGAGATCGGCCTCGGCGGTTTCGTCGAGCTTGCGCCCGCCCTGCTCTTTGGCGGCCAGCCAGGTGGCGTACAGCGAGAGGTCGCGGCGATAAGCCGCCAGGGTATTTTTCGACAGGCCGTCTTCCAGCCACAAGGCGTCGATAAACCCATCAATGCTGGACTGGCTTTCTGGTTGCATGGGCTGACCATAACAAAAAAGCCGCCGGGCATTGAAATGCGCGGCGGCTTTGTGGGGCATGGCGTCCGGAGAACCGGACTCAAACGTCAGTCAAGCTTGAGCTTGGCCGCGTCCACCACCTTTTTGTAGACTTCGAACTCGGCCTTGATCTGCGCCGTGAATTGCTCGGGCGTATTGGCGATGATCAGCGAACCCGTGTCTTCGATGCGCTTGCGGATGGCCGGATCTTCCAGCGACTTCTTCACGCCGGCGCTGATCTTGTCGACGACTTCCTTCGGCAAGCCCTTGGGGCCAATGATGCCGTAGTAGGCCATGCGGTTCACGGGCTCCAGTCCCACTTCCTTGAAGGTCGGCACATCCGGCAGCACCGCCAGTCGCTGAGGTGCAGCCACCACGATGGGGATCAGGCGCTTTTGCTGGATGAAGGGCAGCGCGGAAGGGATGTTGTCAAAAATCATGGGGACCTGGCCGGCCACCGTGTCATTGAGCGCCGGGCCAGCGCCGCGGTAGGGGATGTGCGTCACAAAGGTGCCCGACATGCTCTTGAAAAGCTCCATCTGCAGGTGGCCGATGCCGCCGGTGCCTGACGACGAGAAGGAGTACTTGCCGGGGTTTTTCTTGAGCTCGGCCACAAACTCCTTGTAGTTGCGGGCCGGAAAGCTCGGGTGCACCGCAATGATGTTGGGCGTGGCAGCGATGTTGATGATGGGCGTGAAGTCCGTCAGCGTGTTGTACGGAATCTTGGGGTTGATGGCCGGATTGGCCGCAGTGGTGGACACCGTGGCCACGCCCAGCGTATAGCCGTCCGGAACGCTGCGCGCGATTTCCAGTGCGCCGACCACACCGCCGCCACCGGCCTTGTTCTCGACGATGACGCTCTGGCCCAGGGCCTTGCCCAGCGGCTCGGCGATCACGCGAGCCACGATGTCGGTGGTGCCGCCGGGTGCGAAAGGCACCTGCAGCTTGACCACCTTGTTGGGGTACCCCTGCGCCAGAACAGGGCCTGCGGCAGCACCCAGCACGAGGGCGGACACCAGAGAGTAGGCAAAGAGATAACGACGTTGCATGTTCAGATCCTTCCGATAGAGAAACAGCAGAAATGGTAAACGCAACAGATAGGCCTGCGCGTTGTGGATTACGCATAAGGGCAAACCCGAGGGGATTACGGTTATTCTCGGCGGGTGAACTACGCGCAGCTTCTTTTTCCCGACTTCTCACTCATCATTTGCGGCTACCTGGTCTGCCGCTACACCGCCCTCAACCGTACGGTCTGGGAGCAGGTGGAGAGCCTGGTTTATTACTTTTTGTTTCCGGTCCTGCTGTTCCACTCCATCGTGAAGAGCCCTCTGGACCTGGGCGCTACCTCCAGCCTGATCAGCGCCGGCGTTTTGATGGGGCTTGCGGGCATTGCGATGGCCTACAGCCTGCCCCACCTGCCCTGGCTGCGCCGCCATATCGACACACGAGAGCATGCCGCCGCGGCGCAGGTGGCCTTCCGCTTCAACTCCTTTATCGGCCTGGCCATCGCCGACCGCCTTGCGGGACCGCAGGGCTTGCAGCTGATCGCCGTGCTCATCGGTGTGTGCGTGCCGCTGTTTAACGTGGCGGCAGTGTGGCCCATGGCCCGCCATGCCAAGCGCGGCTTCACGGGCGAACTGCTGCGCAACCCGCTGATCCTGGCCACCGCCACCGGCCTTGTCGCCAACCTGCTGGGCTTTACCATGCCCGTCTGGCTCGAACCCACAGTCACCCGCATAGGCGCAGCCTCTCTGGCATTGGGCCTGATGGCCGCAGGCGCCGGCATGCAGTTCGCGCACCTGACCCAAGCCAAAATCCTGGCCATCGCCGTCCTCTCGATACGGCACCTGCTCACACCGCTGGTGGCTGTAGGCCTAGCCAAAGTGTTTGGACTGTCCCCGACACAAACCACCATGCTGCTGGCCTTTTCAGCGCTACCCACAGCCTCCAGTGCCTATGTGCTGGCGGCGCGCATGGGGTACAACGGGGGCTATGTGGCGGGGTTGGTCACGCTCTCGACCATGCTGGGGGTTGTCAGTCTGCCGTTTGCGCTGGGGGTGCTTCGATAGCGCGTCCAAGCGGTCTCCGGCTGTTTGGTATTCGGTTTCCGCTCCCGCTCCCGATTACCCCTTCTGGATGCGCCGAGGAGCGCAGGTTCAGGCGGATCAGGGATCGCGTTGTTTGAGCCGAAGGCGAGTTTAGCGAGACCCCGCCTGAACCGAGCACCGGAGGTTGCCCGTAGCGAAGCGAAGGGACGCAGCAAGTAGGGTCGCCTTTCTTTTGGGTACTTTTCTTTGGCGAAGCAAAGAAAAGTGCCTCGCTGCCGGGCGACCCCGGCCAGCCGCGTTCAACAAAAGCGCAAGGACCGGAGCAAAACTGACCTCAAGAAGCATTCTTCTTCCCGATGTACTCATCCATCCGGCTAAGCAAGCGCCACCACTCCGACCCATCCTCCCGATAAATCCGTATCGCCCCCGCCCGCACCAGGATTTTGCGCAACTCGTCTTCATCAAACCCGCCCAGATGCATCTGCAGGGTTTCAAACGAGCGATCGGTGTAACCCTTGTGGCTGAGGAAATGGCGTGCCGTCTCTTCCGCCATGAACTCCGTCTTGTGTTGCTCGTGCGCCAGGGCCAGCTGGTGCCTGTGCAACTGGCGGTTCAAAAAAAAGGTGATGCTGCCGCCGACGACCGCGCCAAACAGTGATGCCAGCGCGCCTGAGATCGTGGGGTCCATAAAGATGTCCTTTCTTTTCCTGTGCAGCGCACATTATCAACGGATGGCCTGTCCTTCAGCGCTATCAATTCAATAGCTACTCGCCCATGTCCCTTATGGGCTAGAGGCCATTTCGGCTAAGAATTTTGCCCGAGAGCCCATTTAACATGCTCTCGGACCACTTCGCCGGGATGCCCGGCCCGCGCCTGCAGGGCCTCGCGCAAACTGCGGCCGTCCGCCGCGTCCAACACGCGCAAGGCGTTACCCATCGCCACCGCGATGTTGCGCAGCCAGCGCTCATGGCCGATACGCCGGATCGGGCTGCCTTCGGTGAACCGCAAAAACTCTTCTTCCGTCCAGGCGAACAAGGTCACCAGTTGCTGTCCGGTCAAACCCTGGCGCTCGTCAAAGTCCGGCAGCGCGCTGCGCTGGGCGAATTTGTTCCAGGGACAAACCAGCTGGCAGTCGTCGCAGCCGTAGATGCGGTTGCCGATCAGCGGGCGCAGCTCCAGCGGGATGGCGCCCGCGTGCTCGATGGTCAGGTAGGAGATGCAGCGCCGCGCATCGAGCTTGTGCGGCGCAATGATGGCCTGCGTGGGGCACACGTCGATGCAGGACTGGCAGGTGCCGCAATGCGGCGTGACCGGCTCGCTCGGCGGCAGGGCGATGTCGACATAAATCTCGCCCAGGAAAAACATCGA
>JAJKJM010000157.1 GCA_021153985.1 Polaromonas sp.
ATGACCAGGCTGCCCGAATACCAGATCGTGCGCTCGGGTATAGGTCGCAAGTTCCAGACACCCTCCATCTACGAAAACCTCAGCGTGTTCCAGAACCTGGAAGTGTCGTTCCCGCGCGGGCGCGGTGTGTTCGGCGCACTGTTCTTCAAGCGCAGCGAAGAGGTCAAGGCCCGGGTGCAAGCCGTGGCGGCCGAGATCGGCCTGGGTGACCAGCTTGATACCGAAGCCGGCCTGCTCTCGCACGGGCAAAAGCAATGGCTGGAGATCGGCATGCTGCTGATGCAAGACCCGGAGCTTTTGATGCTGGACGAACCGATTGCCGGCATGAGCGTGCGCGAGCGTGAGCTGACGGCCGAGCTGCTCAAGCGCATCTGCAAGGGCCGCGCCATGATCGTCATCGAGCACGACATGGAGTTCGTCAAGCGCATCGCCGACAAGGTGACCGTCATGCACCAGGGAAAGATCCTGGCCGAAGGATCGATGGAAAAAGTGCAGGCCGACCCGCGTGTGATCGACGTATACCTGGGCCACTAAGCGCCGCAGCATCAAAGCACCAAGGAACCAACCATGCTCAACGTCAACAACCTTCACGTCAGCTACGGCCAGAGCGAGGCGCTGCACGGCATCACCTTTTCCGCCAAGAAAAATGAAACCGTCGCCATCATGGGCCGCAACGGCATGGGCAAGACCACGCTGTTCAAGTCGCTGATCGGCATATTGCCGCTCAAGTCCGGGACCATCGAAGTCGACGGCCTGGACATCTCCAAGGACGAGAGCTACCAGCGCGTCGCCAAGGGTGTGGCTTACGTGCCGCAGGGCCGCATGATTTTCCCGACGCTGACGGTGCAAGAAAACATTCTCACGGGCCTGGAGAACGCAAAACACAAACAAATCCCGGAAGAGATCTATGCGCTCTTTCCCGTGCTCTTCGACATGCGCAGTCGCAAGGGCGGCAACCTCTCGGGCGGGCAGCAGCAGCAGCTGGCGATTGCCCGCGCACTGGTGACCAACCCCAAGGTGCTGCTGCTGGACGAGCCGACCGAGGGCATACAGCCTTCCATCATCAAGGACATCGCGCGCGCGCTCAACGAGATTCGCAAGATGCGCGAAATCACGATCGTCGTGTCAGAGCAGGTGCTGAGCTTCGCGATGGACGTGGCCGACCGGCTGTTTGTCATTGAGGGCGGGCAACTGGTGCACGAAAGCACCCGGGCCGCAACCGACACGGCGCGCATCAAGCAGTTTCTTTCCGTCTGATTTTTCCTTTCTTTTTTTTTCATCACCACCAGGAGATATGGCATGACCGACACGCTGATCAAGGTTGACCTGACGAAGTCGCCCACCCTCAACGAAAACATCCACAACCGCTGGCACCCGGACATTCCCATGGCCTGCTGGGTCAACCCGGGTGACGATTTCATCCTGGAAACCTTTGACTGGACCGGCGGCTTCATCAAGAACAACGACAGCGCCGACGACGTGCGCGATATCGACCTCAGTACCGTGCATTACCTTTCGGGCCCGGTCGGCGTCAAGGGCGCGCAGCCCGGCGACCTGCTGGTGGTAGACCTGCTGGACATAGGGGCCAAGCAGGACAGCCTGTGGGGCTTCAATGGTTTCTTCAGCAAGAAAAACGGCGGCGGCTTTCTGACCGACCATTTCCCTGAAGCGCAAAAATCGATCTGGGACTTCAAGGGCATGTTCACGAGTTCGCGCCACGTGCCGGGCGTGAACTTCGCCGGGCTCATCCACCCCGGCCTCATCGGCTGCCTGCCCGACAAGGCCATGCTGGACATGTGGAACACGCGCGAGCAGGCGCTCATCGACAGCGACCCGACACGCACCGGCCTGGCCAACCCGCCTTCGGCTGGCACCGCCCACATGGGCAAGATGACAGGCGCAGCGCGCGACAAAGCCGCCGCCGAGGGCGCGCGCACCGTGCCGCCGCGCGAACACGGCGGCAACTGCGACATCAAGGATCTGTCGCGCGGCTCCAAGGTCTTCTTCCCGGTCTATGTCGATGGCGCGGGCCTTTCGGTGGGCGACCTGCACTTCAGCCAGGGCGACGGCGAGATCACCTTCTGCGGCGCCATTGAGATGGCAGGCTGGGTGCACATGAAGGTCACGCTGATCAAGGGCGGCATGGCCAAGTACGGCATCAAGAACCCGATCTTCAAGCCCAGCGTGATCACGCCGCGCTACGACGACTATTTGATCTTCGAAGGCATTTCAGTCGACGAGGCCGGCAAGCAGTACTACCTCGACGTGAACGTCGCCTACCGCCAGGCCTGCCTGAACGCCATCGAGTACCTGAAGAAGTTCGGCTACTCCGGCGCGCAAGCCTATTCCATCCTGGGCACGGCGCCGGTGCAGGGCCACATCAGCGGTGTGGTCGACGTGCCGAATTCCTGCGCCACGCTGTGGCTGCCGACCGGCATCTTCGACTTTGACATCAACCCGAATGCATCGGGGCCGGTCAAGCACATCGACGGCAAGATCAGCATGCCGCTGTCGCACGATCTGCGTTAAGACACCAGGGGAAGCACCATGCCCACCTATGACTACGACTGCCCGAAATGCGGCAGCTTTGACGCGCTGCGTTCGGTCTCCATGCGCAACCAGGCGGCGGCCTGCCCCAGCTGCGGCGGCCTCTCGGCGCGCATCCTGTCTGTGGCGCCCGCGCTGGCGCTGATGGAAGACGGCACGCGCCGCGCGATGGACACCAACGAGCGCGCCCGGCATGAGCCCAAACGCTCCGGCGACTATGTGCGGTTAAAACACCCGGCCGGGTGCGGTTGCTGCTCCAGCAGCAAACGCGGCGCCACGCTGACGGCGCCCAACGGCAATAAAGCCTTCCCGAGCAAGCGCCCCTGGATGATCAGCCATTAGAGGAGGACCCCATGATTCACGGCGATATCTCAAGCAGCAAGGACACCGTCGGCGTGGCGGTGGTCAACTACAAGATGCCCAGGCTTCACACCAAAGCCGAGGTGGTGGAGAACGCGAACAACATTGCGCGCATGCTCGAAGGCATGAAGAAAGGCCTGCCGGGCCTGGACCTGGTGATCTTTCCCGAGTACAGCACCCACGGCATCATGTACGACAGCAAGGAGATGCATGAGAACGCCGCCACGGTGCCGGGTTTTGAGACCGAGATTTTCGCGGCCGCCTGCCGGCGGGCCAAGGTGTGGGGCGTGTTCTCGCTCACGGGCGAGCGGCATGAGGAGCATCCGCGCAAAGCGCCCTACAACACGCTGATCCTGATGAATGACCAGGGCGAGATCGTGCAGAAGTACCGCAAGATCATGCCCTGGGTGCCGATTGAAGGCTGGTACCCTGGCGACCGCACTTACGTGAGCGACGGGCCCAAGGGCCTGAAGATCAGCCTCATCATTTGCGACGACGGCAACTACCCCGAGATCTGGCGCGACTGCGCGATGAAGGGTGCGGAGCTCATCGTGCGCTGCCAGGGTTATATGTACCCGGCCAAGGAGCAGCAGATCCTGATCAGCAAGGCCATGGCTTTTGCCAACAACACCTATGTGGCGGTAGCCAATGCTTCAGGTTTTGACGGCGTGTATTCCTATTTCGGCCACTCGGCGCTCATCGGCTTTGACGGCCGCACGCTGGGCGAATGCGGCGAAGAGGAAATGGGCGTGCAGTATGCGGCGCTGTCCAAGAGCCTGATCCGCGACTTCCGCCGCAACGGCCAGTCGGAGAACCACTTGTTCAAGCTGCTGCACCGCGGCTACACCGGCATGATCAACTCGGGCGACGGCGACAAAGGGACGCCCACCTGCCCGTTCAGCTTTTACGAAGACTGGCTGCGCGACCCGGTGGCGGCGCGCCAGCAGGTGGAGTCGTTTACGCGGACGACGATTGGCACGGATGAAGCGCCTATGGAGGGGATTCCGAACCAGAGTGGTGTGGTGGCGTAGGGAAACAGCAGATTTATATCCGCAGATTACGCAGATTTACACAGATTGAAAGCAAGACATTTGTATCCGAGGCCTACTCACTGACTCCACGCACTGGCACACGACTTGAATCGTGGCTTTCTTAATCTGCGTAAATCTGCGTAATCTGCGGATAAATTCTTCTCCCCACAGGTGACACAGATAAAGACAAACGCTCACAACCCAGAGGGAGAGGGAGAAAGAAGGGTCAGTCAAGCAGAGAGCGCTTGCGAAATCACCGTCTTCTCAATCACCCGGTCATCCCCCAGCACAATCAGCGCAAACAGCAACTCGTCCAGGCTCTCCGCGCGCGCCGTCTTGCGCGCCAGTAGCGGCGTGGCCTGCGGGTTCAGCACCACAAAATCGGCCTCGCAGCCAGGCTGCAGATTACCCACCACGCCTTCAAGCCCCAGCGCGCGCGCCGCGCCCGCCGTGTGCTGCCACCACAGCGCCTGCGGCTTGAGCGACAGGCCCGGCTTGGTCTGCCCTTCGCGGCCGACGTAATACGCGGCCAGCATGGTGTGAAACGGGCTGAAGGAGGTACCGCCGCCCACGTCACTGGCCAGGCCGTAGGGAAAGCCGATGCGGTCCGCGCCTTCGTAGTCAAAAAAACCGCTGCCCAGAAAGAGGTTGCTGGTCGGGCTGACGGCTGCGGCCGTGCCGGTGCTGCGCATCAATGCGCGGTCTTCGTCGTCGATGTGGATGCAGTGCGCATACACGGCGCGCGGGCGCAGCAGGCCGAACTGCTCGTACACGGCGAGGTAGCTGCGTGCATCCGGGTACAGCGATTTGACCCAGGCGATCTCGTCCTTGTTTTCGGCGACGTGCGACTGGATCCACACATCGGGATATCTGGCGGCCAGCGCGCCGGCGCCGCGCAATTGCGCTTCGCTGCAGCTGGGCACAAAGCGCGGGGTGATGGCGTAACCCAGCCGGTCCACGCCGTGCCAGCGCTGGATCAGCGCTTCGGTATCGATGAGGCTTTGTCCGGTTTCGTCGCGCACGCCGTCGGGTGCGTTCTGGTCCATCAGGCATTTGCCGGTCATCAGGCGCAGGCTGCCTTTTTGCGCCTCGGTGAAGAGCGCATTGACGGATTCAAGGTGCGAGGTGGCAAAGGCCAGCGCGGTGGTGATGCCGTTTCGCAGCAGCTCTGCTATGAAAAATGTAGCGGCTTGTGCACTGTGGTCCTGGGCTGCAAAGCGTTTTTCTTCTGGAAAGGTGTAGTTCTCCAGCCAGGGCAGCAGGCCGTCGGCGGGCGAGCCGATCACGTCCAGCTGCGGATAGTGGATGTGCATGTCGACAAAACCCGGCGCGATGATGCGGCCTGGGAAATGCTCGGTGGGCACATTGGCAAAGCGTGGCGCCAGGGACTGGTAGCTGCCCACGGCCTCTACGCGCTGGCGGCCTTCGGCGTCGGGGCCCACCACGAGCAGGCCGTCGGACTCGAAGACGGCCTGGGCAGGACCGGTGAAATAGAGAATGGCGGCGCGGTAGGCTTTCATGGGGCTTAGGGTAACGCAGGGGGCCTGGGCTGCGATATGCAAATTCCGATAAGGGTTATCGACCGCCGGCGGCCGGCGGCCCTCACCCCTGCCCCCTCCCAGAGGGAGAGGGAGTAAACCGGGCTATCCACCACCATTCCCCGTATGCTTCCCTCTCCCTCTGGGAGAGGTTAGGGTGAGGGCCAGCGGCGGCGGAAATGCCAGCGAGTCATGCCCAGCCTGCAGCCCCTCAGCGGCTCACCCGGCACCCATCCCCCAACGAAGCCCGCCACACACGCACTGAAGTGAGCCCCGGCAAGCGCGCATCCAGCTTGCGAAAGATGAACTGGCACAAGTTCTCAAGCGTGGGCGGGCCCAGCTCTTTCACGTCGTCCAGCAAATGGTGGTCCAGCAGCTCGCGCAGCACTTCGATCTCGCGCCGCACCAGGCCCAGGTCCATCACCATGCCGGTGGTGGGATCAGGCTCGCCGGCGATAAACACTTCGGCGTTGTAGGTGTGGCCATGGATACGCTTGCTGCTGTCGGCCTCGATGACTCGCTTGAGCGTGTGGGCCGCGTCAAAGTAAAAAGTCTGGCTGATCTCGCAGCGCATCGGCTCGGCCGCAGGGAGTTTTTTCGTGCTCATCGGATGCCCGTGATCTTGTGGGTCTGCAGGCTCAGACGCCAGGCGGGGCGCGCCATGCACAGCTGGATGCAGGTTTCGGTGTTCTGCTGGCGCTGGGGGTTGTCCATGGGCTGCAGGTAGCGGTGGGTGAAGTCGGCGGCTTCCAGCTCGGCCAGATCGAAACTGGGTTGAGGCCACACCACTTTCAACTCATGCCCCGTGCGCTGCACCCATGGGGCGCCGGCCTTGGGGCTCACGCAAATCCAGTCGATGCCCTCGGGTGCGGCGATGGTGCCGTTGGTCTCCACCGCGATCTGGAAACCGCGCGCATGCAGCGCGGCGATCAGCTCGGCATCGACCTGCAGCAGCGGCTCGCCGCCCGTCATCACCACAAAGCGGTGGCTGCTGTCACCCGCCGGCCATTGCGCGGCAATACGGTCAGCCAATGCATCAGCGTCCTTGAACTTGCCGCCCAGCGTGCCGTTGGTGCCGACGAAATCGGTGTCGCAAAACTGGCAGACGGCCGTGGCGCGGTCCTGCTCGCGGCCCGTCCAGAGGTTGCAGCCGGCAAAGCGGCAGAACACCGCCGGCCGCCCGGCGTTGGCACCCTCACCTTGCAGCGTGTAGAAAATTTCCTTGACCTGATAGCTCATGGCGCGGCCTGCGCAGGCATCTGCGGGTGCAAGGTCAGTCGGGAAACCGGGAAAGAAAGAGAAATAAAACAGGCGCCCACAGAGGCCGGAAGACCGGGGGTCGCGAGGTTTTTATACATGGTAGTCCTCTACATGGCCCCGGAATGAAAGCAAATGCCGGCGCGCCGAGGCAGCACGCGAGCCCTGATTTTAACGGTTCAGGGCCGATGGCGGGGTTTCAAGGGATTTGGCGGGCGGATCACGCGAGCTCAAGGGACGGCCATGGCTTGAGCCTGGCGCTCCAGCCAATCGCATAAAGTGTCCAACCGCACATCGGCATCACCGCGCCGCCTGGCGACGTACTGGTAGGCGCTTTCGTCAAAGCCCAGCGGCGCCACCAGGCGCCCAGCGCGCACATCGTCCATCACCAGGTGCCAGGGCGCCATCGCCACGCCCAGGCCGGCCACGGCCGCCTCCAGGGTGAAGTAGTAGTGCTCAAACGACTGGCCGCCTTCCACGGCAAACTCGGCGCCGCGCGCCGCGCACCACATCGGCCAGGCGTCCATCCGGGTCTGGGTATGCAGCAGCGGCAGGTCGGCCAGGCCGGCGGGCTCGCGCACCTGGGCCGTGGCCGCGAGCGCGGGGGCCATGACAGGCCCCAGGCGCTCGGCAAACAGCGGCAGCAGCGTGGCGGACTTTTCGGCGCCCCGGCCCTGCGCCGTGATGACGAGGTCGTAGCGCTCGGTGTCGGCGCCCAGGCCTTCGTCAGCGGCGGACAGCCGGATGTCGATACCGGGGTTTTGCGCTTGGAAGCTGTACAGGCGCGGGATCAGCCACTTGACGGTGAAGGTGCTGTAGCAGCAGACATCCAGCGTGCGGGCCTCCGCGCCGCTGACTTTGAACAGCGCGGCCTCCATCTGGTCCAGCGCGGCGGTCAGTGCCGGCAGCAGCGAGACGCCGGCTGGCGTCAGTTGCGGTTTGTTTTTGGCGCCTTCAAACAAGGCAGCGCCCAGCCAGTCCTCCAGATGCCGCACCTGCCGGCTGACCGCGCCGGGCGTGACGGACAGCTCCCCGGCGGCGGCCGTCATGTGGCCCAGCCGGGCGGCGGCTTCAAAGGCGCGCAAGGCGTTCAGGGGCGGCAGGCGGCGTTTCATGCTTATGTGAGTTTAATGCACATATAAAGCGCTAAAAAATCGTTTTTCCTGAAAACCCCGTTTTGCGATCATCCACATGCCTTCTCGGCTGTAGCCAGAGTCGAATTTCAGGGTCGCATTGTCAATAACGCAATTAAATTGAGAAAAACTCACATGCCTTTTATCCATACCCAAGTCCACCAGGAAACCACCCAAGCCCAGCGCCAAGGCATTGTTGACGGCATCCACCAGGCGCTGATAGCCGCCATCGGCATGCCGGAAGACGAGCTTTTCAACCGCGTGAGCGCCTACGCGCCCGGGGACTTTTTCTACAGCCGCAGCTTCAACGGCATGGCCCGTTCAGACAAACTAGTGGTGGTCGAGATCACCATGCGCCGGGGCCGCAGTGACGCGATGAAGCGGGACCTGTATGCGCGCATTGCCCGCAACCTGAAGGCGAACGCGGGCGTCGCGCCGGACGACGTGTTTATCTTCACCCACGAAAATGACTACTCGGACTGGTCGGTGGGCGGCGGCAAGTTTGCGATGGCTCTGGTGCAGCAACCGGGGCCGGTGTAAGCGTCGACTTACTTTGCAACCGCAGCGCCACCAGCCGGTGCAGCCCGAAGCACCGGATAAGCCCTGACCATCCACAGATACATCACCACACCCACCAGCAGCGAGGCCGCCGCGATCTCCAGTGACAGGGTGAAACCCGCGCCCGCACTGGCCGTGCGCTTGAGCAGCACCGCGACCAGCGGCGGGCCGAGGATCTGCCCCACGCCGTAAGTGGCGGTGAGCAGGCCCATAAAGCTGGCAGCCGTGGCGGGTTTCAGGCGCCGCACTTCCTGCATCGCAAAAAAGGTGATGGCGGTGAAGGGAATGCCCAGCATCAGGCTGCCCAGGGCAAAGCCGGCCAGGCTCGGGCTCCAGAGGCTGGCAGCGATGCCCAGCGCCTGCAAAAAGTAGCAGCCGGCCAGCAGCAGGCGAAAGTCTTTGCCGGGCGGCAGGCGCGTGGCCAGCAGCGCGCCCAGCATTACCCCAAGGCCGAAGATGGGCCAGAACATGTCCAGCCAGGCCGAGCCCGGCAAGGCCGCACGCGCGATCACCGGCAAAAAGGTGGCGGTGATGATGTAGCCAAAACCGGCCAGGCCATAGGCCAGCGTGAGCAGGGTCATCTCGCCGTTGCCGTGGTGCTGCGCGGCGCTACCCGGCTGGGCGGCGGCGCGCGGCGCCAATGCGATGAGGCGCTCGTCACCCCCGCGCAAAACATGCCACACCAAGGCCGTCAGCACAAAGGCCAGCACACCAAAAATCATCCAGCCGGTGGCCGCCGTCCAGTGCCAGGCCACCATGCCGGTGGCAAACAGGCCGCTCACCACAATGCCGGCGCCCGGGCCGACATAGATGATGCCGCCCATCGCGGGCACGCCGCGTTTGGCCAGCTGCGACAAACACCAGCCCGAGGTAAAGACAAACACCACCGCACTCGTCACACCCGCGGCAAAACGCAGAAACGGCCAAGCGGCCGGGAAATGCCAGCCCATGGCCAGCGTGAGCACGCCGGTAGCGACCAGGCCGGCGCGCACCAGCGACGAATACGCCAGCGAAGGCAGCCCCTTGAAGCGCGCCCACAGCCAAGGCTGCAAGGTGCACAAGATCGCGCCCAGCATGTAGCCGAAGTAATTGGCACTGGCCAGCCAGCTGGCGGTGGGCAAATCAACCACGCCGTCGTTCAGCATCATGGGCAGCAGCGGCGTGAAGGCAAAGCGGCCTATGCCCATGGCGACAGCCAGCGCCACCAGGCCTGCGAGCGCGATGGGCCAGGGGCTGTGGGTGGCTTGGGACTTCTCTTGCTGGTGTGCTTGCTGCGGCGTGGAGGCCATACCCGGGGTCCTTGATTGCGTCATGGTTCAGCGGGAATCATACGTTTGCACTCCCGCTCCGGCGGGAGGCCGGCCGAATAACCCCGGGGAGGTGGGTCCGCAGATTTGAAGATTTATCCGCAGATTACGCAGATTTACGCAGATTGAAGACAAGAGATTTGCATTCGAGACTTCACCTCTGTCCCCTACGCCGGACACATGACTTTTCATCATTCTTCTTAATCTGCGGAAATCTGCGTAATCTGCGGATAACCTGTCTGCGGATTAACCCGGCGACATTCAGCGGAAGCGCTCGAAGCTTTCGTTGAGGCGGTCGACATAACGCGCCTTCGCCGAAGCATCAATAAAACTCGCCTCAAAGCTGTTGCGCGCCAGCGTATAGGCGTGCTGCGCACCCAGCCCCGTCGCGGCAAAGGTCTGCATGAAGTTCTCGTTCATATAGCCGCCAAAGTAAGCCGGGTCATCTGAATTGACAGTAGCCACCAGCCCGGCATCCAACAGCTCGCGAATATTGTGGCTGGCCAGATCGGGGAAAACGCAGAGCTTCAAATTGGAGAGCGGGCACACGGTGAGCGGAACGCGGTCTTTGGCCAGGCGCTGCATCAGCGATGCATCACGGCTGGAGCGCACGCCGTGGTCCACGCGTTCAACCTTCAGCACATCCAGCGCCGTCCACACATATTCGGGCGGGCCTTCTTCACCGGCGTGGGCGACGAGGTGAAAGCCCAGCTCACGGCAGCGCGCAAACACGCGGGCGAATTTCTCGGGCGGGTTGCCGACCTCGCCGGAATCGAGCCCAATGCCGATGAATTTGTCCCGGTACGGCAGGGCCTGCTCCAGCGTTTCAAATGCATCTTCTTCACTGAGGTGGCGCAAAAAGCACAGGATCAATGAAGCGCTGACGCCGAATTCGGCCTGTGCGTCCACGCAGGCGCGGTGCAATCCATTGACCACCGTTTCCATGCTGACGCCGCGCGCGGTGTGCGTCTGCGGGTCAAAGAACATTTCGGTGTGCACCACATTGTCTGCAGCGGCCTTACGCAGATAGGCCTGCGCCATGTCGTAAAAATCCTGCTCGGTGATCAGCACGCTGGCACCGGCGTAGTAGATGTCGAGAAAACTCTGCAAGTTGGTGAAGGCGTAGGCGCTGCGCAGCTCTTCAACGCTGGCGTAGGGAATCGCCACACGGTTGCGGCGGGCCAGCGCAAAGATCAGCTCGGGCTCGAGCGAGCCTTCGATATGCATGTGCAGCTCGGCCTTGGGCATGCCGGCCAGCAGCACGGGCAGTCGGTCTGCGGCGACGGGTTTTACGGCAAAAGTCATGTCGGCTCCCAAAAAACAAAAGCTGCCCGAAGGCAGCCGAACCCGGATTTATCCCCTCTCCCTCTGGGAGAGGGTTAGGGTGAGGGCCAGCGGTTGACGAAACATCATCGCTTCATGCCAAGGCCGCTAGCCCCCACCCCTGCCCTCCCCCAGCGGGGGAGGGAGCAAGAACTCCGCCTCCCCCTCGAGGAAGGCAAACATCAGTTGCCAGGAACCTTGCCTTCAACGCCCTTGACATACGTCTTCAGGCCACCGAGGAATTTGTCGTCCGCCACCACGTCTTTGGCCAGCAGCTCTTTGCCGGTGTTGTCGGTGATGGGGCCTTTCCAGATCGAGAAGCTGCCGTCCTTCAGGCCGGCTTTGACTTCATCGATGCGTTTTTTCGTTTCGTCAGGCACATCGGCGGCAATCGACACGATGTCGATCGCGCCTTCTTTCACACCCCACCACGAAGCGGTGTTACCCGTCCATTTGCCGTCGAGGGCTTCGCCCACGGACTTGATGTAGTACGGGCCCCAGTTGATGACGGCCGATGCCAGGTGGGCCTTGGGGCCGTAGGCGGTCATGTCCGAATCCCAGCCGAAGGCGCGCTTGCCCATTTTCTCGGCGGTCTGCAGCACGGCGGAGGAGTCGGTGTTCTGGAACAGCACGTCGGCGCCGCCATTGATGAGGGCGGTGGCGGCTTCGGTTTCTTTGGGCGGGTTAAACCATTCGTTGACCCACACCACCTTGGTCTTGACCTTGGGGTTGACCGACTGCGCGCCCAGCGTGAAGCTGTTGATGTTGCGCACCACTTCAGGAATCGGCACCGAGCCGACCACGCCCAGCGTGCCCGTCTTGCTCATCTTGCCAGCGATCACGCCGGCCATGTAGGCGCCTTCGTAGGTGCGGCTGTCGTAGGTGCGCATGTTGTCGGCCTGCTTGTAGCCGGTGGCGTGCTCGAACTTCACGTCTTTGGTGTCGCCGGCGACCTTGAGCATGGGCTCCATGTAGCCGAAGGTGGTGCCGAAGATCAACTTGTTGCCCTGGGCCGCCATGTCGCGGATCACGCGTTCCGCGTCGGCGGACTCAGGCACCTTTTCAACGAAGCTGGTGACGACGCGGTCGCCGAATTCTTTTTGCACGGCTTTGCGGCCGTTGTCGTGCGCGTAGGTCCAGCCGCCGTCGCCCACAGGGCCGACGTAGGCAAATGCGATCTTCAGGGGCTCGGCCTTGGCGGCGGGCGCAGAAGCGGCGGGCGCGGCAGCGGGTGCTGCCGGTGCGGCCTCTTCCTTTTTGCCGCAACCCACCAGGGCTGCCGCAGCCACTGCGGACAGGGCCGCCAGCTTGAGCAGGGAACGTTTTTGCAGGTCAGTCATGTCAGCTCGCTTTCGTTATGGGAAGGAAGGTGAAGTTGGGAAAAAAGCATTATGCGGGGAATAAGCGGCCGGCACCATCAGGACCCGGGGTAAAACGGCTTGCCGATGGAGCTGGGCATGTTGATGCGTATCCACAGCGGATTGCGCGAAATCAGCACCAGCACCACGATGGTCGCCAGGTAAGGCAGCATGCTCAGGAACTGCGTGGGCACATTCACACCCACACTTTGCAAGTGAAACTGCAGCATGGTCACGCCGCCGAACAGGTAAGCACCAAGCAACACCCGTGCCGGGCGCCAGGTGGCAAAGGTGGTGAGCGCCAGCGCGATCCAGCCCTTGCCGGCGATCATGCCCTCGACCCACAGCGGCGTGTAGACCACCGACACATACGCCCCGGCCAACCCGCACAGCGCACCGCCGGCCACCACCGCCGCCAGGCGTATGCGGCGCACCGGGTAGCCCAGCGCATGCGCCGATTCGGGGCTTTCACCCACCGATCGCAGCACCAGGCCGGCGCGCGTGCGGTACAAAAACCAGATCAGCCCGGCTGTCAGCGCCATCGCGATATAGACCATGGGGTGCTGGCGAAACAGCGCCGGGCCCACCAGCGGGATGTCGGCCAGGAAAGGAATCGGGTAGTGCGACTGCTCGGGCAGCTTCTCTTGCACATACTTGATGCCGGCAAAAGCCGAGAAGCCCGCGCCGAACAAACTGAGCGCCAGCCCGGTGGCGTACTGGTTGGTGTTGAGCCAGATCACCAGCACACCAAAGATGGCCGCCAGGAAAGCGCCGGCTGCCATGCCGGCCGCAAAGCCCAGCCAGCTGTTGCCGGTGTGCACCACCGTGGCAAAGCCGGCGATGGCGGCGCACAGCATCATGCCCTCGGCGCCCAGGTTGACGATGCCGGCCTTTTCATTGATGAGCAGGCCGAGCGCGGCAATGGCCAGCACGGTGCCCGCACTCAGCGTAGAGGCGATCAGCAATGCGGTGGAGTCCATCAGTTGGCCCCTTTCAAAACGTCGGTTGAAGGCGGCGTGGCCACCGGCATGGTGATGGGCTTGGCCAGCTTGAAGCGGTACGCGATGAGTGTGTCGCAGGCCAGCAGGCTGAAAAGCAGCAAGCCCTGGAACACACCGGTGATCGACTTGGGCAAACCGAGGCGCGACTGCGCCAACTCGCCGCCTATATAAAACATGCTCATCAGGATGGCCGAGAACACCACACCCACCGGATGCAGGCGCCCGACAAAGGCCACGATGATGGCCGCAAAGCCGTAGCCCACCGGCACGTAGGGCGTGAGCTGGCCGATGGGGCCGGCCACTTCGAGCGCGCCGGCCAGGCCCGCGGCCCCGCCGGAGGTGAGCAGCGCCAGCCACAGCGCGCGCCGCGACGAGAAGCCGGCATAGCGCGCGGCCGCGGGCGCCAGGCCGCTGACTTCATGGCGGAAACCGGCGTGCGTGCGAAAGAGAAACAGCCACAGCCCCGCCACACCCAGCAGCGCCAGGACGATGCCGATGTTCACGCGTGAGCCCTGCATCAGGCGCGGAATCTGCGTCACCACTTCAAAGGTTTTGGTTTGCGGAAAGTTGTAGCCGTTCGGGTCTTTCCAGGGGCCGAAGACCAGGTAGTTCAGCACCATGTCGGCCACATAGACCAACATCAGGCTGACCAGGATTTCGTTGGCATTGAAGCGGTCGCGCAGCAAGGCGGTGATGCCTGCCCACACCATGCCGCCCATCACGCCGGCCAGCAAGATGGCGGGAATGATCCAGGGGCCGGTGCTCTTGTCAGCCAGGAGCGCCACACCGCCGGCCGCGATAGCGCCGATCACAAACTGGCCCTCGGCGCCGATGTTCCACACATTGGAGCGAAAGAACACCGCCAGCCCCAGCGCGATGATGAGCAGCGGCGTGGCTTTGACCAGCAGCTCGCCGATGGCGTAAGGCGACTTGATCGGCTCCCAGAAAAATACCTGCAGGCCTTTGACCGGGTCTTTGCCCAGCGCGATGAACAACGCCACACCGATCAGCACCGTGATCAACAAAGCCAGCAAAGGCGAGGCGTAGCTCCAGAAGGAGGACGGTTGGGGGCGGACTTCGAGCTTCATGCCGAGGCCTCCATCGTGTTGGCTGTTTGTGTTGTTTCCGCTGGATGCGCACCGGGCGACCAGAGCCCGCTCATCCACTGCCCCACCAATTCCACCGTGGCGTCGGCGCGCGGCAGCGAGGGCGAGAGCTGGCCCTTGGCCATCACATACAGGCGGTCGCAGATGTCGAACAGCTCTTCAAGCTCTTCACTCACCACCAGCACGGCGCAACCGGCGTCGCGCAGCTTGAGGATCTCGCCGCGAATCTGCGTGGCCGCCCCCACGTCAACACCCCAGGTGGGCTGCGAGACGATGAGCAGCTCGGGCTTGGCATCGATCTCGCGGCCCATGATGAACTTCTGCAGATTGCCGCCAGAGAGCGACTTGGCCACCGATTGCGGCCCGCCGGTCTTGACTTTGTATTCCGCGATGATGCGGGCAGCCTGTGCCTGCAGCGCGCTACGGTTGAGCCAGCCGCTTTTGCCGACTGCTTCTTTGCGCGTGAGCAGCAGGTTGCGCGCCAGTGAGAGCGAGGGCACAGCGCCGCGGCCCAGGCGTTCTTCGGGCACAAAATGCAGGCCCAGCTCACGGCGGCCGCGCGGCCCGCGCTTGCCTACCGCCTCGCCTTTGACATGGATCGCATCGGCGGCGGCCCGGGTGTCTTCACCCGAGAGCGCGTACAGCAGTTCTTTCTGGCCGTTGCCCGACACGCCGGCAATGCCGACCACTTCCCCTGCGCGCACCTGCAGCGCGACCTGGTGCAGGTCGACGCCGAACTGTTCTTCTTTCTGCAGATCAAGCTGCTTCACCTCCAGCACCACCGCACCGGCACGCACCTCGCGGTGCTCGAGCGCAGGCGGCTCGGCGCCGATCATGAGGCGGCTGAGCGAGGCGTTGGACTCCTGCCGCGGATCGCACACGCCCGACACCTTGCCGCCGCGCAGCACGGTGCAGGCGGTGCAAAGCGCGCGGATTTCATGCAGCTTGTGGCTGATGTACAGAATGCTGCAGCCCTGCGCCGAGAGCTGGCGCAACGTGACAAAAAGATTCTCGACCGCCTGGGGCGTGAGCACCGAGGTGGGCTCGTCCAGGATCAGCAGCTTGGGATGCGTGAGCAAGGCGCGCACGATCTCGACGCGCTGGCGCTCGCCCACGCTGAGCGTGTGCACGGGCCGGCCAGGGTCCAGCTGCAGCCCGTAAGCCTGCGTGGTCTGCTCGATGCGGGCCGACACCTCGGCCAGGCTCAGGTGTTTGTCGAGCCCGAGCCAGACGTTTTCAGCCACGGTGAGCGTGTCAAACAAACTGAAGTGCTGGAACACCATGCTGATGCCCAGCACACGCGCTTCATGCGGGTTGCGCACCGTCACCGGCTTGCCGTCCATCGCCACGCTGCCGGCGTCAGGCTTGACGGAGCCGTAGATGATTTTCATCAGCGTGGATTTGCCGGCGCCGTTTTCGCCGAGCACGGCATGGATCTCACCGGGCTGCACGGCCAGCGAGATGCCGCTGTTGGCCACGACGCCCGGGTAACTTTTGGTGATCCCGCTCAGCTGCAGCCGCGGCGGCAGCCCTGGCGGGTTTTCGATCTGGGGCGATAGTGCTGTCATGCTCTTTTGTCTCTTTATCTCGTTGTATCCGTTCCAATGCCGGTTTTATAAGAATAAGTGCTGTAACCCTTGTCTGTCATACGCTGGCAGCTATTCTTTTCGTAGCGTGGCGGCCACCGACTTGACCCGTTCACGCAGCCACTTCGAGGCGTTGGAGGCGTGCGTGCGTTCGTGCCAGAGCTGGTAATACATCATGCGGGGGAACTCAATCGGGCTGGGCAATATTTTGACCGGCAAGATGCCTGCAAAGCGTTCGCAATACTGACGGCCGGTGGTCATCACCAGCAAGCTCGATGCCACCATGGAAGGCATCAGGCCGAAATGCGGGCAGCGCACGGTGATATTGCGCACCATGCCCAGCGAATCCAGGTGTTCGTCGATCACGCCCTTGGCGCCGGGGTGCATGGCTGCTGGCGCGATGTGCTCGGCCGCCAGCCAGCCGGCCGCGTCCCAGCCGCGGCGCACCGCCGGGTGGTCTTTGGCAACCAGGCACACTACCTCGTCGCCGAAGAGCCGCGCCATATGCAGCTCGTCCGACGGCGCCGACCAGTTGCCGATGACGAGGTCGGCGTCTCCCTTGGCCAGGTGCGAGCGGTAGTCGGATTCGGCCGACAGCGGCTGGATTTCAATGTGGCTGCGCGGGGCCAGCGCCTTGATCTGCGCGACCAGCTGCGGCAAAAAGAGCGGGTCCATGTAGTCGCTGGCCGCCAGGCGAAAGGTGGTTTCGGCCGTGGCCGGGTCAAACCCGCGGGCGTCGCTGAACAGCATGCCGGCCGCGCGCAGGATGCTGGCCGAGGGCTCGATCATGCGCAGGCCGGCGTCGGTAGGCACCATGCCAGAGCCTGAACGCACCAGGATGGGGTCTCCCGCCAGCACGCGCAGGCGCTTGAGCGCCGCGCTGACAGCAGGCTGGTACATACCCAATTTGATGGCGGCGCGTGATACGCTGCGTTCAGTTAGCACGGTGTTCAAGACCCTGATGAGATGGAGGTCTATCTTGTCGAAAAGCGCCTGGTCTTTCATACCTTTTCACCCATGCGGTTGATACGCGCTTTTGTATGCTGGCCTTTGCGCGGCTGTTTTAATCTGAAGCATGTCTGTCCCAACTTCATCCAGGCCCATCCGCTTTGTCAGGCGGGGCGAGGTCATTTCCGTCAGCAATGTACCACCCACCCGCACCTTGCTGGAGGTGCTTCGCGAGGACTTGAACTGCACCGGCACCAAGGAAGGTTGCGGCGAAGGTGACTGCGGCGCCTGCACGGTTGTATTGGGCGAAGCGGCTGACGGCGGCGTTCAATACCGCGCCATTAACAGCTGCATCCGGCTCGCGCATTCAGTTGACGGAATGGCGCTCTGGACTGTGGAAGATATTGCAGCGCAAGACGGTGCTTTGCACCCTGCACAGCAAGCCATGGTCGATAAACATGGCTCTCAATGCGGCTTCTGCACCCCGGGCTTTGTGATGAGCCTATTCGGCATGTACCAAAACCATGTATGCAAAGGCGAGTCCATCACCCGAGAGCTGGCGCAAGAAGAACTCTCCGGCAACCTCTGCCGCTGCACCGGCTACCGCCCCATCCTGGACGCGGCGCAAGCCATGGCGGCGCTGCCGCCGGTGGCCGTCGATGAAAAGGCTTTGCTACAAAAATTGGAGCAGCTAGCCAAGGTAGCGCCTTGGCTGGAGGCCGATTTGGCTTATAAATCCCCCCGCACGTTGGCCGGATTGCTGCAGGCCCGTGCAGAGCATCCCGAAGCCCAGCTGGTGGCCGGCTGCACCGACGTGGGCCTGTGGGTGACCAAGATGCACAAGCAGTTCGGCCAGGTGCTGGACGTGACGAAAGTGCAGGAGCTGCGGCAGATTGAGCACTACCCGAATCACATCGCCATAGGCGCAGCCGTCACGCTGGCAGATGCTTATGCAGCACTCGTCCAAGAGCGCCCGCAGCTGCACAACTTCGCTGCCCGCTTTGCCGGCTTGCCGGTGCGCAACTCGGGCACGCTGGGCGGCAATGTGGCCAATGGCTCGCCGATTGGCGATTCGATGCCGCTGTTGATTGCGCTGAATGCCGGCGTGGTGCTGATGAGTGTGCGTGGGCACCGGGAGATGCCGCTGGAGAAGCTTTACACCGGCTATCGCACGAATGTGATGGCGGCGGATGAGGTGTTGGCTTGGGTGAAGGTGCCTAGGCCGGGTGGCCCCCATCCCAACCTTCCCCCAGCGGGGGAAGGAGCAAACAGCGGGGAGAGAAATCTTGCTCCCTCGCCCCTCTGGGGAGAGGGCTGGGGTAAGGGGCCGGAACGGCTACGGGTCTACAAAATCTCCAAGCGCTACGACGACGACATCTCCGCCATTTGCCTGGCCATCAATCTGCAAGTAGAAGGCGGCAAAGTCATCAGCGCATCCATAGGCGCAGGCGGCGTCGCAGCCACCCCCGTGCGTGCCGTCAAAACAGAAGCCGCCCTCACCGGCCAGCCCTGGACGCAAGCCACCGTGCAGCGGGCCATCGCCACACTGCGCGCCGAGTTCTCACCCATCTCCGACATGCGGGCCAGCGCTGCCTACCGCAGCCAGGTGCTGGGCAATTTGCTGCAGCGCTACTGGCTCGAAAGCCAGGGCCTGCAGCAAATCAACCTGGCCAGCTTCACGCTGCAGGAGGCCGCATGACCGCCGCCAAAGACATCTCCCTGAGCCGCGACGCCGTGGCCGACCCCGACGTGCGCGAGGCCAACGCCCGCGCCGACAAAGCGCCCGCCGCTGATCCGGCTGAGAAGGCATCGCTCGCACGCAAGCCCGCGCACACGCAGGCAGCCGGCCGCTCAACCGCTCATGAAAGCGCCCGTGCGCAAGTCGCCGGCGCTGCCACTTATGTCGACGACATCCCTGAAGTGCGCGGCACGCTGCACGCCGCGCCGATTCTTTCTACCGTCGCGCACGGCAAGCTGCTGGGCGTTGACATCACCGCCGCCCTGGCCATGCCGGGTGTGCGCGATGTGATCCTGGCGCGCGACATTCCGGGGGACGCAGTGCTGGGCAATTTCTCGCACGACGAGCCGGTGTTTGCACAAGATACGGTGCAGCACATCGGCCAGGTCATCGGCGTCGTGGTGGCTGATACCGTGATGCAGGCACGCGCCGCCGCACGCAAAGTGGTCTGCAAGATCGAGCCGCTGCCCGCCGTGCTGACTGTGCAGGACGCGCTCAAGGCTCAAAGTTATGTGCTGCCGCCAGTGTTTGTCAAACGCGGCGATGCGGCTGCGGCGCTGAAGAAGGCCGCGCACACGCTGCACGGCACGCTCGAAGTCGGCGGCCAGGAGCACTTCTATCTTGAAGGCCAGGTTGCCTACGTGGTGCCGCAGGAGCAACAGCAATGGCTGGTGTACTCCAGCACCCAGCACCCCGGCGAGATCCAGCACTGGGTGTCGCATGCGCTGGGCATTGCCAACCATGCGGTCCGCGTGGAATGCCGGCGCATGGGCGGCGGCTTTGGCGGCAAAGAAACGCAATCAGGCCAGATGGCGGTGTGGGCCGCCATTGCCGCGCACAAGCTCAAATGCGCCGTCAAGCTGCGCATGGACCGCGACGACGACTTCATGGTCACCGGCAAGCGGCATCCGTTTGCGTATGAATACGACGTGGGCTTTGACAATACCGGTCTGCTCACCGGCCTGAAGATCACGATGGCGGTGAACTGCGGCTTCAGCGCCGACCTCTCGGGCCCGGTAGCCGACCGCGCGGTCTTTCATGCCGACAACGCTTACTTTCTGGAAGACGTGGAGATCGCGTCTTACCGCTGCAAGACGAATATGCAGAGCAACACCGCCTTTCGCGGCTTCGGCGGGCCGCAAGGCATGATCGTGATCGAGGCCATCATGGGCGACATCGCCCGCACCCTGGGCCTGGACGCGCTGGACGTACGCAAGCGCAACCTGTACGGCATCGGCGAGCGCGATGTGACGCATTACCAGATGAAGGTCGAAGACAACATCCTCGATCCCTTGCTATCAAAATTGGAGCGTACCGCCCAATACCGAAGCCGGCGAGAGGCCATTTCAGCATGGAACGAAGGCAGCCCGGTCATCAAACGCGGCATCGCGCTCACGCCCGTCAAGTTCGGCATCTCGTTCACCGCCACCCTCTTTAACCAGGCCGGTGCATTGGTGCATGTGTACACCGACGGTAGCGTGCAGGTCAACCACGGCGGCACCGAGATGGGCCAGGGGCTGAACACCAAGGTCGCGCAGATCGTGGCCGACGAACTGGGCGTGCCCTTTGCGCAGGTGCTGGCCACCGCCAGCGACACCAGCAAGGTGCCCAATGCCTCGGCCACCGCCGCATCGGCAGGCACCGACCTGAATGCCCGCGCCGCCCAATACGCCGCGCGCAATGTGCGCGACAACCTGGCGCAGTTTGTGGCGGGGCTTGACCGCTGCGGTGCCGGCGCTGTGCGATTTGTGTGCGGAGACAACGGCGGCGAAGTCATCACGCCCGAAGGCACGCGGCCCTTTACCGAAGTCGTGAAGCTGGCATACGCCAACCGCATCCAGCTGTGGAGCGACGGCTTTTACCGCACACCCAAGATCCATTACGACAAAACCACCCTCACCGGCCGGCCGTTTTATTACTTCGCTTATGGTGCAGCCTGCACCGAAGTCGCCATCGACACGCTGACAGGCGAAAGCCGCGTGCTGAAGGTCGACATCCTGCACGACGTAGGCACGTCGATCAATCCAGCGATCGACATCGGCCAGATCGAAGGCGGTTTCATACAAGGCATGGGCTGGCTCACCACCGAGCAACTGGTGTGGAACGACAAGGGCCTGCTGACCACACACGCGCCCAGCACCTACAAAATCCCCGCCACCGGCGATGTGCCCGAACATTTCAAGGTCGATTTGTGGCCCGAACCAAATCGCGAAGACAACGTGTTTGGCAGCAAGGCCGTGGGCGAGCCGCCGCTGATGCTGGCGATCAGTGTGTATGAGGCGATGCGGGATGCGGTGGGGTCAGTCGTCCCCCCCGGCGAGTGTGTGGTGCTGGAGGCGCCGGCGACGGCGGAGCACGTGTTGCGGTCCGTGGGGTCTCACTCCCTTCCCACTTAGCCCCCTCCCCCGCTGGGGGAGGGCTGGGGTGGGGGCCGACGGAAGTGGAACAAGCGCCCTCGCCAAGGCCGTCAGCCCCCATCCCCACCTTCCCCCAGCGGGGAAGGAGCAAGAGAAATGGAACCAGGGCCAGCGCTCAGGCCTCGCGGTACATCCCCGAGTCGCCCCGCACGCCCAATTTCCTCCTGAAGGCCTGGATGTCGAAGCCTTCGGTGGCGAGTTGCTTTTCTATGACCAGGCGGGCGGCGGCCACGGCGTCGGCGCTGGCCCACTCGACCACTGTCACCACGTCAAATTCGCTGCTGTCGCCCGTCTGGGTCAGCACATGCTTTTGAAGGCAGCCCGGCTGTTCGCCCAGCATGCGCTGCACGTGGTGGATGCGCTCGACAAAAGCGGAGATCGACTGCGACGGCACCACGAATTTGTCGATGCGGAATACAGAGGTGGAGGTGGGGGTGGGGGTTGAAGATTCACCTGACATTTGAATAACTCCTTAAAAACCAGCAGCGTAAAACCTCAAGTAAAGTTGAGGTCAAGAACTATTTGCGAGGAGTCCCCATGAGCACGCCCCTGGAAGAAGCCGGCCTCTTCCCAACCCTCTCGGTCGGCGACATGGCGCGCCGCAGTGGTGTGGCGGTTTCCACGCTGCACTTCTACGAAACCAAGGGGCTGATCAGCAGCACCCGCACCGACGGCAACCAGCGCCGCTATGCGCGTGAGATGCTGCGGCGGGTGGCCTTTGTGCGGGTGGCGCAACGGGTGGGCATTGCGCTGGCCGACATTGAGGCAGCGCTGGCCACCCTGCCTGCCAAAGCGGCGCCAAGCCGGGCCGACTGGGCGCGCCTGTCGGCCGCCTGGCGCAAAGATCTGGACGAGCGCATGGCCCAATTGAAAAAGCTGCGCGACACGCTGGACGACTGCATTGGCTGCGGCTGCCTGTCGATTGACAAGTGCCGGCTGCGCAACCCGTTTGACAAGCTGGGTGACAAGGGCGCGGGGCCGCAGCGGCTGTGGGTCACGCGCCGGAGCAGCTCCTAAGCTGGATTTAGCCGCAGATACGCAGACAAAGATTTATCCGCAGATTTCGCAGATTTACGCAGATTGAAAACAAGATGTTTTTAACCTGCCTCAGGCCCGTTTTTTACGCTGGCTCCCGGCCTCGCATCGCATTTTTCTATTTGTCTTTAATCTGCGGAAATCTGCGTAATCTGCGGATATAAATCTGCTTCCCCCGCCGTCCTCCCTAAAACAGCGGGCGAAACAAGTCCAGCAACATCATCAGCACCGCAAAACCCATCACCACCACCCCACCCCAACCAAACCAGGTGGTCTTGAAGCCCGAGGTGAAGTTGCCCATCACCGATTTGCGCCCCGCCAGCAGCATCAGGCCGGCCATGATGGGCACAGCCACCACACCGTTGATCACAGCGCTCCAGTAGAGCGCCTTCATCGGGTCGATGGAAGTGAAGTCCATGCCGGTGCCGACTACGGTGGCGATGACGATGATGGCGTAAAAGCGCTTGGCCTCATACCAATGGCGCTCCAGGCCTTCGGGCCAGCCAAAGGCCTCGGCCACGGCGTAGGCGGCCGACGAAGCCAGCACCGGAACGGCCAGCAGGCCGGTGGCGATGATGCCGCCGGCAAACAGCGCAAAGGCGAAGTCGCCGGCCAGCGGCCGCAAAGCCTCTGCCGCCTGCGCAGCCGAGGTCACGTCGTGGATGCCGGCCGTGTACAGCACCGCACCGCCCAGCACCATGATGAAAAAGGCCACGGCATTGGAGAAGAACATGCCGATGTAGGTGTCGCGCTTGACGCGGCGCAGGTCGTGCCGCACTTCTTTTTCAGACCCTTGGCCCGCACCCTTCAGGCGCAGCTCTTCTACCTCTTGCGAGGCCTGCCAGAAAAAGAGATAAGGTGAAATGGTGGTGCCCAGCAGCGCGACGATCATCATCCAGTAGCCCGAGGTCCACTGCAGTTTCGGGATCACCAGGTCATGCAGCACCTGGGCCCATTGCACCTGCACCAGAAACACGGCAATCACATAGGCAAAAAGAAAGAGCGTGAGCCATTTCAGGATGGGCGCGAGCTTGCGGTAAGGCACAAACACCTGCAGCAGCACGGTGATGACGCCGAAGGCCACCGCATGAAAATGCTCGCCGCCACCCACCGCCAGCTGCAGTGCCTCGCCCATGGCCGCGATGTCGGCGGCGATGTTGATGGTGTTGGCAATCACCAGCAAGAAGACCATGCTCATCAGGAACGCGCGCGGCGTGTGCTCACGCAGATTGGCCGCCACGCCCTTGCCAGTGACGCGCCCTATGCGGGCGCTCACTAACTGGATGGCGATCATGAATGGCAGCGACAGGAACACCGTCCACAGCAGCCCGGTGCCGAACTGCGCCCCCGCCTGCGTGTAGGTGGCGATGCCGGAAGGGTCATCATCAGCGGCGCCGGTGACAACGCCTGGGCCGACATGGCGCAGGAAAGAGGGGATGCGGTTCAACATGGCCGCGAGGCTAACACGACTCTATGAGGCCAGTCTTAAACAGGCTGACGAATGGCTTGCGGGCCAATATCAGCATCAAAAATGGCCGAAGCCCAATCAGGACGTGCGCTAGCAGCTACAAAATCAATAGCACCATCAAATACCTGATCGGGGCATCAAGCCTGCAGCGAAATCACCGTGCCGCCCTCCAGCGGCTCCAGTGAGAACTTGACCGGCAGAAAGGCCTCAATCGTCCGCGCGTTCGTGCAGGTGTGCTCGGTCAGCTCCGTCGCCCAATAGCGGCCCATCTTTCCCTGCAGGCCGGCCAGGGCCATGGGGATCATCAGCTGGTCGGCCAGGTGCGGGCCTACCGGTGCCTGGTGGGCCTGGTAGTCCTTCACTTCCTGCAGCACGCGGCGGGCGACCTGCTCGGCGCTCACGTTCTTTTCGCCATACGCGGCAAAGACCTCGGTGATGTTTTCATAGCGCAGGACAGCCAGCAGCGCATTGCCCGGCCCTTCGTTGTTGCGCAGCCCGCGGTCGCGCAGGCAGTCTTCCTGCCAGCCAAGCCCCTTGCGCAGCACGTCCAGCTCACGCTCGGCCACGCCTCTGGGCAGGCCGGCATGCAGACATTCGGCATAGGCTTCGATCAGCGCGCCGCGCTTCATCAGGTGGATGGCCGCAAAGCCCTGCGCGGGCGGGTGCAGATGCACGCGCACCTCTCCGCCGCCTGCCGGGTAGAAGCCGTGACGGCGCAGTTCAATGTCAAACAGCGCCTCGCCGTTGCCGGCGAAGTAAGGCGCCAGCGCAGTCAGGAAAGAGCAGGACGGCGCCATCGGGTTGTGCGTGCCGCCGCTGAGCACAAGCGTGGACGCCACCTTGGCCTGCAGCAGCGGCCACAGCGCGGTCTGCAGCACCAGCATGCAGCTGCCTGCGGAGCCGACCGCAAATTCGTAGTCGCCAGCGCGCACCTCACCGGGCGTGAACAGCAGCGTGGTTTCGCCAATCTGCACGGCTTGCCCGGCAGCGTTAACGGCGGACGTGTGCTCCACACCGCCACCCACGGCCACAGCCGCATTCACACAGGCCAGGTGCTGACGCATCAGGCCGGGCTTGGGGCGCTTCGCACGGATGTTGTCCATGCGAAACGGCTTGCCCGTGACCAGGCTGAGCGCCAGCGCCGTGCGCAGGATCTGCCCACCACCTTCGCCTTGCGAGCCATCGAGTTCAATCATTTTTCTTCTTTCATCAATCAGTTGCACTGGCGGCCAGCACGCCCAGAGTCCGGGTCACAGGGTTCCATACCGTCAGGCACCAGATGCCCCACCACTCTTTTCCGGCTTCAAAATAGTTGCTCCATTCGCTGCGCGATGGCTCCAGCGCAGGATCGCCAACCCAGTCGATCACCTCGGGAAGATCGCCGGGAATCAAACCCAAAACTTGACACCACTCACGGAACAGAGCCGTTGCATCAGCATCTTTCGTGAAGCCGTAAGGTGGGTAACTGAAACTCAAAAACAAACAAGGCGCGCCGGCTGGATCCGGCGTGCATGAAAAGAGACCCTGCAACTTTTCAGCCGGCAAGACTTCCGCAATTGCAGCGGTACAGTCGTAGTCGAGTTGAAAGAAGTTCGCCGTACTAAATTGCGGATATTTTTTTATGGCCTCCTGGTGGTGCACCAACCACCGCTCCCGTACGTCCGCGAACAGCAGCTCCAGCGCGCACCGATACAGCGCCGCAGAAGGATCAATGCCTTTCTCCAGCGTGTAAACAGCAAAATCAAATACGCAGCCAGCCCCGGCAAGTTTCTCCCGAAGAGCCCTCAAGGCAGGACCGGACAACGCCCGCAGGGCGTTGTCCTTCTGACCTCCTCCTTCATCCTTTGACACAAACCACCTGCTTGAGCGTGTAAACCACCTCCACCAGGTCGCTCTGCGCCAGCATCACGGCATCGATGTCCTTGTAGGCCATCGGGATCTCGTCGATCACGTCGGCGTCCTTGCGGCATTCCACGCCTTCCGTGGCCTTGATCTGGTCGTCCACCGTGAACAGCTTCTTGGCTTGCGTACGGCTCATGGTGCGGCCTGCCCCGTGGCTGCAGCTCATAAAGCTGTCGGGGTTGCCCTTGCCGCGCACGATGAAACTCTTGGCGCCCATGCTGCCGGGAATGATCCCGAGCTCTCCCGCCTTGGCGCTCACAGCGCCCTTGCGGGTCACAAACACCTCTTGCCCAAAGTGCGTTTCCTTCTGCACATAGTTGTGGTGGCAGTTCACCGCTTCCAGGTGCGTCTCAAAGGGCTTGCTGATCACCTTGCGCAGCGCGCCAATGGCAGCCTGCATCATCACCTCGCGGTTCAGGCGGGCGAATTTTTGCGCCCAGCCCACGCCGCGAACATAGTCGCCAAAGTACTGCGAACCTTCTTCAAGGTAGGCCAGGTCTTTGTCCGGCAGGTTGCGCTGGTGCAGCTCGGCATCTTTCTTCGC